>JAJXTZ010000242.1 GCA_021783355.1 bacterium | reverse complement strand
GACGGCCGTCTCCGCGTCCTCCCGCGCCCCGGCGCGGTCGCCCGCGGCCGCCTTGGCCTGCGCGCGCCAGGCGTAGACCCACGAGTACTCGATCATCGAGTCCGAGGCCGCCTTCTCCAAGTCCGCGACGGCCTCCGCGGGGCGACCGCGCAGGAAGCGCAGGCGCCCGCGGAAGGCGCGCGCGCGCCCGTCGTGCGGGTCCTGCCGCACCGCGAGGTCGAGCTCGCGCTCGGCCTGCGTCAGGCGTCCGAGCCTCAGCAGGGCCTCGCCGCGCCAGGTCCGCAGGCCCGGCCGCGTCGGGTCCAGCGTCAGCGCCGCGTCGAGGGCGAGCAGCCCCTCCGCGAAGAAGCCGGCCTGAGTCAGCGCCTCGCCGAGCCAGCCCCAGGCCCGCGCGGAACGCGGGCTCTTCTTCGCGTGCCCGGCCAGCTGCGTCAGCACGCGGTGGCGCGCCTCGTCCACCGGGACGATCTCGGCGGTCCAGTTCCAGAACGCGTTGTGGCGGTGATTGAGCCGGACCGCCTCGTCCAGATCGCGCAGGGCCGCGTCCACCTTGCCCAGGCTCATTCTCGCGCGGGCGCGCTCGGAGTACGCCTTCTCGAAGCCGGGCACGAGCTTCAGCCCGGCGGTCAGGACCTTCTCGGCGTCGCGCGGGCGGCCCAGCGCGCGCAGGACCTTCCCCTCCCACAGGCAGATGCGGTCGTAGCCGGGCTCCAGACGGCGCGCGGCGGCCAGGTCGGCCGCGGCCCCGCGCAGGTCGCCGAGCTTGCGGCGGCCGTCCGCGCGCCAGGCGCGGATCCAACCCTCCTTCGGCGCGAGCGCGACCGCGCGGTCCATCTCCCGCGCGGCCGCCGGGCCCGGCGCGCTCTGGAACAGGACGCGCGCGCGGAAGGCGCGGACCCAGGCGTCGCGCGGCGAGAGCGCCTGCGCGCGATCCAGGTCCTTGAGCGCCTTCCCGTAGACGACGTCCACGCGCGCCAGCTCCGAGCGGACCAGCAGGGCCGCGCTCCAGTCCGGCCGCGCGGCGGCCAGCGCGTCGAGCGCGCGCCAGGCCGCGGGCAGGTCCGTGCGGCGGAGCTGCGCCAGCGCCAGCCACAGACGCGCCGGCGTCCAGTCCGGGAAGTCCCGGACCAGGGCCTCGAGCGCGCGTCGGCCCTCGCGCGAACAAAAGCGGTCGATCATCCCCTCGAGCGGCCCCGGCCGGACCTCCTCCGCCGGGGCGCGCCACAGCGCGAGCACGGCCGACAACAGGCGCGGCTCGGGACGCGACGGCTCGGACTTCGTCCACTCCGCCAGGCGCGCGCGCGCCGCGTCCCAGCGCCGCGCCCGGAACGCCGCGTCCACGGCCCCCGGCGCGGGGCCGCCGAGCGCCTCGTCGAACGAGGCCGGCAGGCGCGCGCCGCGCCCGATCTCCAGGGTCTTGGCCGGGGACGGCACGAAGGCGTGGCGGTGGACGAGCACCGACTTGGCGAAGCCCTTCAGGAAGTCCCGCGCGCTCAACGCGCGACCTCCGCGAAGAGCTCCGGGCTCAGCTCCGCCGCGCGGCGCAGGTCCTGGGCCTGGCCCGCGTAGTCCTTGAGCGCCTGCTTGATCAGGGAGCGCGTGACCAGGACGAGCACGAGGCCGGGCTTGAGCGCGAGCGCGCGGTCGGCGTCGTCGAGCGCGCCCGCGGGCTCGCCCAGCAGTCGCCGCGTCTCCGCGCGCCAGCCCAGCGCCTCGGCGTAGTCGGGAAGGATGCCGAGCGCCCGGTCCAGGTCCGCGAGGGAGCCTTTGAGGTCCCCGAGGCCGCGCTTGGCCTCGCCGCGCCCGGCCAGCGCCCAGGCCGCGCGGTGGTCGCGACGGATCGCGACGGTGAAGTCCGCGACCGCGCCGCGACGGTTTCCCGACAGACGCCGCGCCTCGGCGCGCCAGCCCCAGGCCGGCGCGTACTCCGGGTCCAGGCGCAGGGCGGCGCTCAGGGACCGCGTCCCTTCCTTCGGCCGCCCGGTCAGCGCCAGCACGCGCCCCTCCCAGGCCGCCGGCCAGGACGCCTTCGGCGCCAGCGCGCGGGCCTTCTCCAAGGACGCCAGCGCCTCGTCGTTCCGGGTCGCCTGGTGCAAGGTCCAGCCGCGCCAGGCCCAGGCCCAGGCGTCGCGCGGCGACTTCTTTATATAAGCGTCGAGCTCGGCGACGGCGGCCTCGTAATTGGCGAGGTCGCCGGACGGATTGAAGCACCACGCGTAGCGCGGGCCGTAGCGGTGCGCTTGGTTGAGGTCGCGCAGGGCTTGCCGGACCTCGCCCAGGCCGCGGTCGGCCAGCTGGCGCTGGTTGAACGCCCAGGATTTCTGGTCGTAGGTGTACTCGAAGTCGTAGGAGTAGATCGGGTCCCAGGCCAGGGACTTGTCCAGGTCGCGGCGCGCGCCGCGGAAGTCGCCGAGCGCGACCTTGACCCCGCCCCGCCAGGCCCAGCCGCGCAGGTAGCCCGGCTCCAGGCGCAGGCCGCGGTCCAGGGACTTGAGCGCGTCCTTGAATTTTCCCTCGTGGCGCTGGGCCTCGCCCAGCCAGCACCGCAGCCAGCCCCAGCGCGGAGCCAGGGCGACGGCCTTCTTCATGTCGCGCACGCCGTCGTAGAAGGCCTGGCGGTTGGTGAGCTTGACCCGCGAGCGCATCGCCCACAGCGCGGCCGAGCGCGGGGCCAGGGCCACCGCGCGGTCCAGGTCGGCCACCGCCTCGTCGTAGCGCATCAGAGAGCGCAGCGAGAAGGCGCGGAACACCCAGGCCCAGGCGCAGTCCGGCGCGCGGCGCACCGCCGCCTCGGCCGCGGGGATCAGGGCCGGGAACTCCTCGGCCGAGAGCGTGGTCAGGTCGCGGTAGGCGGGCAGGAAGGAGTGGTCGAGCTCCGGGAGCGCG
>JAJXTZ010000069.1 GCA_021783355.1 bacterium | reverse complement strand
CGCGAGGCGAGCCGGAGCCGGGCGAGCAGGCGCGGGCCCAGCGGCCGCCCGCCCGCGTCCAGCACCGGCACCAGCTCGGCCGCGGCGGCGGCCACCGCGCACTCCACGAAGCTCGCGCGCCCCCGCCGGAAGCTCAGGCGCGCGGGCAGGGTCTGGAGGAGGAAAAGCCCCCGGCGCAGACGCTCGGCGTTCATGCGCGCCAAGTATAGCCGAAATTCATAGAATGGGCCAGGTCCGCCGCCCCTCATGCGACTGAGCTATTGGCTGGCGTTGGTGTTCGCCCTCTTCGGCGCCGCGATCACCGGCGCGCTGACGGCCCGTCACGCGCAGGTCGCGCGCCGCGAGGCGTACGCGCAGACGCGCCGGCTCGGCGACATCACGCTGGAGGCGGTGCGCGCGCTGGTGCAGTCCGAGGCGCGCCAGGGCCGGTTCATCGCCCTGGGCCGGGACTTCGCCGCGCTGGTGCGCCAGGCCGACGTGGCCACGATCGTGGTCCGCGACCGCCGCGGCCGCCGCCTGGTGGGCCGCTCCGACGAGAGGCGGCTCCTCGGTCGCGTCCCCAAGCCCGGGCGTCCCTTGGCCGAGGTGAACGACGGCATCTACGACGTGGAGGGCCCGGTGGACCTGGGGCGGAGGGGCAAGGGCACGGTCCAGCTGGGATTTCGCACCGCCCGGCTGGAGGCGCGCTTGCGCGCGATCGCGGCCGAGGGCGCGGGCGCGACGGTCGCCTCGCTCCTGGCCCTGGCCCTGTCGGCCTGGCTGATCGGGATGTTCGCCGGGGAGCGCATCGAGCGCGTGGTCGCGCGCATCGAGGCGCTCTCCGCGGACCCCGAGGGCTTCCGCCCGCTGCGCGCGCGGGGGCTGGGAGGCTCGGAGCTGACCCGGCTGGTCAAGGCCTTCAACCGCATGGGCGCGGGGCTCAAGGCCGAGACCGCGCGCCGCCGCCAGGTGGAGGCCGAGGCGCGCGAGCTCTCGGCGATGCTGGTCCACGACCTGAAGACGCCTCTGACCGTGATCCGCTCCGGCATCGCGCTGCTGGCCGAATCGGCCGACGGCGCGCAGAGGCGCGAGCACGGCCGCACCTTCGAGCTGCTGGAGATGTCCACCGCGCGCCTGCAGCGCATGGTGGAGGACGTGCTCCAACTGGCCAAGCTGGAGGAGTCGGCGTCCCTGCGGCGCCTGGAGCTGGTGGACCTGACCGCGCTGGCCCGGGCCTGCGCCAAGGACTTCGAGCTGGTGGCCGCCGACCGCCGGCAGCGCGTGACGCTGGACCTGCCGGCGGGGCCCGTCCCCCCCGTGCTCGGCGATCCCGCGCTGCTGCGCCGCGTGCTGGACAACCTGACTCACAACGCCGTCGAGCACACGCCGGCGGGCGGGAGCATCGCCCTCGGGGTGGCCGCCGCGGACGGGGGCGTGGAGGTCTCGGTCAGCGACTCGGGCCCCGGCGTGCCGGTCGAGGCCCGTCCCGACATCTTCCGCAAGTTCTACCAGACCGACTTCAAGCGCCATGTGGGCAACGTGGGACTGGGACTGGCGCTCTGCGAGAAGGTCGTCGCGCGCCACGGCGGGACCATCGGCATCGCCGACGCCGCGCCCCGCGGGGCGCGCTTCTACTTCGTCCTTCCCGGCGCTCCCGAGCCTTAGCCCCGTCGGGCGCGGCGCGCGCGGGCCAGGAGGCGGCGCACCGAGCGCATGGACAGCCCGGTCACGGTGTCGCGGTCGCCGACGACCTTCTCCACCAGCGGGTCCGCGCGGTCCTGGATGGCGTAGGCGCCGGCCTTGTCCATGTGCTTGCCGGCCAGGCGCCGCAGGCGCTCGTCGTCGAGGCGCCTGGCCTTGATGCGCGACACGGCGCAGTCGGTGTAGACGCGGCGGCCCACCGCCAGCGCGGCGCCGGTGTAGACCCGCTGGGAGCGCCCCGACTGCAGGCGCAGCATCCGCACGGCGTCGGCCAGGTCCTTGGGCTTGTTGAGGATCTCGCCGTGGCAGACGACGGTGGTGTCGGCCCCGAGGACCGGCACGCCGGGGTGGCGGCGGGCGACCTCCAGGGCCTTGAGACGGGCGAGCTTGACGACGAGACGGCGGGGATCGGTCTCCCCGATCTCCTCGTCCACGGAGCTGGGGTCCACGCGGAACGAGATCCCGGCCGCGCGCAGGATGGCGCGGCGCCGCGGCGAGGCCGAGGCCAGGATCAGATCAGGTCGGCGTAGTCGCCCCATGACTCGAAGCGCAGCCTCCCGGGCGGGACGCCCTCGGCGGCCAGGGCGGCGCGCAGGTCCGCGATCATCCGGCCGGGGCCGCACAGGTAGAAGACGGCGCGGTCGAAGTCCGCGACGACGCGGCGCAGGCGCGCGGCGTCGATGCGGCCGACGGGGCCGTCCCAGCGCTCGTCCGGGGCGCTCTCCGGGCGGGTGACGGTGGCGTGGACGGTGACGCCGGCGCGGCGCCAGGTGTCGTGCTCGGCGCGGTACAGGAGCGCCGACGGGACGCGCGCCGAGCAGACCAGCGTGATCTTGCCGGGCAGGGCCCGGTCCACTTTGGAGAGGATCATGGCGCGCAGCGGCGCCACGCCGGTGCCGCCGGCGACCAGCACGGCGTGCTCGGGGCTCCCGTCGTAGGTCCAGCGCCCGAACGGTCCGCGCGCGGCCAGGCCGTGCTCGCCGCCCGGGGTCAGCGCGCCCAGGCGGTCGCTGAACGGGCCCACCATGCCGACGGTGACCTCGAACCACTCCGGGGCGCAGGCCGGCGACGAGCAGATCGAGTACGCGCGCCAGGTCTTCGGGTCGTCCTCGAAGTGGAAGAGCACGAACTGGCCCGGGACGAAGGAGAAGCCCGGCGGCGAGGCGAAGCGGAAGGTGCGCACGGCGGGGCTCTCGTCGCGCACCGAGACCAGGCGAGGGGCGAAGGTCGGGGCCGAGATCCTGCTCACGCGGTCTCCGCGCTCAGCCACCGCAGGTAGTCGCGCGAGCCGCCCGAGGCGGACAGGACCAGGAACTCCGGAGTCTCGTACGGGTGCCGCGCCTTGACCCACTTCTCCAGGGCCTTCAGGCGCCGGGCCGAGGTCTTGATCACCAGCAGGCTCTCGGCGTCCCGGCGGACCTTCCCCTTCCAGCGGTAGACGGAGGAGATCTCGGGCAGGAGGTTCACGCACGCGGCCAGGCGCGCCTCGACCATCCCCTCGGCCAGTTCCCGCGCCTTGCCGCCGCGGGGCACGGCGATGAGGACCACGCGGGCGGACGACGCCATCAGCGGTAGGTCAGCGAGCCGACGACGTGGACCTTCAGCATGTTGGACGCCTTGTGCTTGGCGGTGCCGCCGGCGGTGACCAGCGTGGTCTCGCCGTTGCGAACCAGGCCGCTCTTGAGCAGGATGCGCTCGCCGTAGCCCAGCATCTCGTCGGTGGTCTTGCCCAGCGGGCAGATGGTGGGCGAGAGGCCCCAGTACAGGGCCAGCTGGTTGTAGGTGGCCTTGAGAGGCGTCATCGCCACGATCGGGGCCTTGGGCCGGTACTTGGACATGATGCGCGCCGACCAGCCGGTCATGGTGTAAACGACGACGATCTTGGAGCCGGTGACCTCGCAGGCGTCGTGGCAGGCGCGCGCCAGCGCGTGGGCGAAGCCGGTGTCGGGAGTGTCGGAGAGTCCGTGCGGGATGAACTTGTAGCGGAAGTTGGAGGCCTCGGCCTTGCGGATGATGTCGGCCATCACGGTGACGGTCTCCACCGGGTACAGGCCCACGGCGGACTCGCCGGAGAGCATCACCACGTCGGCGCCGTCGTAGATGGCGTTGGCCACGTCGGAGGCCTCGGCGCGGGTGGGGTGGGCGTGGCCGATCATGCTCTCGAGCATCTGGGTGGCCACGATGGAGAGCTTGCCGGAGTCGTTGGCCTTGCGCACGAGCATCTTCTGCAGCGCGGGCACCTCGGCCGCGGACAGCTCGACGGCCAGGTCGCCGCGGGCGATCATGATGCCGTCGGCCGCGTCCAGGATGCGGTCGATGTCGGCGATGGCGTCCGGGTGCTCGATCTTGGCGATCAGGCGCGTGGGCAGGCCGGCCTTCTGGATGATCCTGCGCGCGCGCACGATGTCGTCGGGGCTGCGCACGAAGGACAGGGCCACGTGGTCCACGCCCAGCCGCATGCCCATGTCCAGGTCGCGCAGGTCCTTGCGGGTGAGGGCCGGCAGGTCGATGTGGGCGCCGGGCAGGTTGATGCCCTTGTGCTCCTTGAGGGCGCCGCCGATGACGACCTCGCAGTCCACCCAGTCGGCGCCGATGCGCGTCACCGACAGGACGATGGACCCGTCGTCCAGGCGGATCTCCATTCCCTTCTTGACGGCCTTCGGCAGCTTCTTGAACGAGGTGGAGAACTCCTCGGCGGTGCCGGGAATGTCGTGGACGGTGATGCGGGTGCGGGCGCCGTTCTTGAGCAGGATGGGCTCGCCGTTGCGCAGGCGGCCGACGCGCAGGCGCGGACCCTGCAGGTCCATCACGACGGCCACGGCCTTGCGGGCGGCGCGGGCCTGGGAGCGCACGAGCTCCACGTTGCGCTGGAGATCCTCCATGCTGGCGTGCGAGCAGTTGAGGCGGAAGGCGTCCACTCCCGCGTCCAGGAGCTTGGCCATCACCTCGGCCTTGGCCGAGACCGGGCCCAGCGTGGCCAGGATCTTGGTCATCTTCGGCCGCTGGGGGGCCGGGGCTCGTCCGCTGGTCTTCATTTCGTGTTAGAGAGTACCTTTTTCAAAGAGGCGGCGTTCGGGGGGCGGACCACGCCGCGTTCGGTGACGATGGCGGTCACCAGCTCGTGCGGGGTCACGTCGAACGCGAAGTGGCGGGCCTCGGCGCCCTTGGGGGCGATGGGGACGCCGAAGAATTCCACCACCTCCGCGGCCGAGCGCTCCTCGATGGGGATGTCCGCGCCGGTCGCGGTGTCCAGGTCCACGGTGGTGCTGGGGGCCACCACGAAGAAAGGGACGCCGTGGTGCTTGGCCAGGATGGCCAGCCCATAGGTCCCGATCTTGTTGCAGACGTCGGCGTTGGCGGCGATGCGGTCGGAGCCGACGATGACGGCGTCGATCCTCTCGGTCTTCATCAGGTGCGCGGCCATGTTGTCGGTGATCAAGGTGGCCGGGATGCCGGCCTCCATGAGCTCCCACAGGGTCAGGCGCGCACCCTGCAGATAGGGGCGGGTCTCGCACGGGTACACGCGCTCGATCTTGCCGTCCAGGTGGGCGGCGCGGATCATGCCCACGGCGGTGCCGATGCCGGCGGTGGCCAGGGCCCCCGCGTTGCAGTGGGTGATGACGCGCGATCCGCGCTTGAGCAGGGAGGCGCCGAGCCGAGCCATCGTCTCGTTGTAAGCCAAGTCGTCCCGGTAGTACTTCACCGCGGCCGCGGCCATGCGCGCGGAGAGCGTCTCCTCCGGGCCGGACTTGGCCACGGCCAGCATGTGGTCCAGGGCGTGCATCAAGTTGACGGCGGTGGGCCGGGCGCGGCGCAGGACGGGTTCGGCGGCCAGCACGCCTTTCAGGCGGCCGCCGCGGGCGGCCAGGGCCATGCCGTAGGCGGCGGCGCAGCCAATCAGCGGGGCGCCGCGCAGCACCATGTCCTTGGTGGCCTGGGCCACCTCGGCGGCGGTGCGGCAGGCCACGTAATGGACGCGCCGGGGCAGCAGGCGCTGGTCCAGGACGTCCAGGCGGTCCCCCCGCCACAGGATGTGGCGGACGGGGTCGTCGGTCAGCGGCACGAGCTTGCGTCTCTTCGGCGTCGTCGCTTTAGTCATTTGCTCCGGGGTCCTCGGAAATGGGACGACCGCGGAAGAGGAAAGGCTCCTCTCCCGCGGTCGTTCTCAGCGCTGCAGGAACCGCTTCAGGGGATGGACTCCATCACCCGCTTCAGTTGTTCCTCGGTCTTGCCCACGATCTCGACCGTTTTTTCGCGGCCGTTGGCTCCGCGAAGGATGCTGACGCGCTTTCCGGGAACCTCGAAGAACTCGGCGAGGTAATCCTTTAGCGCGGCGTTGGCCTTCTCGTCCACGGCCGGAGCGGCGACCTTCACGCGGAGAACGCTGCCGATGCGGCTGACGACCTCGTTCTCGAAGGCGTTGGGGATGACGCGCACTTTCACGATCATTCAGGGGCCTCCTGTGATGCCGGACTAGGTTGCGAGAAAATCTGTGTGCCGATGCGGATGAGGTCGGCGCCTTCCTCGATCGCGATCTCGAAATCGCGGCTCATGCCCATGTTCAGGAGCCCGCCGGGCAGATGGCGATCGCGCAGATCTCTCAGGAGACGGAAGGCGGGACGCACGGCCTCCACCGGCTCCAAGTCGGGCGCGATGCCCATCAGGCCCTCCAGCTTCAGGCGCGGCAGGGCCCGGACGGCTTCGATCAGGCCGGGCAGTTCCTGGGGCGCGACGCCGAACTGGGTCTCCCGGCCGGTCAGCTTCACCTGCGCCATCACCGGGAGGGGCTCCCCCCCCTCCGGCCGGGCGGCGCTCAGCGCTTGCGCCAGGCGCAGGCTGTCCACGCAGTCCACGGCGTCGAAGAGAACGGCGGCCTTCTTGGCCTTGTTGGTCTGCAGGTGACCGATCAGGCGCCAGCGGACCGTCCCGGCCAGGCTTCCGAGAGCGGCCTTCTTCCTCTCGGCGTCCTGGACGCGGCTTTCCCCGGCCTCGGCGACGAGGCCGGACTCCAAGAGCGCCTTCACGGCCTCCAGCGGCGCGTACTTGGTGACCGCCACCAGCCTGACCGCGCCGGGGTCTCTGCCGGCCCGTTGGGCCGCGGCGCGCATGCGGTAGCGGATTTTGTTTAGGTTGTCAATGAGCACCGGACCTAAACATTATACCACAGCCGCAAGCGAAATTACAAACGACTGGGCCTAAGGGCCTACCCCCGACGGCGCCCGGAGGCCCTTCCCGTCAACTGCCGCGCGCCCGCTTGGCGATCGGCAGGCCCTTGCGGCGCCACTCCTCCAGCCCTCCGGTCAGCAGGCGGACCTCGCGGCCGTGGTGGGCCAAGAGGAAGGCGGCGCTGGCGGCCAGGCCGCAATCCAGGTCCCAGGAGTACACCACCAGCCGCCGCGCCTTGGGCAGGCCGGCTAGGCGCGAGGCCAACTCCCGTTCCGGGACGTTCTTGGCTCCCAGGATGTGCTCCTTCTCGTATGACTCGCGGTCGCGGACGTCCACCAGGAGGATTCGGTCCGGCGCCTCTCCCAGCAGCGCCTGCAGTTCATGCGGCGAGACCTCGAACTCTTTCTTGGCGCGCAGATATTCCTCCGCGGTCAAGGCTCGGGTGTGCGGGTCGACGAGCACTGACGAGTAATCCATGGGTCACCTCGGGGCCAGTTCTTACAACTCTGACATCCGCTCGCAACGCAATGGCCGGGACAAAAAGAGCGCCCCTTTCGGGGCGCTCCGTGCGGACGGTCCGGCGGAAGGGGTCTTAAGCCTTCTTCTCCAGCGGGAACCGCTTCTTGGTCCACTCCTCGATGCCGCCGAAGAGCTCCATGACCTTGAAGCCCTTCTGCGCCAACTGCAGGGCGGCCTTCGGGGCCAGGCCGCAGGTGATGTCGCCGCAGTAGGTCACCAGGGTCTTGTCCTTGGGCAGGGTCGCCATCTTGGCGGTCAGGTCCATCAGGGGCACGTTCAGGGCGCCCGGGATGTGCGCGTCGGCGTACGCCTCGGCGGAGCGGACGTCGAGCACCAGGTACTCGGCGTTCTTGGCGTCCAACATGGACTTCAGCGTCCACGGGGTCATCTCGTAGTTCAGCTTGGCCTGGAAATACTCGGCGGCGGTGAGGCCCGTCTTCTCGAGGGTCGCGGTCATTGTGCGCCTCCATGCGAAAGTTGGTCGGTCTGCGTCCCCTCCACGGTATCAATACTGGCCTCCCGGGTCAATGACGGCGGCCTCAAATCCGCGTCAATTCTCGGGGCCGTCAACTCAGCCGGGCGAGGCGCTCGTCCGGACATCCGGCCGCGGCGGCCGCGCCCTCCCACTCTCGCGCGGTCCCTGCGGGCGACCGGGAGGCCGGAGAAGACGTAAAGGACGGGCGCAGGCATGGGTTCGAGGACGAGGGGGTTCGCCTAGACGGCCGTCAGGACGGGCCGGGGAGTCGCGGCGATGACCCTCGCCCTTTGCCAAGATCTCGAGTCGTGCTCGGCGTGCCAGAGGTCGTAGTTCCTCTGCATGTTCAACCACAACTCAGGAGTGGTCTTGAAGGCGCGCGCCAGGCGCAGGGCCATCTCGGGCGTGACCTCGCCGCGCTCGTTGACGATCTTGGAGACGGTCTTGCGCGACACCCCGAGCGCCTCGGCCGCCTGGGAGACGGTCAGGGAGAGGGGCTCCAGGTAATGCCGCTTCAGGATCCCCCCGGGGTGCGTCGGCGCTCTCTTTCTCGCGGGCATGTCTTCCTCAGGGATAGTCCAGATAGTCCACGACATAGGCGTCGCCGCTCGCGAACCGGAAGACCACCCGCCAGTTTCCAGAGACCCGCACGGCCCAATGTCCCTTCCGCGGCCCCGCGAGCGGGTGAAGCCCCGACCCCGGATAGTCCATGTCGCCGACGGTCGCGGCGGCGTTCAGTCGGTCCAAGATGTCCGTCAGCCTCTCCTCGTGCCGGGGCTGGATACCCCTGCGCGTTCCGTCGCGGAAAAGACGCTCCAGCCCCTTATGCCGGAAGCTCCGGATCAACGCCCCTCCAGTGTAACCCATAGGGTTACATCCGTCAAGGGCGATTCCGGCGAGGAGACGCGAGCGTCGGGGCGCATGTCCTTCTCATACGGAGAAGGGCCTCGCTTTGTTCCGGAGGACTCCGTGGGCGCGCCGCGCCGCCTGCTGCGCGGTCGGCAGGATGCAGACGGCCATGAAGGCGGACTCGCGGCGAGGGTTCTCGTCAAAACGAAAGGCCCCCGGAGGTTTCCCTCCGGGGGCCTTCTTGCGTCAGGTCCGAAAGATGGTGACGCTGGCGTCACCAAACTCGCGGATCAGTACATGTCGCCGCCGTGGTTGTGGCCGCCGCCCGCCATCGCCGGCTCCTTCTTCTCCGGGATGTCGGAGACGAGGACCTCGGTGGTCAGGATGGTGCCCACGATGGACACGGCGTTCTCCAGCGCGGTGCGGGTGACCTTGAGCGGGTCGACGACGCCGGCCTTGAAGAGGTCGACGTACTCGCCGTTGTCCGCGTTCAGGCCGATGCCGTTGCCGGAGGCCAGGATCTTCTGGACCACGACCGACGCCTCGTAGCCGGAGTTCTCGGCGATCAGGCGGATCGGAGCCTGCAGCGCCCGGCGCACGATCTGGCCGCCGGTGGTCTCGTCCTCGTCGGCGCCCTTGAACTTGTCGAGAGCCTCGCCCGCGCGCAGCAGCGCCACGCCGCCGCCCGCGATCATGCCCTCTTCCACGCCCGCGCGGGTCGCGTTGGAGGCGTCCTCGACCTTGGCCTTCTTGGCCTTCATCTCGGTCTCGGTCGCCGCGCCCACGTTGATGACGGCCACGCCGCCGGACAGCTTCGCCAGCCGCTCCTGCAGCTTCTCGCGGTCGTAGTCGGAGGTGGTGTCCTCGATCTGCTTGCGGATCGCGTCCGCGCGCTTCTTGATCTCGGCCTTGTCGCCGGCGCCGCTGATGATGGTGGTGTTGTCCTTGTCGATGACCACGCGCTTGGCGCGGCCCAGCATGTCCAGACCCACCTTCTCCAGCTTGTGGCCCAGCTCCTCGGAGATGACCTGACCCTTGGTCAGGATCGCGATGTCCTGCAGCATCTCCTTGCGGCGGTCGCCGAAGCCCGGGGCCTTCACGGCCACGCACTTCAGGGTGCCGCGCAGCTTGTTGACCACCAGCGTGGCCAGGGCCTCGCCCTCGACGTCCTCGGCGATCAGCACGAACGGCTTGCCGGTCTGCACGATCTTCTCGAGCACCGGGAGGATGTCGTTCATCGCGGAGATCTTCTTCTCCGTGATGATGATGTAGGCGTCCTCCATCACCGCCTCCATGCGCTCGGAGTCGGAGATGAAGTACGGGGAGATGTAGCCGCGGTCGAACTGCATGCCCTCGACGACCTCCAGGGTCGTCTCGGCGGACTTGCCTTCCTCGACGGTGATCACGCCCTCATGGCCGACCTTCTCCATGGCCTGCGCGATCATGTTGCCGATCTCCACGTCGTTGGCGGAGATGGTCGCGACCTGCGCCTTCTCCTCCTTGGTCTTGACCGGGCGGGAGGCCTTCTTGAGCGCCGCGACCACCGCGTCGGCGGCCTTGTGCATGCCGCGCTGGATGGACTTGGCGTTGGCGCCCGCGGTGATGTTGCGGATGCCCTCGTTGAGCAGCGACTGCGTCAGGACGATCGCCGTCGTCGTGCCGTCGCCGGCCACGTCGTTGGTCTTGGTGGCGACTTCCTTGACGAGCTGGGCGCCCATGTTCTCGTAGGGGTCCTGCAGCTCGATCTCCTTGGCGATGGTCACGCCGTCGTCGATGACGACGGGCGAGCCGAACTTCTTCTCCAGGACCACCGCGCGGCCCTTGGGCCCCAGGGTGACCTTCGTCGCGTTCGCGAGCTTGTCGACGCCGTCCTTCATCTTCTTGCGGGCGTCGTCGCTGAAAAGGATCTGCTTAGCCATGTTTCTTGATTCTCCTAAATGATGGGGTCTTGTTTACTTCAGAATCCCGAGGATGTCGTCCTGATGCATGATCAGGTAGTCCTCGTCGTCGATCTTGATCTCGGAGCCCGAGTACTTGCCGTACAGGATCTTGTCGCCGGCCTTCACGTCCATGGCCAGCACCTTCCCGTCGTCCGTGGTCTTGCCCTTGCCGGTCGCCACCACCAGACCTTCCTGCGGCTTCTCCTTCGCGGAATCCGGGATGATGATCCCGCCGCGCTTCGTCTCCTTCTGCTCGGCGGGCTTGACCAGCACCCGGTCGCCGAGAGGCTGGATCTTCACTTTCGACAGCGTCGCTTCGGCCATCTGAATTACCTCCGTTGATCTATGTCCGTCTAAATCTCGGGCCAGAGTTGGCACTCGCGGCCCGGCGTTGCTAATAATAGCACGAATCCGGGAAAGCTGTCAATCATCAGACGAGAGTGCTAATTCACGGGCGCCAAAAAGGACGCGCCCCGTCGGGACGCGTCCTCTCTGCGGCCTAGTGCGTCTGACCCGGGAAGATCTTCTTGAGGGCGCCCATCAGCGCCTGGTGCGCCTTGGGCCGCTCGGCCGGCGGTTCCAGGTACGCGGGCGGCGGAGCCTCGTCGCCGGCGAGCGCGGCGTCCGGCACGGCCACCGAGGGCAGCGGCGCGGGCGCCTGCGACGGCGCGCGCTCCACGGGGGCCGGAGTCGGGGCGGACGGCGGGAGCGCGGCAAGGGCGGCCGGGTCCGGGCAGAGGCGGTTCAGGTCCTCTTCGAGCCGGCGGATGACTCCCAGCGACTTGGCCAGCGAGAGCTCCTTCTCGCCGAGCTCGCGCGAGAGCTTGTCCACCAGCTTGTTGCGCATCGCCAGGTCGTTGGCCGTCTCCTGGAGGCGGCGCTTCGCGGCCTCCAGGTCGCTTTTGAGCCGCTCCGCGGCCGCTCGCGTCTCGTTGAACGCCGTCTCGCGCGCGTGCAGGCTTTCCTGCAGGGACTGAAGCGCGGAGTGGTCCTTGCGCTGGGCCGCCTCCAATTCCGCGATGCGCGGCAGGCGCGTCTCCAGCATGTCCGCTCGCTCGCGCGTGCGGGCCAGCTCCTCCTTGAGTGCGGAGACCTGCTTCTGGAGGGAGGCCGTCAGCGCCTTTTCCTCGCGCCGCCCCTCCAGTTCCTTCATAAGGTCCGCCACGTGGGAGAAGAGGCGCGTGCTGGCCGTGTCGATCAGGGAGTCCACGCTGGGCGAGACGGACGCCGCCTCCGCCGCCGCCGCGGGGGACGGGGGCGGGGGCGGCGGGGCCAGGCGCTCCCGCGCCGACACCGCCCGCGCGATCTCCTCGAACTCCCCCGCGCGGCGCCAGTTCTTCTCCGCGATCTCCCCCTCCGCCGGGCAGACCAGAGTGGTCATCGTGAAGCCCGGCAGCCCCGCCAGACCGTCCGGCGCGAAGCTGCCCGGGACCTCCCCGTTCATGTAAGCCCAATATTTCATCGCTTGTCTCCGAGCGTGTCCTGGATCCGGTGGAACTTGGCCAGGAACTCGCGCATCTCGTGGCGCAGCAGGCGCACGTCCTCGTCCGTGAGGGCCTTGGCCTGCAGCAGGCGCTCGTTCTGCGCCGAGGCTTGCGCGCGCAGTTCCTTCATGGCTCCCGCGCTCTCGGAGGCCGCCGCGCGCGCGCGATCCGCGTCGGCGAGCGTCTCCTCCAGTCGCCGGCGCGCTTCCAGCAGCGCCTTTTCCGCGTCCGCGCGGCGCTCGCGCTCCAGGCGCAGGTCGGACTCGCGGGCCGCGTCGCGGGCCGAGAGGCGCGCGACCTCCGCGCGGGCGGACTCCAGCTCCCCGGACAGCCGCTCCCGCTCCAGCGCCGCGTCGCGCAGCCGCGACTCGGCCTGCAGGACCGCGCCCTCGTACGCCGCGCCCGCCTCCGAGAGCCTGCGCTCGAACTCCGCGGCCAGGCGCCCCAACTCCGCCTGGCGCGCGCGCAGGGCCTCGTTCTCGCGCGCGAGCTCCGCCGCGCGCGGGTCGGCCGGGGGCGCGGGCTTAGGCCGCGGCGCGGCCGGAGGGGCGGCGGCCTTGGCCTCCATGGCGGCCGTGTCGCGCACCGCGTCCAGGCGCGGATAGCCGCGCCAACGCGGGTCGCCCAGCCAAGACGCGTCTTTGTCGTCCATCGCCCCTAGGATAGGCCGCCGCCATTACGAAATCAAGGCGGCGTTCACATTTCCACAATCGCGCGGGGCCCGCGATCGGCTATTCTACCGTCATGGACCCCCAGGCCGAGGCCGGGACGGGCGCGGCGCGCGCGCGCCTGGACGCCGCCGCGCAGACCCTGCGCGCCTTCCGGAGCCTGTCCGACGCGCCCGACGGCGCCGAGCCCCCGCCTCCCGCCGCGCGCGGCGCCGTGGAGGCTTCCTTGCGCGCGGCCCTG
>JAJXTZ010000068.1 GCA_021783355.1 bacterium | reverse complement strand
CGTTCGACGCCGCCGGCGCCGGGCCGGCCAATGCGGCGGCCAGGAGCGCGGCGGCGAGGCCGCGTGAGGGGTTCACGCGCTCAGTTTAGCCCTGGACGCCTCGGATTGCAAGGGGCCGGCGGGCCTCCCGCGTCAGGCCTTCGCGACCGGGACCGTCTCCTTGGCGATCGCGTCGAGCGCCCGCCAGGCCCGCGCGATGTCCTCCTCGGCCAGGCCGACGAGGCGCTTGGCCTCCTCCGGCTTGGCGTTGGCCAGCATCTTGAAGCGCCCTTCGCGCGAGACCAGCGTCTCGAAGAGTTCCGTTCCTTTCGGCGGCTTGGAATCCAGCGCCAGCGCCGCCTCCCCGCGCGCCGGGCGGGCGGGGTCGAAGCGCAGCAGCGGCCAATAGCCGGACTCGACGGCCAGTTTCTGGTGTTCCAAGCCGGCCGACATCTCGTAGCCGTGGGCGATGCAGTGCGAGTACGCGATCACCAGCGCCGGCCCCGGATAGTTCTCGGCCTCGTGCAGGGCCTTGAGCGTCTGGGCGTCCGACGCGCCGAAGGCGACGCGGGCGACGTACACGTCCCCGTAGGACATCGCCATCAGCGCCAGGTCCTTGCGCGAGGTCTTCTTGCCGTCGGCCGCGAACTTGGCCACCGCCGCGCGGGGCGTGGCCTTGGAGGCCTGCCCGCCCGTGTTCGAGTACACCTCGGTGTCGAGGACCAGCATCTTCACGTCCGCCCCGCAGCGCAGGACGTGGTCCAGGCCGCCGAAGCCGATGTCGTAGGCCCAGCCGTCGCCGCCGACGATCCAGACGCTGCGCCGCACCAGGTCGTCGAGCGTCGCGGCCAGGTCCTTGGCTTGCGGCTCCTCGCGGCCCGACAGGCGCTTCTTGACCTCGGCCACGCGCTCGCGCAGGAGGGCGAGCTCCTTCTCGCCGGGATGCTCGCTGACCGCCAGCACCTCGGCCGCCAGGTCCGTGCCGACGGCCCAGTCCATCTTCTTGAGGAGGTCGCGCGCGCGGGCGCGGCGCGCGTCGAAGGCCAGACGCATGCCCAGGCCGAACTCCGCGTTGTCCTCGAAGAGCGAGTTGGACCAGGCCGGTCCGCGGCCGGCGGCGTTCGTCGTCCACGGGGTCGTGGGCAGGTTGCCGCCGAAGATGGACGAGCAGCCGGTCGCGTTGGCGATCACCATCCGGTCGCCCCAGAGCTGCGACAGCAGCTTCAGGTACGGCGTCTCCCCGCAGCCGGCGCAGGCGCCGGAGAACTCGAAGAGCGGCTCGAGCAGTTGGGAGCCCTTGGGCGTCCGGGCGTCCACCAGCGCGCGGTCGGGCTGGGGCAGGCCCAGGAAGAAGGAGAAATCGCGGCTTTCCCGGTCGCGCGCCTCGCCGACCGGGACCATGTTCAGGGACTTGCGGGCCGGGTCGTTCTTGTCCTTGGCCGGGCAGACCTCCACGCAGAGGCGGCAGCCGGTGCAGTCGTCGGGCGAGACCGCGATCGCGTAGCGCGAGCCCGCGGGCAGTTCCCGGCCCTTCCACGCCAGCGTCTTGAAGCCCTGCGGGGCCCCCGCGAGCGCGGCCTCCGGGAACGCCTTGGCGCGGATCGCCGCGTGCGGGCAGACCAGCGCGCACTTGTTGCACTGGATGCACAGCCCCTCGTCCCAGACGGGGATCTCCTCGGCCACCGCGCGCTTCTCCCAGCGCGCCGTGCCCGTGGGGAAAGTCCCGTCGGCGGGGACGGCGCTGACCGGGAGCATGTCGCCGCGGCCCTCGATCAGGGCGCCGATGACGCGCCGGACGAAGTCCGGGGCCACGGCCGGGACGTGCGGGACGCGGGCCTCCTCGGCGGCCCCGGAAGGCGGCGGGGGGACTTCCCTGAGCCCGTGCAGGGCCATGTCCACCGCCCGGAAGTTCTTGTCCAGGACCTCGGGCCCCTTGCTGCCGTAGGCCTTCCGGATCGAGGCCTTGATCTCGTCCTGGAAGCCCGGCAAGAGGCCGGTGATGGAGAAGAAGCAGGTCTGCATCACCGTGTTGATGCGCCGGCCCAGACCGGCCTCCTTGGCGACGGCGGCGGCGTCCACCGCGTAGACCTTGAGCCGCTTCTTGGCGGCCGCGCCGGCGACGCTCGCGGGCAGGCGGTCCCAGAGCCCCTCGGGGGCGGCGTTGATCAGCAGGGTGCCGCCTTCCTTGCAGACGGCGACCGCGTCCAACCGCGACATCAGGCGCTCCTGGTGGCAGGCGACGAACTCCGCGGCCGTGATCAGGTAGGTGGAGCGGATGGGATCGGGGCCGAAACGGAGGTGCGAGATCGTCGTGGAGCCCGATTTCTTCGAGTCGTAGACGAAATAGCCCTGCGCGTGGAGGCCGGTCTTCTCCGCGATCATCTTGATCGACTGCTTGTTGGCCCCGACGGTGCCGTCGGCGCCCAGGCCGAAGAACACCGCGCGCGTCAGGGCCGGATTCTCGGTGTCGAAGTCCGGGACCGGGTCCAGCGAGAGCTTGGTCACGTCGTCGCGGATGCCGACGGTGAAGCGGCGTTTCGGATGGGGCTTGGCGAGCTCGGCGAAGACGGCGGCCGCCATCGCGGGGGTGAACTCCTTGGACGACAAGCCGTAGCGCCCGCCGATCAGCGTGGGGCGGCGCACCGGGCCGCGGCCGGAGACCGCGGCCTCCTCCAGGGCGCAGAGCGCGTCCAGGTAGAGCGGCTCGGCGGGAGAGCCGGGCTCCTTGGTGCGGTCGAGCACCGCGATCGCGCCGACGGAGAGGGGCAGGGACGCGATGAAGCGGCCCATGTCGAACGGGCGGTACAGGGTGACCTGGACCACGCCCACGCGCTCGCCGCGCGCGTTCAGGGCGTCGGCGGCCTCGCGCAGGGCCCCGATGCCGGAGCCCATGGCGACCACCACGCGCTCGGCCTGGGGGTGGCCGTGGTAGGTGAAGGCGCGGTAGCGGCGGCCGGTGCGGGCGGCCAGGCGCATGAGGACCTTCTCCACGACGTCCGGGGCGGCGAGGTAGTACGGGTTGCCGGCCTCGCGGGACTGGAAGAAGATGTCCGGATTCTGCGCGGAGCCGCGCAGGACCGGGCGGTCGGGGTTGAGGCCGCGCTCGCGCTGCGCGGCGACGGCCTCCTCGTCCAGGATCGCGCGCAGGTCGTCGGCGGCCAGCGGGACGATGTCGGAGATCTCGTGCGAGGTGCGGAAGCCGTCGAAGAAGTGGACGAAGGGCAGGCGCGTCTCCAGGCTCGCCGCGTGGGAGACCGCCGCCAGATCGTGCGCCTCCTGCACGTCGGCGGAGCAGAGCAGAGCCGCGCCGGTCTGGCGCACCGCCATCACGTCGGAGTGGTCGCCGAAGATGGACAGGGCGTGCGTGGCCACGGTGCGCGCCGCCACGTGGAACACGCAGGGCGTCAGTTCGCCGGCGACCTTGTAGATCACCGGGATCATCAGCAGGAGCCCCTGCGACGAGGTGAAGGTGGACGCCATCGAGCCGGAGGTGGCCGCGCCGTGCAGCGCGCCGGAGGCGCCGGCCTCGCTCTGCATCTCCACGATCTTGGGGACCTGTCCCCAGAGGTTGGGCGCCCCGGCCGCGGCCCAGGCGTCGGCGGACTCCCCCATGGCGGAGGAGGGCGTGATCGGGTAGATCGCCACCACCTCGCTCAACGCGTAGGCGGCCCGCGCGGCCGCCTCGTTCCCGTCCAGAGCCACTCGTCGATGTTCCGTTTTCATCGACATAGGCTCATGCAACGGAGATGCCCGGGGCGCGGAAAAAAGCGCCCGGGACTCGAGGGGTCCCGGGCGCCTCGCGCGAAGGCGGCGCGCCGCCTAGAAGTCGCTGTTCGCGGCCCCGGCGGCGGGCTTGGGGTGCAGGGAGAACAGGTAGGCCACCAGGGCGTCGATCTCGTCGGGCTTCAGCTGGTCGCCCCATTTGGGCATGTAGATCAGGGGACGGGGCTGGGATGGGTCGTCGGGCAGGGGGGTGGAGCCGTTCTGGATCTTGGCGTGCAGCTCGTCCTTGCTGTAGCCGTCGGAGACCAGCGTCAAAGACGGGATCAGGCCGCCGGCCACGTTGTTGTTGGGATAGCCGCCGACGCCGTTTTGGCCGTGGCAGGCCACGCAGCCGGCCTCGTTGAAGATCAGCTGGCCGCGCGCGACCGGGGACAGGGCCTCGGCCTGCGGAGTGCGCCACGGGTAGACGGACCACGCCTGGCCCTTCTGGGAGGAGAGGAAGGCGACCAAGTCCTCGCGCTGACCCTTGGTCAGGTCGAAGTTCGGCATGATCGTCTTCACGTTCCAGGCGTGGGGGTTCTTCAGCCACTGCTCAAGCCAGGCGGGGGATTTGCGGAACCCGACCAGCGTGAGGTTCGGGCCCCACTCGTTGCCCCGGTCGCCGAGCTTATGGCATTTGACGCAGCCCAGGCCTTCGAAGTCGCGGCGTCCGCGGACGATGGGGTCGGCGCTCTCGGGCTGGCGGGCGCAGGCGGCGAAGGCGACGAGCGCGAGGACGGCGAGGGTGAGCCGGCGGTTCATGTCAGACGCCTCCGAGGAAGAGCATCCCAAAGATGAGCGGCAGGTACGCCAGCGAGGCCAGAAAAAGCCGGCGCGCGTCCTTCGGCGCCAGCGTCCAGCTGGCGCGCAGGCCGAGGCCCAGGAAGACCACGCCCACGACGAAGGCGGGCAGGGCGTAGGACAGGCCCGCCATGCCGAGCAGGACCGGCAGCAGCGTGGCCGGCAGGAGCGTGAAGGAATGGACCGCGATCTGGGCGGCGGTCGTGCTCCCATCGGGGTGGACCACCGGCATCACGCGGAAGCCCGCGCGCGCGTAGTCCTCGCGGTAGAGCCAGAACAGGGCGAGGAAGTGCGGGATCTGCCAGAGGAACTGGATGCCGAAGAGCGCCCAAGCCTTCATGGAGAGGCCGCCGGTGGCGGCGGCCCAGCCGATCAGCGGCGGCGCGGCGCCGGCGGCGGCGCCCAGCCAGGTGGTCTGCGGGGTGACCTTCTTGAGCGGGGTGTAGCCGAGCACGTACAAGGCGATGGTGCCCGCGGTCAGGCCTGCGGCCAGCGGGCCGCCGGCCGCCCAGACCAGGGCCGGACCGGCGGCGGAGAGGCTCAGCCCCAGGGCCAGGGCCGCGCGCGGCGTCACGACCCCGCGGGGGAGGGGGCGGTTCTGCGTGCGCCTCATCAGCGCGTCTTCGGCCCGTTCCAGATACTGGTTCAGGGCGCCGCTGGCGCCCGAGGCGAGGACGACGCCGGCCACCATCGCGTAGAAGGCGGGGGTCGCCTTGCCGCCCGCCATGGCCCAGCCGAAGGCCGCCGTCAGGGCCACCAGGGCCGATATCCGGGGCTTGGTCAGCGTCAGATAGGCCTTCACGCGTCGGCCTCCGCGCGGCCGCGCTCGATAATCCACAGTGCGTAGCCGATGCCGCCGATCAGGCTCAGCGTGACGGTCAGCAGCGTCAGGATGGCCCAACCCAGGCCGGTGAAGAAGGCCTTATGGGTGTCCACGCCGCCGAAGCAGACCGGACAGGCGGACGCGCCCTGCGCGAGGGCCAGGGCCAGCGCGGCGGCCGGGACGCGCCGCCTCATGCCCGCCTCACCCGATAGACGAAATAAGCGGCCAGCGCGGCCATGCCGGCCAGGCTGGCGTACAGCAGCCAGGGCGTGACGAGCAGGGCGGCGTTGCGGCCGGAGGCCCAGCGCGCGGTGACGCCCAGGCAGAGGAAGGAGGCGGCGACGAAGACCTTGTGGAAGGCGTTCAGCGACATCTCAATGCCCCTCGTCCGGGTGCTGGGCGGCCACCGGGGCCGGATTGGTCAGCAGGTGGACGAAGTAGTGCCCGTCCAGGATGGGCAGGGTCATCAGGAACGCGGCGAAGAAGGCGACCGTGTAGAGGACCCGGTGCACCAGGGTGTTCTCGCCCCACAGGTGCATGAACACGGCGGCGACGAGGCCGCCCTTAATCAGGGCGATCAGCAAGCCAACGGTGATCGCCTCGGGGCGCTCCAGGCGCAGGCGGGAGACCGCGACCGTCAGCAGGGTCAGGCAGAGCAGCGCGCCGAAGACGGCGGCGAAGAGGCGGACGTTCGGGCGGTGCGCGTCGTGCGGCGCGGCGGCGGTTTTATCGGGCATGCGGTCTCCTAGAGCAGGTAGAGCGCCGGGAACAGGAAGATCCAGACGATGTCGACGAAGTGCCAGTAGAGGCCGGCGCCCTCGACGCGACCGAGGAACAGCGGATTGTCCCAGTGCTCCTTCTTGAAGCTCATGTAGAGCAGCGACGAGTTCACGACGATCCCGCCCAGGATGTGGATGCCGTGCAGGCCGGTCAGCGTGAAGTAGCAGGCGTAGAACAGGCTCGTGGACGGCCAGATGCCCTTGGCGAACTCGCCGTGGTACTCGAAACCCTTGACCACCAGGAAGGCAAAGGACAGCAGCAGCGTCAGCCCCATCCAGAGGCGGAAGCCCTTCACGTCCTTGTCGTAGGCGCGCGCGTAGGCCATGACGATCGTGACCGAGGAGGAGATCAGGATCGCGGTGTTGAGCGTGCCCAGCGGGACGTTCAGCGCGTCCCAGCCCCAGGGCCAGGACGAGGCGCCGGTGCGCAGCACGATGTAGCTGGTGAAGAGCGTCGCGAAGAGCATGATCTCCGAGCAGAGGAAGAGCCAGACGCCGAGCTTCGCGTTCGAGACCCCGGAGTGGGTGTCGGGATTGTCCATGGCGGTCGTGATCATCGGAGCGCTCCTAGGCGGGGTCGGTCTGCATCCAGTAGTCGGTCTTGCGGCCGGGGGCGGAGTACTCGTACGGCCCGCGGTGGACGCGCGGCGTCTTGTCGAAGTTCCCGTGCGGCGGCGGGGAGGGGCAGGCCCACTCCAGCGTCGTCGCGTGCCAGGGGTTCTCCTCGGTTTTCTCGCCGCGGAACATGCTGTGGAAGAAGTTCCAGATGAACGGGAGCTGGAACAGGAACAGCCCGTAGGCGAACACCGTGCTGACCACGTTGAGCGGCTGGACGATCAGGTTGTGGACCTGCGCGGTAGGATCGTAGAGGCGGCGGGAGGCCCCGGCCAGGCCCATCGGGAACATCGGGCCGAACACCCCGATCATGCAGACCACCGAGCCCCAGAAGTGGACCTTGCCCAGGGTGTCGTTCATCTTGCGGCCGAACCACTTCGGGAACCAATGGTAGGTCCCGCCGAGCAGCGCCAGGATCGAGCCGGTGACCACGACGAAGTGGAAGTGGCCGATCACGTAGTAGGTGTCGTGCAGGTAGATGTCGGTGACGGTCAGGCCCAGCGGCAGGCCGGTCAGCCCCCCGATGCCGAACAGCGGCAGGAAGGCCAGCGCGTAGAGCATCGGCGTCGTGAAGCGGATCGAGCCGCCCTTCAGGCTGAAGATCAGGCAGGTCAGGATCGCGACCGAGGGCACCGAGATGATCATCGTGGTGACCAGGAAGAAGTTGGACAGCGCCGGGCTCATGCCCGAGATGAACATGTGGTGCGCCCAGACCAGGAAGCTCATCACCCCGATCGAGATCATCGAGACGACGATGGTCTTGTAGCCGTGCAGCGGCTTGCGCGTGTTGTTGGCGATGATCTCGGCGACGATGCCCATCGGCGGCAGGACCAGCACGTAGACCTCGGGGTGGGCCAGGAACCAGAACAAGTGCTCCCAGAGCAGCGGCTGGCCGCCGCCCGACACGGTGGACACGTGGCCGAGGACGACCAGGCCCTTGGGCATGTAGAAGCTGGTGTGGAACACGCGGTCCATCACCTGGAGGAACGCGGCGGCCTCCAGCGGGGGGAAGGCCAGCAGCAGCAGGACCGAGGTGACCATCTGCGCCCAGCAGAACACCGGCAGCCGCCACAGGGACATCCCGGGCGCGCGCATGTTCATCGCGGTGACCAGGAAGTTGATGGACCCCAGCAGCGACGAGGTAATGATCAGCACCATCGAGAACAGCCAGACGGTCTGGCCGGGGTTGATGATGGACAGCGGCGGGTACGAGGTCCAGCCGGACTGGGCGGCGCCGCCGGGCATCATGAACGAGGACAGCATCAGCAGGCCGCCGCCCAGGAACAGCCAGTAGGAGGCCATGTTGAGGCGCGGGAACGCCATGTCGGGAGCGCCGATCTGCAGCGGCAGCAGGTAGTTGCCGTACGCGCCGACGGCCAGCGGCACGACGCCCAGGAAGACCATGATGGTCCCGTGCATCGCGCCCAGCGAATTGTAGAACTCCCCGCTCATCACGCCGTTGGGCGCCAGGTCCGGCGGGAACAGGCGGCCGAAGAACGGGATCGGCGCGCCGGGCCAGGCCAGTTGCCAGCGCATCAGCAGCATCAGCGCGAAGCCGACCATCAGGAAGGACATCGCGGTCATCATGTACTGCAGACCGATCACCTTGTGGTCGACGGAAAAGACGTACTTGCGCCAGAACGAGGGCTCGTGGGCGCCGTGGCCGTTGGAGTCGCCGGACATGTTAGAAGTCCTCCGAGGGTTTGACCGGCTTGGGCGCGGCGGGGGCGGCGGCGGCGCGGGACTTGAGCCACGCGGAGAAGTCCGCGGGGCTCTGCACGTACACGTCGCCGCGCATCAGGCTGTGGCCGAAGCCGCAAAGCTGGGCGCAGGCCAGCTCGTAGTGGCCGACGCGGGTGGGCTGGATCCACAGCGGGATCTCCATGCCCGGGACGATGTCCTGCTTGATGCGGAACTCGGGCACGAAAAAGTCGTGGATCACGTCCTTGCTGGTCAGCTCGATCAGCGCCGGCTTGCCCAGCGGCAGGCGCAGCTCGTTGCCGACCACCACGTCGTCGGCGGACGCGGGGTCGGTGCGGTCCAGGCCGATGGGGTTGCTGAAGTGCACCAGCTCGGGCTTGGTGCGGCCGAACTTGCCGTCGGGGCCGGGATAGCGCACGTTCCAGCCGAACTGCTCCGCCTCGACGCGGATCTCGACGGCGTCCTTCTTGTCCGGCATCTGCATCTTGATGCGGCTCCACACCGGGACGGCGTAGAACACGATGAGTCCGACCTCGAAGAGCATGACGATGAGGTCCGGCGCGAGGGACTTCAGCTCGCCCTGGTGCTTGTAAAGGATCTGCGCGAACGGGAACTTCGAGAACGAGTCGGGGACCGAGATCTTGGCGGGCGTCTCGTCGTGGTCGTCGCGGACCGCGGGGACGCCGTCGCGCTTGCGGTACTTGACCAGCAGGTAGGTGAAGAAGATCCCCCAGAGGACGAAGATGGCGATCATCGCGGCGTGGATCAGCCAGATCCCGAAGTCGATCTTCTGGGCGTACGTCGAGGCGGCCACCGGCAGGCCCCAGCCGTAGATGTTCATTCAGTCCTCTCGAGGGAGATGAGCGGCGACGAGAGGATTTTAGCACACGCAAGGCCTGCGGCGCAAAAAATGAAGCCCAAAAAAGACATAATGGCGCTACATTATTGCCAAAAATGTGCAATTACCAATCTGACGGGGCCGGATCGGCCGTCTTCAGCGTCAGCAGATAATCGGCCACGGCGGAAAGCTCGGCGGCGTCGAGGACGCCGCCCCAGGCGGGCATGCGGACCAGCGGGTCGGGGCCCTTCGCGTCGAGCTTCTGGGGCGCGGCGACCCCGCGCGAGATCTTGGCCACGAGCTCGGCCTTGGTGAAGCGGTCGTGGAGCCCGCGCAGGGCGGGGACCCGGCCGCCGGGCACGTTGTTGTTGGGCTCCCCGCCGGACCCCGCGGGACCGTGGCACCCGGAGCAGCCCGCGCGCGAGAAGATCACGGCCCCGCGCGCGGCGGGGCTCGGGAACGGGGCGTCCCAGGGACGCGCGCCGGCGCGCCAGTCTTGGCCCCGAAGCCCCGAGAGATAGGCGACCAGCGCCCGCCGCGCGGGGGGCGAGAGTCGCGGGTCCGGCATCAGCGTCCCGGGACGCCACGCCGTCGGTCCGGAGAGCCAGCGCTCCAGGAAGGCGGGAGAACGGCGAAAGCCCACCAGGGTGAGGTCCGGGCCCACCAGGCCGCCCTCGGAGCCGACGCGGTGGCAGGTGGCGCACCCGGCCTGGCGGAAGTACGCCTTCCCGGCGGCGGCGGTCTCGGGGGGGCGCGCCGAGCAGGCGGCGGCGGCCGCCGCGGACGCCAGGAGCAGGACGCGGGCCGGTCTCACGGCGGCGAGTCTATCAAAAAATGCTAGACTGGTGCGGTCGCACGATTCCCAAGGAGACACGGAACATGGGCGGACTCGGAACGACGGAGATCATCGTCATCGCGGTCGTCGCGCTGGTGCTGTTCGGACCGGCCAAGATTCCGGAGTTCGCGCGTTCCCTGGGCCGCGCGGTCAACATGTTCAAGAAGGGGATGAAGGAAGGGCTGGAGGACGACGAGCCGGCCGGCAAGACGGATGAGGCGAAGAAAGACGGGCCCGCCTCGAAGCACTGACGCGCGGCGCCGAGTCACGGTCTTCGCGGCCGGCTGCTTCAATCGCGTCCACCCCGCGCACCTGCGCCTGCTGCGTCAGGCGCGCGTCCTAGGCGACCGCCTCGTCGTGGTACTCTCCAACGACGCTCACAACCGCAAGCCGAACGCCGTGCCCGCGGCGCGGCGCAAGAAGGCCTTGGAGTCGTACGCCGCGGCCGACGAGGTGATCGTCGGCGACGCCCACGGCTTCGCGGCCACGCTGCGCCGCGTGCGCCCGGACGTGCTGGTCCTCGGCTACGACCAGCGCCTCCCCGACCCTGAGACCGAGGCGGCCGTGCGCGAACTGGGCGTGGAGACCGTCGTGATGCCCTGGTTCCCGGGCAAGGAAGACGGCTCCTCGGCCAGCTGTTCCTGAACGGCGTGACCTCCCGCGAGCGCCGTCTCTACTGGTTCTTCGCCGTCAACTACTTCGCCCAGGGCATGGCCGGGCTGGCCTACGAGCCCGTCGGCTACCTGCTCAAGGACGGCCTGCGCCTGGGACCCGCCAAGGCGGCGGTCTTCGTCGCCTGGATGACGCTGCCGCTGACGATCAAGCCCGTCTTCGGCCTGCTCACCGACATGCTCCCGTGGGCGGGCAAGCGCCGGGCGCCCCACATGGTCGCGGTCTCCCTGGCCACCACCGCGGGCTGGGCCCTGCTGGCCCTCTCGCGCGGCGAGCGCTACGGGCCGACGCTGGCGCTGCTGATCCTGGTGAACGTGGGCTTCGTCCTGTCCGACATCGTCTGCGACGGGGTGATGGTGGAGCGCGGCAAGGAGCGCGGCAAGACCGGCCCCTACCAGGCGGTGCAGATCGGCACGCTGTACGCGACCCTGGTCCTGACGGGCTGGGGCGGCGGCTGGCTGGCCGCTCACGCCAGCTATCGGGCGATCTTCCTGCTGGCCGCGGCGTTCCCGCTGATGACGGCGGGCTCCGCCTTCTGGATCGAGGAGTCCGGCGCCGGGGACATCGGCGAGACCGCCGCGCAGGGCTGGGCCGCGCTGAAGACCGTTGCGCGCGACCGCCGGGCGTGGGCGGTGGCGGCGGCGATCTTCCTGTGGGACTTCTGCCCCTTCCTGGGCACCGCCCAGTTCTACTACCAGAGCGAGGCGCTCAAGCTCTCGCCGGTGTTCATCGGCGGCCTGTCCACGGCGGGAGGCGTGGCCGGCGTGGCGGGCGCGGCGCTCTTCGCGCGGCTCTCGGCGCGTCCCGGCGGGACGCAGCGCCTGGCGCGGCTGTCGGTGTGGCTGGGAGGCCTGCTGTCTCTCCTTTATCTGTTCTACACCGGCCCGGCGACGATCCTAATCCTCACCGTAATCTTCAGCTTGAGCGGGGTGGCCTTCCGCCTGGCTTGGATGGACCTCGCCGCGCGCGCCTGCCCGGCCGGCGCGGAGGCCACGGCCTTCGCCGCGTTCATGGCGGTCTTCAACATCGCCGCGGCCGCGTCCAACTGGGTGGGCGGGGAACTCTACGAGCGCCTGGCCGCCTGGCGCGGCCCTTATGCGGCGATGGCCCTGCTGTCCCTGATCGGGACCGCGTGCACCGCCGCCTGCTGGCCGCTCCTGCGGCGCGCGCTGGGGGTTCCCGGCTCGACGCCGGCCTAAGCCTCGCTCAGCGCGCCTGGGGCTGGGGATGCGGCTGGGTCAAAGTCGCCATCGGCGTGTCCCGGGTCTCCGCGCGGTCGCGCGCGGCGTCGGCGCGGGCGTTCTCGGCCTTGGCTTGGACGAACTCCTCTTTCAGGCGCTTGGCCTGGGCGAGGAATGCTCCGCGCCTCTCCACTTTGCGGACCCGCGCGTCGAAGACCAGGAAGTCGAGGACCTGGCGGGCCTCCACGGGGGTGATCTTCGCGCCCGCGGTCAGCCGGGTCCGTCCATGCATCCTCTTGATGAAGTGCGACCAGTCCCGGCGGGTGATCACCGGCGCGTTGATGGGGCGCGAGAGGGTGTGGCACTGCGAGCAGACGTGCGTGAAGACGGCGTACTCGTCGCGCTTGGCCTTGGGGTACGCGGAGACGTCGATGCTGTCGGGCCCGAGGTCGTAATAGAACAGCGGGCGCGCGGGCTTCGGGGAGGCCGAGGCGACGGCCGCCGCGCACGGGATCAGGAGGAGGGACGCCAGAAGGCACGGGATCGTTGAGATTCGCATGACCGACCTGACGCAACGATTCATCCGGTCCGGCGGTCTACGGCACGACGCGTCGCGCGCCCAGGTACCGCGTGCGGAAGTAGCGGTTGGAGAGCAGGGCGTAGCTGACGCCCTTCGAGGACGAGGACTGGATGAAGCGGCCCTTGGCGGCGTCCACCACCATGCCCACGTGGGAGACGCCCACGCCCAGGGTGTTGAAGAACACCAAGTCGCCGTCGCGCAGGCGCCCGCCCGGGACCGCGCGCTCGACGCGGTACTGGTCGCGGCTGACGCGCGGGATCGTCACCCGGTTCTCCCCGTAGGTGTTGTGGGTCAGGCCGGAGCAGTCGATCCCCGAGTGGGACACCCCGCCCCAGACATAAGGCGTGCCCAGATAGGAACGCGCCGTCCGGTCGAGCCCGGGCCAGAGCGCGGAGAAGCCGGGGGTCTCCGGGGCGGTCTCGCGGCGGGCGGGGGCGGCGGGCGCGCCCGTCTCGCGGGAGCGGACCCGGGCGACGGCCGCCGGAGGCAGGGCCGGGGCGGGGCGCGGC
>JAJXTZ010000241.1 GCA_021783355.1 bacterium | reverse complement strand
GAGCGCGGGGCGGGCACGGCCGCCACGGCGCCCGCCGCGCGGGGCCCGTCCCGCCGCCGGCCAACGGCCCAGCCGAACGCGATCGCCGCGGCGATGATCATCGGCGCCAGCTCCCAGAGCTTTCCCTTCACGGGGCTAGTATATCCCTCCGACCCGGGCATTTCAAGGAAGGCGCCCGGCATTGTCGGTTCCGGGGTTTTCTGTTATACTCCGCCATATGAGGACCCTCGGCCTCGCTCTCGCCGCCGCCGCCCTCGCCGCCTCCGCCGCGGCCCAGCAGCCCCCGCCGCCGCCTCCGCTGCCGACCGCTCCGCCCGTCTTCCAGGGCGGCGTCAAGCCCCGCCATCCCTTCGACGACATCGACGCGGCCATCAAGGACCTGGGGAAGGCCGTGGAGCGGATGCGCGCCTGCGCCGACGGCGTGATCTACCTGCAGAAGGACCTGTCCGCCTCCGAAGGGTCTCTGCAGGCTGCCTTCGGCAAGCAGATCCCCAGCGACCAGCTGAGCCTGCTCGCCATCAAGCGCAAGCGCCTGGACGGCCAGCGCAAGGCGTGCGACGCCCTGGCCAAGGAGACCGACCAGCATTTCGACCTCATGATGCAGGCCCTGCGCGGCTTCGTGCCCCCCAGCGACCGCGGAATCCCGCCGCGCCAGCGGCGCGTCGCCGAGGAGCGCGCGCGCCTGAACGCGGCCATCAAGGCGATGGGCCCGATCACCAAGCCCTCCGGCGGCCGCTGAGGACCGCGGGTTGACGCGTCCCCGGACGGGTGTTACAATCCTCCCATGAACCCTCTCCTCGTCCTGCTGCTCTCGTCGTGGACCGCCGCCGCGCCGGCGCCCGCGCCGGCCGCCGCCCCGGCCGATCCGGCCAAGCTCGATCAAGCCGTCGCCGAGGAGGTCAAGGGCCTCGAGGACTGCGTGGACACCCTGGAGTACTTCCGCGACGACCTCGACAAAAAGAAGAAGGAGCTCGACAAGGAGTTCAAGGGGCGCATCCCCTCGCCGTTCAACGCCCTCTTCGAGCTCAAGCGCGGCCGCATCGCCAAGCAGCAGGCGGCGTGCTCCGCCCTGGTCAAGGACAGCGACGCCCCCGTGCAGGCCGCCCAGGCCTCGCTGCGCGGGATGGACGCCGACTCCAAGGAGTACAAGGCCCGGCGCAAGGCGCTCGACGCCCTGCGCGGCCGCCTCAACGCCGCCATCCGCCGCTTCGGCGCCGCGCACTGACGCGCGTCATTTCGTGCGCCAGGGCAGGCGCGTCTTCTCGTAGCGGCCGGTCTTGACGGTCGCCGTGCCCTCCAGGATCTCGTAGTCCGCGGCCGGGGTGAAGGCGGAGAGGAGCGGCGGGACCAGCGCCGGGTCCTGCGCGGTGAAGAGCAGGACGGGCCGCGCGGGATCGTCCGGGTTGCGCGCGGCGCTCACCAATCCCAGCGGGCCGGCGTAGGCGGTGCCCGACGCCTCGTCGGGACGCGGGTCGAAGGCCAGGGCGCCGGGCTCCAGGTGGACCGGCAGCTGCAGGTCCGCCCAGCGCTCGCGCAGCCAAGAGTTCTGCGACGGCGCGCCCACGGCGATCACGGCCAGCCCCTTCAGCCTGCGCGCCAGCGCCTGCGCCCCGGTCAGCTCCTCGTCGCAGAGACGCCGCTCGCGGCGGAAGCGCGCGACCGCCGCCGACAGCGCGGGGCTCGGCGCGGCGGGCAGGATCAGCGCGCAGGGCGAAGGGTCGGCGAGGGCCTCGGCCAGCCCCCCCGCGAACGCGGGCCGCGCGGGGCCCAGCGCGGCCAGCGCGTCGAACTCGTCGAGCAGGCGCGGGTAGAAGGCCGGCAGCGAGGGCCAGCGGCGGCGCCCGCGCTCGTACTCGCCGAGACGCGAGGCCAGCGGCGCCAGGTGGGGCATGCCGATGCGCGCGAACTTGACCGGGAACTCGCGCGCCGACGCCTCGTCGCCCACCAGCGCGAGCAGGCGGGTGGCGACGGCGAAGCCCGCCTCCTTGCGCGAGCACGCCTCCCAGGTCGGCGCGCAGCCGGGGCCCGTCTGCGCCAGCAGGGCAGACGAGCGCGCCACGCGCGCGCTCAGGCGCGACGACGCCCCGCGCAGGGCTTCCTCCACGGCCAGCGCCCACAAGGTCCCGCGCCGCGTGTCGAGACGCACGGTCACGCGCCCCTCGTAGTCCTCGGGACCGGTCAGGCTCGTCAGGCGCGGCCCGTCCGGGCCGTCGTCGCGGCGGGTCACCGCGATCGCCGGCTCGACGAACTCCGAGACCACCAGGTCGTAGCCGACGGGGAAAGGGGCGCCCCAGTAGCGCTCCAGGTCCCGGCCGATGCCGTCGCGCGCGGCCTGGCGGCGCGCGTCGTCGAGCACCGGCGCGCGCAGGGGCGCGGTCTCGCGGTACACGCGCGAAAAATCCGCCGCCCGCGCGAAGTCGGCCAGCAGGAGCCGGAACTCCTCCAGCCCTTCCGGCCCTCCGGCCGCGCGCAGCAGGCCGCTGGGCGCCGGCTCGCGCGGGAGCAGCGCCGGCGGGTCGCCGAGGGTCAGAATCCACTGGTAGGCCGACACGTAGTCCGCGCCCGCGCGCTCCAGCGCCCGCCAGCGCGCGACCACCGGATGCGCGGCCAATGGCCCCAGACGCCGCTCGAGCTCGGCCTCGTAGGGCGTGTCGTGCCGGTAGAAGCCCGCGCCGACGCGCTCGTCGCGCGCCAGCAGGCGCACGCAGCCGAAGAGCTCCACGCGCATGTCCGCGCGCACCGATGGGAAGGGACGCGCCGCCCGCGCCGGGACCGCCGCGGCGGCCAGCTCCGCGGCCAGCAGCAGCCGCCCCCTCACCGCCGCCCCGCGCGCGCCCCGGGAAAGAGGTCCTTGACGCCGCGCGCCGCGGGCAGGACCGGCGGCGGCGCGCGCAGGCCCGCCTTCTCGGGGAAGAC
>JAJXTZ010000240.1 GCA_021783355.1 bacterium | reverse complement strand
GGCCGCGGGGGCGGGGCCGGACGGCGGGGCCGGGACGCCGGCGGCGGCCGGCGGCGCGGACGACGCGTCCTTGACCACCTCGACCGCGATTGGGTCGCTGGCGTGGGCCGCCCCGGGGGCCCCGATCGCCGGGATCCGGAAGCGTCCCAAGCCCCGCGGCTCCAGGACGAAGGTGTGGACGACGCTGGCGGAGACCTTGCCGTTGATCCAACTCAGGCTCTGGCTGGAGCCGGACGAGTAGACGCCGAACTCCGGCAGCGCCGGCATCAGGGGCTCGGGAAGGCTGGCGCTGTCGCCGGAGACGGTGACCGAGAGGACGGCCTGTCCCCCGAGCGCCAGGCGCTCGGGGCTGACCGCCGCGGTCACGTCGATCTCCGCGGACGCGGGGAGGGCGGTCAGCAGGGCCGCCAGCAGGAAGGCCGTGCGCGGGAGCCTCACCAGTCCTCCCCCCCCGGCGCGCGCGAAGGGGCCCGGGTCCCGTTCGACTGGAACGGGTTCCCGGCCGCCTGGCGGGCGGCCTTCTCGCGCTCGGCCACGGCGCGCAGCACGCGCTCGGCGTCCTCGCGCGAGAGCGAGTCCTGCGGGCGGGTCTTCGGCGGAGGCGTGCGCCCGCCGCCGCCGGAGGCCTTGTCCTGGTCCCGGGAGCCGCCGTTCTTTTTCTTCTGGTCCTGCTTCTTCTGGTCGGGCTTCTTCTTGGGCGGCGGATGGACTTGGCTGCGCAGGGCGAGGACGAGGTTGCGGCGGGCGTCGAGGTCGCGCGGGGACAGGATCAGCGAGCGGCGGTAGGCGTCCGCGGCCGCCGCGTAGTCGCCGGCGCGGTAGCGCGCGTTGCCCGCGTTGTAGAAGGCGGCGGCGCGCAGGGGGCGGGGCTGCGCCTCGCGGCCGGCCACCGCGGCGAAGGCCCCGGCGGCCTCCGAGTCCCGGTCCAGCCGGTAGAGGGCGTCGCCGGCGTTGAACACCGGGCGCGGGTCGGACGGGCGGGCCGCGGACGCCTCGCCGTAGGACTGCAGGGCGTCCTCGTAGCGGCCGCCGGCGTACTTCTTGTTCCCGTCGCGCAGGCTGGCCCCGAAGAAGGCGGCGTCCGCGCGCGCGGACGCGCCGGCGAGCAGGAGCAGCACCAGCGACGCCTTTCCGGCGCCGCGCGGCAGCAAGGGGAGGGCCATCTCCGCCAATGATAGCAGGAAGGCCAGGGCCAGGGGCCACGCGTAGCGGTCGCGCCAGCGGCGCGCCGTCCCCTGCAGGCCGCGCGCGGGGTTTCCGGCCTTGATCTTGGCGGCGATGGCGGAGATCTCGTCCTCGCCCGGGCTGCTGCGGTAGTACGCGCCGCCGGTGATGCGCGCGATCTGCTGGAGGTCCGACTCGCCGAGGCGGGAGACCACGGTGCGCCCCCGCGCGTCCTTCTTGTAGCCGCCGCCCGCCATCGGGATGGGCTCGCCCTCCGGCGTGCCGATGCCGACCGTGAACACGCGCACGCCGGAGGCGGCGGCCTCGCGCGCGGCCCCCAGCGGGTCGGTGCCGTGGTCCTCGCCGTCGGTCAGCAGCACGACGGTCTTGGTCCCCGGGTAGCGGCCGATCATCGCCGCGGCGGTGCGCAGCGCGGTGCCGATGGCGGTGCCCGGGGTGGGCACCGCGCCGACGGTCAGCGCGCCGAGCAGCTCCTTGGCGGCGTCCACGTCGTAGGTGATCGGGCAGACGACCTGGGCGTCGCCGGCGAACGCGACGACGCCCACGCGGTCGCCGCGCAGCTGGTCGAGAAGCGTGGACAGCGAGTCCTTCGCGCGCTCCAGGCGCGACGGCGCCACGTCCTGGGCCTGCATGGACAGGGACACGTCCACCGCGACCACCACCTGGCGCGCGTCCCCGACGGTGCGGACCAGTTCCACGCCCCACTGCGGCCCGGCCAGCGCGACGAAGAGGAGCGCGAGGGTCGCCAGGCGCAGGAGCCCGGCCAGGCGCCGCCGCCCGGCCGCCTCTTCCGCCGAGCGGGCCAGCGACTCGGGCCGTCCCAGGGCCCGCGCCACGCCCCGGCGGCGCGCGGCGCCCCAGGCCAGCAGGGCCCAGGCCGCGGCGAGGGCGGGGACGGCGGCGGCCAGCCAGAGCGGGGCGCGGAACATCAGGGCCACCTCAGCAGCGCCGTGGCCGCCAGCGCGGACTCGGCCAGCAGGAGGAGGGCCGCGGCCGCCAGCGGCGCGTCGTGCTCCTCGGCCACGGCGACGACCGGCGGGCGCTTGACCTTGCTCTTCTCCAGCTGGTCGATGCGGGCGAAGATCCGGGCCAGCTCTCCGCGGTTCTCGGCGCGGAAGGACTTGCCCCCGGTGATCGCCGCGATCTTGGCGAGGAGCTCGTCGTCGAGGTCGTCGTCGATCTGGACCATCGTCGGCCCGGTGTTGGGGTCGTTGACCGGCATCAGGGCCGGGCCGCGCCCGGCGGTGCCGATCGCGTAGACCTTGACGCCGAGGGCGGCGGCGGTCTTGGCGGCCGTGATCGGGTCCACGACGCCGGTGTTGCTGCGCCCGTCGGTGAGCAGGACGATCACCTTGCTCTTCGCGGTGCTGTCCTTCAGGCGCTGGACCGCGGAGACCAGGCCGTCGCCGAGCGCGGTCCCGTCGGCCTTGGTCATCCCGGGCGTCAAGTCGTCGAGGCGGGAGATCAGGGCGTCGTAGTCCACCGTCGGCGGGCAGGCCAGCAGCGGCGCGCCGCCGAAAGTCACCAGGCCGATGCGATCGTTGACCCGGCCGCGGATGAAGCGCCGCGCGATGTCCTGCGCGACGGCCAGCCGGTTGGGCTTGAAGTCGGTGGCGCTCATCGACAGCGAGGTGTCCACCGCCAGGATGATGTCCACGCCGCGCCCGTCGCCGCCCGGCAGGGGGCGCACGGCCTGCGGCCGGGCCAGCGCGACGGCGAAGAGGGTCAGCGCCGCCGCGGGCAGGAGC
>JAJXTZ010000239.1 GCA_021783355.1 bacterium | reverse complement strand
ACCGGCACGACGAACCCGGCCGACCAGGCCGGCGCCGCGCCGCGGCGCGACGAGGTCGACATGCGCCGGGGCAAGATCCTGGGCAAGGACCCCGACGGCTGCACCTGGCTGGAGGGGGAGGCGTCGGTCGTCGTCGGCGACCAGGACACGCGCGCGCAGGCGCGCGCGGCCGCCGTCGAGCAGGCCCGCGCCGCCGCCGTGCAGGACTTCCTGGGCGTGGACGTGGACTCCAAGTTCATGGACTTCGAGCAGGAGGGGCTGCGTCACGACGCGCACCTCATCGAGAGCATCCTGCAGACCACGCGCAACGGCCGCATCATCAAGGAGGAGGTGGAGTCCGAGGGCTACCGCGACGCGCCCGGCTGCCCGGGCTGCCGCTACGCGGTCAAGCTCAAGGCCTGCGTGCTGCCGCGCGACCCGCACGCCGACAAGGATTTCCACGTGGAGATGCAGATCTCGCGCACGCGCTTCGTCCAGGGCGACGAGGCCAAGATCACCGTGACCGCCACGCGCGACTGCTCGGTCTATCTCTACGACGTCTACGACCTGGGCGCCCAGGACAAGACCGCCCTCGTGGTGCCCAACGAGGCCGTGCCGGCCAAGACCCTGAAGGCCGGCGAGACCTGGGTCTACCCCGACGAGGACGCGGTCCGCCGCGGGGTGAAGCTGGTGGCCCAGCTGCCGCGGCCGGGCGACGACGTGTCCGCCGAGACCATCCGCGTGATCGCGACCAAGACGCCCCTGCCGCAGAAGATCTACGACCCGGCCGACGGCGGCTACATGGGCGTCCTGCGGCGCCTGCACCGCTCGCGCGTGGAGTGGGCCGAGGACGCCGAGGCGTACACCATCTACAAGCGGTGAGCCAGGGCGCGCCGGAGCCGGTCGCGATCGTCGGGGCCGGGGGACTCTTCCCCGACGCCCCGGATCTCGCGCGCTTCTGGGAGAACCTGGCCGCGCGGCGCTGCGCGGCGCGCGAGGTGCCGGCCGGACGCTGGCCGGTGGACCCGCGCTCGGTCCTCGATCCGGCCAAGGGCGCGGCCGACAAGGTCTACTCGCTGAAGGCCTGCTTCGTCGAGGGCTTCGTCTTCGACCCGGAGGGCCTGGCGCTGGACCGCGCGTGGGCGCAGGGCCTGGACCCGGCGTTCCATTTCGCCCTGCACGCGGCGCGCGCGGCGCTGGGCGAGGCCCGGCTGGGCGCCGCCGACCGCGAGCGCGCCGGCGTGGTGATCGGCCAACTGGCCCTGCCCACCGACGCCGCGTCGGCCTGGTCGCGCGAGCTGCTGCGCCCGGGCTTCGAGCGCGAGGCGCTGGGCCTGCCCCCGTCGCCCGCCGCCGCGCGCGTCTCCCCGGCCAACCGCTGGGTGTCGGGCCTGCCCGGGGGCGTGCTCGCCAAGGCCTTCGGCCTGGGCGGGGGCTCGTGGACGCTGGACGCGGCCTGCGCGTCGTCCTTGTACGCGCTCAAGTTCGCCATGGAGGAGCTGCGCGCCGGCCGCGCGGACGCGATGCTGGCCGGCGGCGTGTCGCGCCCGCAGAGCCTGTACACGCAGATGGGCTTCGCCGCGCTGCGCGCGCTGTCGCCGAGCGGCGCGCCGTCGCCGTTCGACGCGGCGGCCGACGGGCTGGTGGTCGGCGAGGGCGCGGGGATGTTCGTCTTGAAGCGCCTGGCCGACGCCCTGCGCGACGGCGACCGCATCCGCGGCGTGCTGGCCGGCGGCGGGCTCTCCAACGACGTGGGCGGCAGCCTGCTGGCCCCCAACTCCGTGGGCCAGCTGCGCGCGATGCGCGCGGCCTACAAGGAGGCCGGCTGGAGCCCGTCGCAGGTGGACTTCGTCGAGTGCCACGCGACCGGCACGCCCACCGGCGACCCGGTGGAGGCGCAGAGCCTGAAGACCCTGTGGGGCGAGCGCGGCTGGACGCCGGGGCAGTGCGCGCTGGGCTCGGTCAAGTCCAACGTGGGCCACCTGCTGACCGCGGCCGGGGCCGCGGGGCTCATGAAGGTCCTGCTGGCCTTCGAGAAGGAGACGATCCCGCCCAACGCCAACTTCGCGACGCCAAACCCCGCGGCCGGACTGGACGGCTCGCCGTTCCGCGTGCCGTCCGCGCCCGAGCCGTGGGCGCGCCAAGGCGCGCGCGCGCCGCGCCGCGCCGCGGTGTCCGCGTTCGGCTTCGGGGGGATCAACGCGCACCTGCTCGTGGAGTCCGCGCCGGAGCGCCGCCCGCCGGCGCGCCGCTCGCCCGCCCGCCGTCCGGAGCCCGCGCACGCGCCGGTGGCGATCGTGGGCATGGACGCGCGCTTCGGGACGCTGGCGGGCCTGCGCGCCTTCCAAGAGGCGGCGCTGGGCGGCACGGAGCTGCCCGCCGCGCACGCGGAGGACCGCTGGTGGGGCGCGCAAGCCCCGGCGGGCTTCGCGGGCCGCTATCTGCGGGAGGTCGGCGCGGACGCGGGGGCCTTTCGCATCCCGCCCAAGGAGCTGGAGGAGATGCTGCCCCAGCAGGTGCTGGCTCTGACCAGCGCCGCCGCGGCCATCGCCGACGCGCGCCTGCCCGAGGAGGGGCGCGACCGGACCGGGGTGTTCCTGGGCGCGGCCTTCGACCTGGGCGTCACGCACTACGACTTCCGCTGGACGCTGGAGGCGCGCGCCGACGAGTGGGCGCGCGCCAAGGGCTGGAGCCTGTCGCCGGCGGAGCGCTCGGCCTGGGTGCGCGCGCTGCGGGATGCGGCCGGCCCGGCCTTGAACGCCAACCGCGTGATGGGGGGGCTGGCGTCGGTGGCCGCCAGCCGCGTGGCGCGCGAGTTCCGCCTGGGGGGCCCCAGCTTCACGCTCTCGGCCGAGGAGAACTCGGGGCTCAAGGCGGTGGAGGCGGCGGTGCGCGCGCTGCTGCGCGGCGCGCTGGACGCGGCCGTGGCCGGCGCCGCCGACGCGGCCGGCGACG
>JAJXTZ010000238.1 GCA_021783355.1 bacterium | reverse complement strand
CGTCCCTGCGCGCGGCCGGCGCGTGGCTCCCGCTCGCCGCGGCGGCGGTCCTGGCCGCCGGGTCCCGGCGCCTGGGGCGGCGCCTCACTCCTTATCCGCGCCCGCTCGAAGGGACGGCGCTCGAGACCGGCGGAATCTACGGCCTGATACGCCATCCGTTGTATTCCGGCGTGATCCTGGCGGCGCTCGGCGTCGCGCTGTGGAAGGCGAGCGCGTGGTCGCTGGGCGCAGGCGCCGCCCTGGCCGCGCTCCTGAACGCCAAGGCGGCGCGCGAGGAGGCGTGGCTCTCGGAGCGTTTCCCCGCCTACGCGGACTACCGCCGCCGCACGCGCAAGTTCGTTCCGTTCCTGTTCTGACGCGCCGTCAGCGCGCCAGCCCCACGCGCCGGGGCGGCTCGCGGCGCGCCTTCTTGTGCATCTCGGCGCCGGTGTCCAGGCGCAGGACCGTGGCCGTCCGGCCGCGCACCGAGAACATCGTGTCGAAATCGTACAGAAAGAAGCCCAGCTCCAGCCCGTCGCGGTTCTGCGACTTGTCGCGCGGGTTGCGCAGGTCCTGGGACAGGACATCGCGGAGCAGGCGCTTGAGGCCGGAGACCTTCAAGCGCCTCTGCGCCGCGGCGACGTCCTCGAGCGCGCGCGCGGCGAAGCGGACCTTGAGCGTCGGGAACGGGGCGCCCGCAAGCCACCCCGGCGAGGCGTTCGGAACGCTGTCCCAGTCCGGGATGTAGGGCTTGACGTCCAGGATCGGCGTGCCGTCCACCAGGTCGATGCCGGCCAGGTGCAGCGTCGGGCCGTCGACCTTCACCAGGCGCGCCAAGGACAGCCCCACCGGCGACGGCCGGTGCGGCGCGCGCGACGCGAACACCCCGATCGTCTCGCCGCGCAGGCGCGGCGGGTGGACCTTGGGCCGGAAGGTCTTGTTCGTGTTGAGATGGAAGTACGAGATCAGCCAGACGTGGCTGAAGCGCTCCAGCCCGATCAACGAGTGCTCGGGAAGGAACTCCTTGCGCACGGTCAGCGAGGCCGTGGCTCCCGGGACCAGCAGCGGCTGGCGCGGCGTGCCGAACTTCTCGCGGAAGCACGAGCGCAGGTTCCCGACGATCTGGAGCGGCGCGGCCTCGGTCATCGCGGTCATTCTAGCAATCCCGGCGTTGACTCCCGCCCCCAACGGGGCTATAGTCCTCGTCATGGCGAGCCGCGGCGGGACCCTGTCCGCGTCGTTCCTCGGCGGCCGGCTGACCGTGGCCGTCCAGCCCTCGTTCTGGGTGGTGGCGGCCGTCCTGGCCGCCGCGTCCGGCGTGGGCGGCGTGCGCGGCACCCTGCTCCTGGCCGCCGTCATCGCCGTCTGCGTCCTGCTCCACGAGCTGGGCCACGCCGCCGCTTCCCTGGCCTTCGGCAGCGGGGCCGACGTGGTCATGCACTCCTTCGGCGGCAGCACGCGCTCGCGCGGGGCCGACTCCTTCAAGACCTGGCAGCGGCTGGCCGTGACCGCGTCCGGGTGCGGCGTGGGCCTGCTGATCGCGCTGGCCACCGCGCCCGCGGCCGTCGCCGCCGGGGCGCTGCGCCTCACCGGCTCCGCGGACGCCGTCTTCATGGTGCGCGCGACGCACCTGGTCAACCTGTACTGGAGCCTGTTCAACCTTCTGCCCGTCCAGCCCATGGACGGCGGCTCCTTGGTCGCCACCGTCCTGCGCGCCCGCTACGGCCTCAACGGCGCGCGCGCCGCCCACCTGGTGGGCGCGGCCTGCGCCGGCGCGGCCGCGCTGTGGTTCTGGGCGCAGGGGAGCGTGTTCAACGCCTTCCTGATCGCCCTGTTCGCCGTGGGCGAGGTCCACGCCTTCCGACGCGCGCTGTCCTTGAGCCCCGCCGACGAGGACGAGGGCCTGCGGCGCGAGCTCGCGGGCGCGCAGACCGCCTGGGAGGAGGGGCGGCGCGAGGAGGCCGTGCGCCGCCTGGTGGACCTGCGGCGCAAGACCGGGCGCGGGGCCATCCACCGCGCCGCCACCGTCCTGCTGGCCCACGCCCTGCATCTGCGCGGCCGGGAGCGCGCCGTCTACGAGCTGCTCAAGCCCCTGCGCGACGAGGACCTGCCCTTCGAGACCCGGCTCCTGCTCCAGGAGGCGGCCCTGCGCGCCGGAGACCCCGGGCGCTCCCTGCGCCTGGGCCAGGCCAATTTCCAACTGCGTCCCGCGCCGGAGATCGCCTCGCTGACGGCCGCGGCCTACGCGGCCCGCGGCGACGGGCGCCTGTGCGCGCAGTGGCTGAAGACCGCCGTGCGCAAGGGCCTGGCCCAGCCGCGTCTGGTCCTGCGCTCCCGGGACTTCGACGCGGTGCGCGAGACCCCCGAGTTCAAGGACCTGGAGGGGTCGCTCGGCGAGGCGCGCTAGCGCCCGCTACGAGTCGACCTGCTCGAGGAGAGCGGCCTTGTCGTCGAGGACCAGGAACTCGGCCTTCTCCCCGGCGCTTTGGGCGGCTTCCTTGGCCGCGTAGGCGGCCTCGACGGCCTCGCCGCGCTTCTCGAAGTCGCCCAGGAAGCTCAACCCCGCGCCGTCGCGTCGGGCGGCGCGGTAGTGCTTGGGCTCGATGGGCCGGGACGCGTACAGGTCCGAGACGTCGGGCGCGGGCAGGAGCGGACTGGTCTTCTGGATCCAGCGCACCACCAGCCAGCCGCAGAACAGCGGCAGTCCGATCCAATACACGAGGGGCATGAACATGGCCCCTGCATTCTAGCGCGTTCGGGCCCCGGCCGTCATGGGCCCGGGAACAAAAGCGGGGGCCGCGCCGTATCCTTGGGGTGGAGATCGCGGTGGAAGCGGCGGGGGCGACGGCGGCGGCGGTGCGGCGCGCGGCGCGCGCCGGGCGGCCGGAAGACGCGTCGGCCTGGGCGCGCTGGACCCTGCGCCTGGAGGACGCGCCGGCGACCGGGACCTTCGCGC
>JAJXTZ010000237.1 GCA_021783355.1 bacterium | reverse complement strand
ACCAGGACCGGCACGGGCAGGGCCGCCTGAGGGCGGGCGTGCCCCCCGAGGTCCGCCGGGGCCGCCGCCGCGGAGAACGCCGGCGCGGGCGCGGCCAGCGCCGGGGACAAGGCCGCGACGGGGGACAGCGGCGGGGCGGAGAGGGCGACCGGCTCGACGCCCGCAGCGCCGGCGTCCGCGGGTTCCACCGCGCGTCCCAGGCGGATCTCGGCGGCCAGCGCCGGGGTCCCGGGGGCGAACGCGGACAGAACGACGGCGGCGGAGAGGAGGACCGCCGTCGCTCTATGGAACCACCCGCGCGTCGGGCGTGGGCTCATTCCCTAGAGCTTACATCGAGTTCCGCAGGAAGTCACCCCCCCCAGGGACCTGGGTCGAGGGCGTTTTTCGGCCCGGGGCCTGCTGGGACCTAGGACCCCCCGGTGCCAGGCTTTAATTCATTGAGTATTTCGGGCCTCCTTCGACGGCCCGGATGAGCTGGCTGATCGCGCTAGGGGTGCGCTGGAAGAGGCGGGCCAGTTCGGAGACTCCCATACGGGTCTCCTTCCAGACCCGGTGGACGGCCTCGCGGCGCACGGCGGACACCTCGCGCCACTGGACGCGGCCCAGGATCTTCTCCTCGGTGATCCCGTGACGGGAGGCCACCTCGGCGATGATGCGCCGGGCCGCCTCCACGGGTACGGCGCGGGTCTGGGCGGGGGCGTCGCGGTGGGCGGACAGTTTCGCCAGAGAGGCCTCCCCCCCGACGATGAGCCCGCCGGCGATGGGCAGGGTCTCGTCGCCGGCCGACTTCATGCGGTCCTTGATGTACTGCAGGTAACGCACCGACTGCTTGAGGCGGGGGCCGGCGAACTTGCGCAGGACGGCGTCGGAGTCCACGAGCGGCTCCTTGTGCTCCGCCTCGACATAGGCGGCGCAGGAGGACCACTGGTAGCGCCAGGGCTTGTCCTTGAGGGCGTCGCGCACGCAGGCCAGGTGGACGAAGCGGGAGGTCTCGGCCAGGTGGGTCTCCTTGTCCACGAGCCAGGCCTTGTAGCGGCCCTGGAAGACGTGGCCCACGGTGTTGTGGGCCGCGTTGAAGTACTTGGTGTACTGGGTGTTGAAGCCCTGCATCACGACGGAGAGGTTCGGATGGGCCGTCTCGATCAGGAGGTCGACGTGGTTGGCGAGCAGGCTGTAGGCGTAGATCTTCAGCCCGCAGCGCTCTTTATACGCCTTGAGCAGCGTGAGGAACTGGCGGCGGTCCTGATTGGACAGGAACAGGTCCTGTCGGTTGTTGCCCTGCAGCACGACGAGGTAGCAGGCTCCGGCGAACTGGATTCGTTTCGGTCGTCCCATGGCGCGATGTTACCATATTTCGCGCCTCAGTGCCAGGCTTTCAATGGTGTTAAGAACGCGCGACGCGGGCGCGCAAGGTCCGCAGGGCCTCGGTCTCGCCGATCATCACGAGCCGGTCGCCCGCGCGGACCGGGCGCTGCGACGACGGATTGATCTCGTAGCGGTCGCTTCCCGCGGGCACGAGGGCGACGAGCAGCGGCCCGCCGCCCTCGGCGCCCTTGATCTCGCCGACGGGCTTGCCGACGAACGGCGAGTCCGACGGGACCGGCACCTCGTCGAAGCGCACGTGCTCGCCCTTCTCGCGCAGCATCGAGTCCAGGAAGCCGACGGTGACGGGACGGATCATCTCGGAGGCCAGGCGCAGGCCGCCGATGAACTCCGGGTCCACCACGCCGTCGGCCCCGCTGCGCAGGAGCTTGTCGCGCACGCCCAGGGATTTCTGGCAGGCGAGCACGCGCGCCTGCGGGTTGAGGCCCTTGGCGCTGAGCACGACGAAGGCGTTGTCCTGGTCGTTGGAGAGGACGGCGAAGACGCCGGCGGCGCGCTCGACGCCGGCGCGGCGCAGGACCTCGTCGTCGGTGCCGTCGCCGAGCACGAACGGGAACTCCGCGCCCAGGCGCTCGCCGAGCTTGGCCAGCGTCTGCGCGCCGAGGTCCACGACGACGAACGGGCGTCCCGTCTTCAGGAGCTCGGCGCAGATCACGCCGCCGGTGTGGCCGGCGCCGCAGACGACGTAGTGGCCCGACAGCTGCTTGATCACCTTCTCCATGCGCCTCCTCCGGAACGCCTCCGACAGCTCGCCTTCGACGACGATCGCGGCGATGGTGGAAAACCCGTAGGTGAACAGGCCGATGCCGCCCAGGATCAGCAGCATGGTGAAGGCCCGGCCGGCGTGCGAGAGCGGGTGGACCTCCCCGTAGCCGACGGTGGCCACCGTGATCACCGTCATGTAGAGCGAGTCCCAGAGGGACCAGCCCTCGATGAAGTGGTAGCCCGCCGTCCCCGCCGCCAGGCAGGCGGCCAGGAGGCCGACGACGCCGAGCAGGCGGTCGCGGGTCTGGGCGAGGGACCTCATCGCGGAGATTCTACCTCATCGCCCGCGCGCCGCGGCTTCCACCCGCGCGAGCTCCGCGCGGTCGCCCGCGTCGAACCCGGTGACGACGGACTCATAGCCGTTCTCCGCCGGGCCCGGCAGAGGGCGGGAGAGGCGGCGGCGGGTCTCGGCGGCCTCGGCGCGGGCCTCGTCGCGGCGGCCCAGGCGCTCCAGCGCCGCCGCCCGCAGGACCCGCGCCCGGAAGAAATCCGGCTCCAGCGCGGCCGCGCGCGCGGCGAGACTCTCGGCGTCGTCCCAGCGCCCTTGCGCCGCCGCGATCTGCGCGCGCCGCCACGGATAGACCGCGTCGAACGGAGCCAGGGCGGCGGCCCGGGCCCAGAGGGCGTCGGCCGCGTCCGCCCGGCCGGACGCCTCCGCGCGATAGGCGAGGTCCTCGAGCGGACCCGGCTCCTCCGGGAAGAGGCGCGCCGCCGCCTCCGGCGAGCGCGCGGCCAGCCGCGCCGGGACCCACGAGGCCAGCGCCAGCAGCGCGCCCCCCAGCGCCGCCG
>JAJXTZ010000001.1 GCA_021783355.1 bacterium | reverse complement strand
GCCAGCGCCCGCCCCACGGCGGACTTGCCCGTCCCCATGAAGCCGGTCAGGTACACCGCGCCCCTCACCGCCGCCACGCCCGCACCCGCGGCAGGAGCTCGCCCATCGAGTCCCCGCCGAACTTGTCCAGGACCGCGCCCGCCAGCACCAGCGCGGCCAAGGACTCCCCGATCACCGCGGCGGCCGGGACCGCGCAGGCGTCGGAGCGCTCCACGTGCGCCTTGGCCGGCTTCATCGTGCGCAGGTCCACGGAGTCGAGCGGCTTCATCAGCGTCGCCAGAGGCTTCATCGCCGCGCGCAGGACCAGGGTCTGCCCCGTGGTCATTCCGCCGTCCAGGCCGCCGGAGCGGTTGGAGCGGTAGGCGACCTTGCGCCCGCGCGGCTCGTAGGCGTCGTGCGCGCCGGAGCCGGGCAGGCGCGCGGCGGCGAAGCCGAGGCCCACCTCCACGCCCTTGACCGCGTTCAGGCTCATCAAGGCCGCCGAGAGCGGCCCCTCCAGGCGCCGGTCCCAGTGCGCGTAGGAGCCCAGCCCCGCGGGCAGGCCCTCGACGAGCACCTCGAACACACCGCCCAGCGTGTCGCCCGCGGCCTTGGCCTCGTCCACGCGCGCGACCATGCGCGCCGAGGCCTCGGGGCTGGCGCAGCGGACCGGGTCGCGGTCGGTCAGGGCGTCGAGCTCGGCGACCGGGACCGGAGCCGGGGCCGGGTCCTCGACGCCGCCGATGGCGACCACGCGGCTGGCGACGACGACGCCGCACTCCTCCAGCAAGCGCCGCGCGGCCCCGCCCAGGGCCACGCGCATCGCGGTCTCGCGCGCGGAGGCGCGCTCCAGCACGTCGCGCATGTCGTCGAAGCCGTACTTGAGGCGGCCGACCAGGTCCGCGTGACCGGGGCGCGGGACCTCCACGCGGCGCTGGGAGGGCGCGTCCGTGGGCTCGGCGCCCATGATTCCCCGCCAGTTCTTGAAGTCCAGGTTCGGGACCAGCAGGGCCAGCGGCGAACCCAGGGTCTTGCCGCGGCGCACGCCGGCCAGGATCTCCACCGCGTCGCCCTCGATCTCCTGGCGGCGGCCGCGGCCGTGGCCCTTCTTGCGGCGCAGCAGGTCGCGCTGGAGGTCCTCGGCGGTCAGCGCCAGGCCCGCCGGCAGGCCCTCCAGGATGCCGACCAGGGCCTGGCCGTGCGACTCGCCCGCCGTCAGGAAGCGAAGGCTCATGAGATCACCTCGATCAACTCTTCGGCGAGCGCGGCGCGCCGTCCGGCCCCCAAGGGCTTGTTCCAGAACTCCCAAGCCCTTAAAGCCTGGAAGACCAGCATCGCCGCTCCGTCCGTGACGGAAGCGTTTTGCGCGGCGCAACGCCGCTGAAAAGCCGTGCGCCGGCCGTAGACGAGATCGATCGCCGCCGAAGGCGGCGGAAGGCGCTTTGGCGCGGGATCGCGATCCGGAAAGCCTTTCATTCCCAAGGGCGTGGCGTTGATCCAAATGTCGGCCCGAACGGCTCCTCCCGCCGCGAATCGTGTCCCGGAGAACAGCTTGCCGAGTTCTCTGGCCGCCGTTTTCCCCCTCGCCTCCGTCCGCGCGGAAAATCGGACCGACTTCGCGCCCTCCATGCCCAAGGCCCAGCCGGCCGCCCGGGCCGCGCCGCCGGCGCCGAAGACCAAAGCGCTCTTGCCGCGGACGCCGACGCCCGCGCGCCGCAGGGCGTCGCGCAGTCCTTCCGCGTCGGTGTTGTGCCCGGTCAGGACGCGGTCGAAGCGCAGGCAGTTGACCGCCCCGACCGCGCGCGCCGCGGGCGTCAGCCGCGCGCACAGCGCCAGCGCCTCTTCCTTGAGCGGCACGGTCACGTTCGCCCCGCGCCAGCCGGCGTTCCAGGCCCGCGCGACGGCGGGGATCAGCGCGCCGGGCCGGACCGCGACCGCCTCGTACTCGATCCTCCTCCCCAGCCGCCGCGACAGGCGCGCGAAGAGCCGCGGCGAGCGCGAGTGGGACACGGGGAAGCCCAAGAGCCCGAGCTTCACTTCAGGCGCTCCGCGAAGTCGGCGTAGAACGACGGGTACGAGATCTCCGCGCACTCGGCGCCGCTCACGCTCGTCGTCCCCTTGGCCGCGGCGCCGGCCACGAAGGCGGTCAGCGCCAGGCGGTGGTCGCCGCGCGCGTCGAAGGCCGCGCCGCGCAAGACGGCGCCGCCGGCGACGCGCAGGTCGTCGCCGTCCACGCGGGCCTCGGCGCCGAAGGCGGCCAAGAGGTCCGCGATCCCCGCCAGGCGGTCGCTCTCCTTGTGGCGCAGCTCGCCCAGGCCGCGGAAGACGCTCTGCCCCCCGGCGCGGGCGGCGGCCAGGGCGAGGATGGGCACCTCGTCCACCAGGCCCGGCACCTCGCGGGCGGCCACCTCGGTCCCGCGCAGGGCCGCGGCGGAGACGGTCCAGTCCTCCACCGGTTCGCCGGCCTTCTCGCCCGCCGCGGCGCGGCGGATCTTGGCGCCCATGCGCTCCAGCGCGCGCAGGAAGCCCACGCGCGCCGGGTTGGCGCAGACGCCGCGCACGGTCAGCGCGCTGCCCGGAAGGAGCGAGGCCGCCGCGACCCAGAACGCGGCCGAGGACGGGTCGCCGGGCACGGAGACGCGGCAGGCGCGCAGGTCTGAGCCGCCGTCCACGGCGACGCGCGTCCCGGCGCGCTCCACCGCGACGCCGAAGAGGCCCAGCAGGCGCTCGGTGTGGTCGCGCGTGGGGACGGGCTCGGTCACGGAGGTGCGCCCCTCTGCGTGCAGGCCCGCCAGCAGGACGGCGGATTTGACCTGGGCGCTGGCCACCGGGGGGCTCCAGTCGATGCCCTTGAGCCGCCCGCCCACCACGGTCATCGGGGCGGTCCCGGTCGCGGTCAGCTCGACGGTGGCGCCCATCGCGCGCAGGGGCGCGGCCACGCGCTCCATGGGCCGGCCGCAGAGGGAGCCGTCGCCGGTCAGGTGGGACAGGAACGGGTGGCCGGCCAGCACGCCGGCCATCAGGCGCATCGTGGTCCCGGAGTTGCCCGCGTCCAGGTCCCCGCCGTGCGCGGCGAGTCCGCCCAGGCCGCGGCCGTGGACGGCGGCGTGGGAGCCGGGGCCCTCGATCGTCACGCCCAGGGCGCGCAGGACCTCGCGGGTGGAGCGCACGTCGGCGCCGGGGGCCAGGCCGTCGATCTCGGTGGTGCCCTCAGCCAGGGCGCCCAGGATCAGCGCGCGGTGGGAGACCGACTTGTCCCCGGGGACGCGGACCTCGCCGGACAGGCGCCCGCCGCCGGTGACCCGGCGCGCGCTCATCCCGGCACTCCGCGTCCCACGACGGCCGCGATCGCGGCCAGCTCGCCCATCAGGGTCTCGAAGTCCGAGGGGGCCATGGCCTGCGGGCCGTCGCAGAGGGCCTGGTCCGGGCGGTCGTGGACCTCGATCATCAGGCCGTGCGCGCCGGCGGCCACGGCCGCGCGCGCCATCGGCGCCACGCGCGAACGCACGCCGGTGGCGTGGCTGGGGTCCACGATGATCGGCAGATGACTGAGTTCTTTGACCGCCGGGACGACGTTCAGGTCCAAAGTATTCCTAGCGTGGTCTGAAAAGGCCCGGATTCCACGCTCACAAAGAAAAAGTTTCGCGTTCCCCTCGCTGAGAAGATATTCGGCCGACATCAACCACTCGTCCAGGGTGGCCGACAGGCCGCGCTTGAGCATCACCGGCTTGCGCAGCTTCCCCAGCTCCTTGAGGAGGGCGAAGTTCTGCATGTTGCGCGCGCCGACCTGCAGGACGTCGGCGTACTCGGCCACGTCGCCCAGCGAGCGCTGGTCGAGGACCTCGGTGACGACGGGCAAGCCCGTCTCCTGGCGGGCCTTGGCCAGCATCTTGAGACCCTTCTTGCCCAGGCCCTGGAACGCGTACGGGGAGGTGCGCGGCTTGTACGCGCCGCCGCGGAGCATGTGCGCGCCGGCCTTCTTGACCGCGCGGGCGATGCGGATCAGCTGCTCCTCGCTCTCCACGGCGCAGGGGCCGGCGATGACGACCAGGCCCGGCCCCCCGATGCGCACGGTCCCGACGGGGACCACGGTGTCGCCGTGCTTGAAGTCCCGCCCGGCCAGCTTGTAGGGCTTGGTGACGCGCACGGCGTCCTTGACGCCGGGCAGGGCGTCGAAGAGGTGCGGGTCGAGGGCGCCGCGGTTGCCGGTGATGCCGATGGCGACGCTCTGGCGTCCGGGGATGACATGGGGGGTGAGCTTGAGCTTCTTCACGCGCGCCAGGACGTCGGCGAGCTGCTTCTTGGTGTGGTCCGACGACATCAGGATCAGCATTTTCTCTCCAAAGAAGACGACAGGCGGCGCGCCAGGCGCGTGGCGGCGGCGGGTCCGCCGGCGGCGGCGGCCTTGACCAGGGCGCTGCCGACGACGACGGCGTCGGCGTGGGCGGCGAGCGCCTGAGCCTGCGCGGGCTCGGCCACGCCGAAGCCGACCAGCAAAGGTTTTCCGGTCAGCTTCCTCACGCGCGCGATGCGCGCGGCCAGCCCCGGGGCCAGCCCCGCGCGCACGCCGGTGACGCCCTCGCGGCTCACGTAATAGACGACGGAGCCCGAGGCTTTCCCGATCATGCATAGCCGGGCGTCCGTGGTGGTGGGCGAGGCCAAGAGGACCAGCTCGACGCCGCGGCGCGCCAAAGCCTTCGACAATTCGCGCGACTCCTCGGCCGGCAGGTCCACCACCAGCGCCGCCGAGACGCCGGACCGGGCGCAGAGCCGCGCGAAGCCCTCGACGCCCAAGGTCGACACGGGATTGAGATAGGTGAAGAGGACGACGGGGGTCTTCACGCCCGCGCGCTTCATCTTGGCCGCCAAGGCCGCGACTCGCTTCAAGGTCATGCCCTTCCTCAGCGCGCGCTGGCCGGCGGCCTGGATGACGGGCCCGTCGGCCACGGGGTCGGAGAACGGGACGCCCAGCTCCAGAATGTCCGCGCCGGCCTTCTCCAGGCCCTTCGCCAAGGCGAGCGTCGCCGCGGAGCTCGGATCGCCCGCGACGACGAAGGGCACGAGGCCCGCGCGGCCCGCGGCGCGCCGCGCCTTCAAGACTTGGGCGAGGGTCACGGGCATAGCGTCCCCAGGTCCTTGTCGCCTCGCCCGGAGAGGTTCACGATCACCAAGGCGTTCCGGCCGATCTTCCGGCGCTCGCGCATCACATAAGCGAGGGCATGGGAGCTCTCCAAGGCCGGCAGGATGCCCTCCAGGCGTCCCAGGGCCGACGCGGCCTTCAGGGCCTCGGCGTCGGTGGCGGAGGAATAGCGCGCGCGGCCGGTGCGGCGCAGCTCGGCGTGCTCGGGCCCGACGGCGGGATAGTCCAGGCCGGCGGAGACGGAGTGCGTGGGCAGGACCTGGCCCGCGGCGTCCTGCAGAAGATAAGTGTAAGTGCCGTGGAGGACGCCGGGGCGCCCGCCCGCGAAGCGCGCGGCGTGCAGGCCGGTGCGGACGCCCTTGCCGCCGGCCTCGACGCCCGTCAGGCGCACGCCTTTGTCCTTCACGAACGCGGTGAAGATGCCGATGGCGTTGGAGCCGCCGCCCACGCAGGCCGCGATCTCGCGCGGCAGCCGTCCCGCTTCCTTCAGGATCTGCGCGCGCGCCTCATGGCCGATCACCGACTGGAAATCGCGCACCATCGACGGGTACGGGTGCGGCCCCAGGGCGGAGCCCAGGACGTAGAAAGTCTCGCGGCTCTCGGCCGACCAGGCGCGCAGGGCCTCGCTGGTGGCGTCCTTCAGCGTGCGCGAGCCGGACTCGACCGCCACCACCTCCGCGCCCAGGAACTTCATGCGCCCAACATTCGGCGCCTGACGCGCCATGTCCTCCGTGCCCATGTACACGCGGCACGGCAGTCCGTAGCGCGCCGCCGCCGCCGCCGTCGCCACGCCGTGCTGTCCCGCCCCCGTCTCCGCGATGACGCGCTTCTTCCCCATCCTCCGCGCCAGCAGGACCTGCCCCACCGTGTTGTTGATCTTGTGCGCGCCCGTGTGCGTCAGATCCTCGCGCTTGAGCCAGACCCTCAGCCCCAGCTCCTTCGAGAGCCGGCCGGCGTAAGTGAGCGGCGTCGGCCTTCCTACATAGGTCGCCAGCTCGCGCGCCAGCTCCTTGCGAAAACGCGCGTCCCGCCGCGCCGCGTCATACGCCGCCTCCAGCTCGCGCAGCGGCTCGATCAGCGTCTCCGGCACGAAGCGCCCGCCGTACGGCCCGAAAAAGCCCGGCCGGCCGCCTCCAGAGGGGTTTTTCATCGCCTCGAAGGATAGCAGAGGGCCCGGGTCTTGTCCATCGTCCCCCGCCGCCGCGCCTAACGCAGCTCGGAGATGGTGCGGGACAGGACCTTCAGGAACAAGTCCACGCCGGGCGGCAAGGGGCGGCCGCGGCGCTTCAGGAAGTAGATCTCGCGGCCCAGCGGCGGGCCGGGCAATCTCACGACGCGGCCGCGGCGCCATTCGTCGCGGATGGTGAAGTCGGGCAGCACGGCGGCGGCCAGGCCGTCCAAGACGAAGCGGCGGTGGGTCTCCAGGAATTCGGCCTCGAAGCGGATGTCGCGGGGCAGGCGCTGATCCGGAAAGCCGTCCACGCTGGGCTCCGACGGGTCGGCGCGGAAGTAGCGCGGGGCCACGAACGGCAGCTTCAAGGCGCCCTCCACGGTCTCCGGCGCGCGGCCGCGCGGAAGCAGCGATTTCGTCGCGTAGGCGTGGGAGCGCAGCGAGCCCAGCCTGCGGACCTCGATGTCGGGGTCGGGGATCTCGCCGTGGTAGTAGAAGCCGAAGTCGATCCAGTCCCTTTTCAGCGCCTCGGCCATCTCGCGCGGGCCCAGCTCGTGGACGCCGAAGCGCGTGCGCGGATACTCCGCCCGGTAGGCGCGCAGGGACGGCGTCAGAAGGTAGTTGGTGATCATCTCGCGCGAGCCCACGCGCAGGAGCGCGGGGCCGCCCGGGGTCTTGCCCGCCAGGTGGACCTCGATGCCCGCGACCAGGTCGTAGATGCGCTCCACCTGCGACTTCATGAAGACTCCGTCGGCCGTGAGCGAGACGCGCTTGCGGTCGCGCGTGAACAGGGTCCGCCCCAGCGAGCGCTCCAGAAGCGCCACCGAGCGCGACACCGCCGGCGTCGTCACGTGCAGGCTCTCGGCCGCGCGCGTGAACGAGCCCGTGCGGGCCACTTCCAGGAAGTACCTGAGCTGGTAGAGGTCCATTAACTATATGTTAACGATTCTGTCAGCTTTATTCAATTTACAGAAACGCTCCGGGAGGCTATCCTACGGGGGCCGTCACCCTCCGCCTGGAGAACACATCATGGATCGCTTCGAGGACTTCCGCCGCCGCGTCGAGAACGAGATCTTGGCCCATCCCGTCGTCCAGGCCAACCCGTACGCCCTCTGGTTCAAGCGCGGCCTGGCCGACGAGGCCCAGGTGAAGGACCTGATCGAGCAGTTCTCCGTGTTCTCCAACCACTTCCTGGTGGTCCAGGCCAAGCGCCTGGTCAACGCCGGGACGGAGGAAGGCGAGCGCTGCGCCCGCGCCATACTGGTCAACGAGTGCGGCGTGGCCATGGAGCCCAAGACCGGCTCCACGGAAGGAAGGACCTTCGCCAACCACAACGCCCATCTCGAGTGGCTCCGCGAGACCGGCCGCGCCCTGGGCTTGGACCCCCGGAAGCTCGGCCGCTGGGACTTAGGGAGAGAGGAGACCCACGACTTCCTGGACGGCCTGGACCGCACCTACGGCTCCCGCGACGGCCAGGTGGGCGCGGGCGCCAGCTTCGCCATCGAGAGCTGGGCCTCCTTCGGCATCGGCAAAGGCCCGGAGCAGGAGGAGCGCAATTTCTGGCGCGAGCTCATCGTCGGCCTGGAGGCCTTCGACAAGCGCCTGCGGCGGCCTCGGGGTTTGGCGCCTCTGCCGCTGGGCTTCTTCCGCTTCCATTTCGTCACCGAGGCCGGCCACGGCCTGGCCGTCTGGGACGAGCTGAAGGCCGGCTTCGCCTCGCCGGACTTCGAGCCCGAGGTCTTTTTAGAGGCGGGCCGCGAGGCGCTGGACGCGATCCTGCTCTTCTGGAGCGGACTGGATCGCGAGCGCCGGCGGCTGGCGGTCCCGCTCCCCCCCGCGCGCGCGGAGGTGGAGCTGGACCTGGCCCAGATCGGCTTCTAGGGCGTCAGCGGCCGAACGGCGCCGGAGAGGCGCGCAGGGCGTCCAAGAGCGGCGCCTGGGACAGGAACGGGACCTGGCTCGGCAGGGCCCGCGCGCTGAGCGCCGGACTCTGGCGCCACGGCCCCTGGTTGCAGCCGCCGATCGAGTCGTCCCAGAGAGCCGTCACGTCGCTGGCGGTCCCGTGGCCGGTCACCGTGCCGTTGGTGCCGTCGCACAGGTCCGCGATCTCCTGGCCGCCGGCGTCGTTCCAAGCCTGCGGGTAGGCCGGCTGGTCGCCGGGCGTCGGGAAGGGATCGGTCACCGCCTCGATGCACTCGTGCGAGGAGACCTCGCTCTGGCTGCCGCAGCCCCAGCCGCAGGAGGGCATCACCCCGTAATAGACCGGCTTGCCGCTGCGCGGGGAGTTGAAGCCCTCGTGATAGGCGCAGAAGCTGGAGCAGGAGCCCTGCCCGCCGATCGAGATGGAGACCCCGGACGGGAAATAGGTCATGTACAGCGTGTCGGCGTCGTTGGGCGGCAGGCGCCCGGCCGCGATCTGCGCGTCCAGCTCGGCCTGCACGTCCGCGTCGGAGAGCGAGGAGCCCCTGTTGGCCGGGTGGATGGTGAACGCCCCGGCGAAAGTCCCGCGGCCGATGTGCTGGTCCGTGCCCGCGCGGCCGTCCACCGCCTTGCGGTTGGTGTCGTATTCCTTGAGCCAGTCCATGTAGGTGCTGTCCAAAATGTTCGTGTAGAGCGGCCCGACCAGGGACTTCGTGCGCGCGGAGACCTGGTCGCCCCAGAACACCGCGTACACCTTGACGTTCGAGATCACCGGCCCGCCGAAGTAGACCAGCCCCGAGCCCGAGCCGGAGCGCTGGACGCGCGCCGGGCCCGCGCCCCGCGCCCACAGGATGCCGTGCGGGGCCGCCGAGGCCGCGGCGGCCAGAGAAAGGGAGGCGGCGACGGCGAGGACCGGCCCGAGCAGGGTCTTCTTGTTCATGAGGGCGATTATGGCAAGAGCCCCGGGGGGCTGTCCAGGAAAAATAGGCCTTTGGGCCTACCGAATTTTTGGGCCCCCCCGGACCGCGGCGAAGAAGGCGCGCAGGAGCCGCGCGTCCTTGACCCCCAGACGCCGCTCGACGCCGGAGCTGACGTCCAGCGCGTACGGACGCGCCGCCGCGGCCTGGGCGGCGTTCTCCGGCGTCAGCCCTCCCGCCAGCACGGCCGCGCGGCGCGAGGACGCGGCCTTCTTCCACGCGCGGCGGCGCGCGGCCTCGGACGGCGTTCGTCCCGCGCGGCGGTCGGCGTCGGTGCGGCGCGGCTCGATCAGGGCCAGCCGGCGCGAGCCGATCCTGAGCTTCCCGCCGTCCTGGACCCCGTCGAGCCTCAGTTCCTTTCGATAGAGCGCGAGCGTCCCCGGCGCGGGCCTGCGGAACACCCCCACGGCCAGCACGCCCTTGGGGATCGCGGCGCGCACGCGGCGCGCCTGCGCGAGGGTCAGGAAGCGCGGCGTGCCCGGCACGAAGATCAGCCCGACGGCCCAGGCCCCCAGGCGCGCGGCCAGGCGCGCGTCGGCCGGGCGCGTCACGCCGCAGACCTTGACCCTCACGCCAGCAGGGCCGACAGCGCCGCGGCCGGGTCCTTGGACTTCATGAACGAGGTCCCGATCAGGAAGCCCTTGTAGCCCAAGCCCGCCAGCTCGTCGAGGTCCGCGCGGGTCTTCAGCCCGCTCTCGGCCACCGCGACCTTGGCCCGGCGCGCGTACGGGGCCAGGCGGCGCGCGACGGCCAGGTCCGTGCGCAGCGTGCGCAGGTCGCGGCTGTTGACGCCCAAGACCTCGGCGCCCTCGGAGAGCGCGGCCTCGGCCTGCTCCTCGTCGTGGACCTCCACGAGAGCCGAGAGGCCGCGCGCGCGCGCCGCGAAGATCAGCTCGCCCAGGCGCGGGCCCAGCAGGGCCGCGATCAAGAGGACCGCGTCGGCCCCGCAGGAGCGCGCCAGCTCCAGCTGCCAGGCGTCCACGACGAAGTCCTTCATCAAGAAGCAGGCGTCCGGGCGCGCGGCCCGCGCGGAGGCCAGGAACTCCGGGTCCCCCGAGAAGTACTCCGGCTCGGTCAGGATGGACACCGCGGCCGCGCCCGCGTCCAGGTAGGCCCCGGCCAGGCGCGCCGCCTCCGCCGGCGTCGCCCGCGCCGCGGGGACCAGCGGCCCCTCCGACGGCGAGGCGAACTTCACCTCCGCGATCACCCGCGGGGCCGGACCGGAGAGCGCCGCGGCCAGGGAGCGCGGCTCGCGCGCGTAGAGGCGCGCCTCGCGCAGGGCGCGCTCCGGCCGCGCGCGCTTGAGCTGGGCCACGCGCGCCGCGGTCCGCGCGCCGATGCGCGTCAGCACGTCAGGCATGGGTCTCCCGGGCCAGCGCCGACAGGACGCCCCGCGCCCGGCCGGAGTCCACGGAGGCCGCGGCGAGCAAGACGCCGTCGCGCCAGCCCCGGGCCAGGCCCGCCGCCTGCAGGGCCGCCGAGGCGTTGAGGAGCACCACCTCGCGCGCGGCGCCGGGCCGGCCGGAGAGGACCGCGCGGATGATCGCCGCGTTGCGCCTCGCGTCGCCCCCCTTGAGCGCGGACAGCGGCCGGCGCCGCAGGCCCGCGTCCTCCGGCCGCACCGTCTCCACCCTCACGCGCCCGCCGGAGAGGCGCGCGACGACCGTCGGAGCCGACAGCGAGACCTCGTCCAGGCCGTCGCGCGAGGACACCACCAGCGCGCGCTCCGCGCCCAGGGCCTTCAAGGCCTCCGCCACCGGACGGACCAGCGCCGTCGCGTACACGCCGAGGAGTTGGCGATGCGCGCCGGCCGGGTTGGCCAGAGGCCCCAGCAGGTTGAACACCGTGCGCGCCCCCAGCTGGCGGCGCACCGGCCCCAGGCGCCCGACGCCCGGGTGATGGACCGGCGCGAACAGGAAGCCCGCGCCCAGCCGCTCCACGCAGCGCGCCGCGCGCGCCGGACTCAGGTCCGCGCGCACGCCCAGGGCCTCCAGGGCGTCCGCGGAGCCGGCCCGGCTGGACACCGCGCGGTTGCCGTGCTTGGCCACGATCGCCCCGGCCCCGGCCGCCACGAAGGCGACCGCCGTGGAGATGTTGAAGGTGCCGCAGCCGTCGCCGCCGGTGCCGCAGGTGTCCAGGAGCGGCCGCCGGCGCACGCTCACGCGCCGCGCCCCCGCGCGCATCGCCTCGGCGAAGCCGACCAGCTCGGGCACGGTCTCGCCGCGCACGCGCAGGGCCGCCAGGAACGCCCCGGCCTGCGCGTCGGTGGCGCGGCCCTTGAGCAGGGCGCCCATCGCGGCGCGCGCCTCGGCGCGGGAGAGCGGGCGGCCCTCCAGGACCGCCTTCAACGCGCCGGGGAAGTCCATCAGGCCTTCGGCAGGAAGATCTTGAAGGTCGAGCCCTTCGGCCCGGACTGGAAGGAGACCTCGCCGCCCGCCGCGCCCAGGAGCTTGCGCGTCAGCGACAGCCCCAGGCCCAGGCCGCGCGGCTTGGTGGTGACGAAGGGCTCGAAGAGACTGTCCTTGACCTTGGCGTCCACGCCCGTCCCGGAGTCCGTCACCGTCAGGAAGACCCCGGACTTGTCCGTCCCCGTGGCGGCCTTGACCGTGCCTTTGTCCTCCTGCGCGGAGAAGGCGTTGTCGAGCAGGCGCTTGACCGACAGGGCCAGGGCCTTGGCGTCCGCCCGGACCGACGCGCCCTTGGCGCCGAGCTTGAGCTCCACCTTGCCGCCCACGGGGGCGGCGTAAGCCGCGACGGCCGCCTTGACCTCCTCGTCGAAGTCCTTGTTCTCCAGCTGGGGCTCGTAGGCGCGCGAGTAGGTCAGCATGTCGCCGATCAGGCCGTCGGCGCGGGCGATCTCGGACTCGATGATCTTCAAGTGCTTCTCGACCTTCGGGTCCAGGCCGGTCTGCCCCAGCTTCGCGCGCACGAAGTAGGCCGAGTTGTTGATGACGGCCAGGGGGTTCCTCAGCTCGTGGCCCACCACCGAGGCGATGCGCCGGATGAGCGGGAGCTGGTCCGAGTCGCTCATAGCCCGGGCCCCGTCATCTTCTCGGGGCGGATCCACTCGTCGAACTGTTTTTCCGTCAGGTAGCCCAACTTGAGAGCGGCTTCCTTGAGAGTCGTGCCCTCGGCATGCGCCGTCTTGGCGATCTTGGCCGACTTGTCGTAGCCGATGTGGGTGTTGAGCGCGGTCACCAGCATCAAGGAGCGGCGCATCAGCTCGTCGATGCGGGCTTCGTCCGCCTGGATGCCGACGGCGCAATGTTCCGTGAAACCCTTGATCCCGGCCGCCAGGAGCTGGGCCGAGGAGAGAAAGTCGTGGATGATCAGGGGCTTGAAGACGTTGAGCTCGAAGTTGCCCGACGCCCCGCCGATGTTGATCGCCGCGTCGTGGCCCAGGACCTGCGCGCAGATCATGGTCACGGCCTCGCTCTGCGTGGGGTTGACCTTGCCCGGCATGATGGAGGAGCCGGGCTCGTTCTCCGGGAGGCGCAGCTCCGCCAGGCCGGCGCGCGGGCCGGAGGCCAGCCAGCGCACGTCGTTGGCGATCTTGTTCATCGAGCAGGCCAGGGTCTTGAGCGCGCCGTGCGCGAAGACCAGCGCGTCGTGCCCGGCCAGCGCCTCGAACTTGTTGGGCGCGGGGACGAAGGGCAGGCCGGTGAGCACGGCGATGCGCGCGCTGGCCTTCTGGTCGAAGTCGGGGTGCGTGTTGAGGCCGGTGCCCACCGCCGTCCCGCCGATCGCCAGCCGGTAGAGCCCGGGCAGGACGGCGTCCAGGCGCTCCAGATCGTGGTCCAGCATCGCCGCCCAGCCGCCGATCTCCTGGCCCAGGGTCAAGGGCGTGGCGTCCATCAAGTGGGTGCGGCCGATCTTGACGATCCGGGCGAACTCGGCCGACTTCTTCTTCAGGGCGTCGCGCAGGCCCTTCACCGCCGGGATCAGCTGGCGGACCACCGTCTCGGCCGCGGCGATGTGCATCGCCGTCGGGAAGGTGTCGTTCGACGACTGGGACTTGTTGACGTCGTCGTTGGGGTGGATGGGCTTCTTCGAGCCCATCTCGCCCTTGGCCATCTCGATGGCGCGGTTGGAGATGACCTCGTTGGCGTTCATGTTGGACTGCGTGCCCGAGCCCGTCTGCCAGACCACCAGCGGGAAATGCGCGTCGAGCGTCCCCGCGATCACCTCGTCGGCGGCGGCGACGATCAGGGCCTCCTTGTCCTTGGGGAGCAGGCCCAGCTCCGCGTTGGCCTGCGCGGCGGCTTTTTTAAGCACGCCCAGCGCGCGGATCATCTCCCGCGTCAGCGTGTCGCGGCCGGCGCCGGCCTGGAAATGGTGCAGCGAGCGCTGCGTCTGCGCGCCCCAGTAGCGGTCGCGTGCGACGGGGATCTCCCCCATCGTGTCCGTCTCGGTCCGGGTCTTCTCGTTGGCCGTGATCATGCCCGGATGATATATTTTCAGGTGCCGGGCGGGAAGCTCCGATCGGGCCAGTCCCCCAGCACCGAGGCCGGGCGCAGGAAGTGGCAGGTGTAGCCGTTCGGGTGCTTCTCCAGGTAGTCCTGGTGATAGTCCTCGGCCTTCCAGAAGGGCTTGGCCGGGACGATCTGGGTGACGACCGGCGCGCCCCACTGGCCGTAGCGCGCGACCAGGTCCTTGACCCGCTCGGCGGTCAGCTTCTGCTCCTCGGTGTGGTAGAAGATCGCGGAGCGGTACGAGGTGCCGGCGTCGTTGCCCTGGCGGTCCAGCGTCGTCGGGTCGTGCATGCGGAAGTACCAGCGCAGCAGGACCTCGAACGGGAGCTTCGCGGGGTCGTAGACCACGCGCACGGACTCGGCGTCGCCGGGGTGGTGCTCGTAGGTGGAGTTCTTCCCGGTGCCGCCCTCGTAGCCGACCACGGTGGAGATCACGCCCGGGATGCTGCGCAGGATGTGCTCCAGCCCCCAGAAGCAGCCGCCGGCCAGGTCCACGGTCTCGGGCGCGAGCTTCTCCTTCTTCTTGACCGGGAAGAGGCCGGCCGCCTCGAACGGCGGCAGGTACTTCCCGTAGCCCTCGGCCTTCATCTCCTCCACCGGGATGAAGCGCAGGGACGCGGAGTTGATGCAGAAGCGCTGGTGCGTGGGCGCCGGGCCGTCGTCGAAGAGGTGGCCCAGGTGCGAGTCGGCGCGCTTGGAGCGCACCTCCACGCGCCGCATCCCGTAGGAGAAGTCGCTCTTCTCCACCAAGCCCGCCGGGTCGATGGGCTTGGTGAAGCTGGGCCAGCCGGTGCCGGAGTCGAACTTGTCCAGCGAGGAGAACAGCGGCTCGCCGCTGGCCACGTCCACGTAGATGCCGGCCGCGTGGTTGTTCCAGAACGCGTTGTGGAACGCCGGCTCGGTGCCGGCGTTGCAGACGACCGCGAACTGCTCGGGGGTCAGGGTCTTCTTCAGTTCTTCGCGGGAGGGCTTCTTGTACTCGCTCACGGTCTTCTCCTTGGTCTTGACGGGCCGGTCGGCCGCGCGCGCGCAGGCCGCCGGCAGCGCCGCGAGCAGCAGCGCGAGGGTCGCTGTCATCATCCTGGTCATCATAACACTGATGAGTGGCGCCCGGGGAGCCGTCATGACGGACCGCGGAGGCCGAAATGCTAGACTGGAGGGGTCATGGGACACGCGGACACGATCGGCTACGGGGCATCCTTCGCGGCGGGCGTGGCGTCCTTCCTGTCGCCCTGCGTCCTGCCGCTGGTCCCCGGCTACGTCTCCTTCATGTCCGGGCTCTCGCTGGAGGAGCTCTCCTCCGGGGCCAAACCGGGCCAGACCTTCCGCCACGCGGGCTGGGAGTCCCTGTTCTTCGTGCTGGGCTTCTCCACGGTGTTCACGGCCCTGGGCGCCACCGCCTCGGCCGTGGGCGCGTTCCTGACCTGGCACATGCCGGTCGTCACCAAGATCGCCGGGGCCGTCATCATCCTCTTCGGCCTGCACATGACCGGCGCAATCACCATCCCCGTCCTTTATAGGCAGAAGCGCGCCGACGCCGGAGCGTTCAAGTCCGGCTATCTGGGCTCCTTCCTGATGGGACTGGCCTTCGCCTGCGGCTGGACGCCCTGCATCGGCCCGATCCTGTCCGGCATCCTGGCGCTCGCGGCCACGCGCGAGACCGTCGGCGCGGGCATGCGCCTCCTCTTCGTCTACTCGATGGGCCTGGGCGTGCCGTTCATCCTGACCGGCTTCGCCGTCGGGGGCTTCCTGCGCTTCTTCGCCCGCTACAAGCGCTACATCCGGGCCGGCGAGGTCTTCGCCGGGGCCCTGCTGGTGGCCATCGGCGTGCTGATCTTCTCCGACCGGCTCACCTGGCTGATCCGCTTCCTGCCGCGCAATCTCACTCGCCTCGCCCTCTAACTCCCATGAGAAAACTCGGAACCGTCGCCGCCGTGGCCGTGGCCGCCGTCCTGGTCTACCTGATCTCCGCGCAGGGCCCCGCCTCCCTGCCGCCCCGAAACCCCGGCGAGCCGGCCCCGGCCCTCTCCGGCAAGACCGCCGACGGCAAGACCGCCTCCCTGACCGACTACAAGGGCAAGGTGGTCCTCGTGGACTTCTGGGCCACCTGGTGCCGCCCCTGCCAGGAGGAGATCCCGGACCTCGTCAAGCTCAACGACTCCCTGAAGGACAAGGGCTTCCAGATCCTCGGCGTCTCGATGGACGAGGAGGGCGCCAAGGCGGTCAAGCGCTTCGAGCAGAGACAGCCGATCTCCTACCCGGTGATCCTGAACCCCGGCGAGCGCCCGCCCAAGGGCTGGGTGGTGCCCGGTCTGCCGTCGGCCTACCTGATCGGGCGCGACGGGTCCGTGCTCAAGCGTTGGTTCGGCGAGAAGGACATCCCGGCCCTGCGCAAGGACGTCGAAGACGCCCTTGCCGCGAAGAACTAGCCTCGCCGCGGGCCTGCTGGCCGCCGTCTGGCTCGCCGCGCGCCCGGCGCCCGCGCGCGGCGCCGATCTGGACCTCTTCCCCCGCCCCAACGAGATCTTCCCGCGCCTGATCGCCGACCCCCGCCAGATCCAGCTCTCCGCGTCCTATTACCGCCTCGACGGGCAGAACACCTCCGACATCGCGCTGGGCCACTCCTGGGGCATGACGCGCTGGCGCTCGGGGAGCATGCTCGAGTGGCTGTGGGAGACGGACGTGGAGGGCATGGCCTACTCGCGCTTCCGCCTGGGCGGCGGCATCAACGAGTTCGAGACCGTGGACTTCTTCGCCGACCTCCCGCTGACCGTGCGCCGCGGCGGGATCGCCTTCAAGGGCGCGCTCTTCCACGAGAGCTCCCACCTCGGCGACGACTACATCCGGCGCACCGGCCAGACCGGCTACCGGTACTCCACCGAGGGCCTGAGCGGCTTGGCGTCGCTGGACGCCGGGCCCTGGGTGCGCCTCTACGGCGGCGGCGAGTGGCTGCTCCACCGCATCCCGGCGACGAAGCGCTGGACCCTGGAGACGGGGTTCGAACTAACCTCGCCGGACCTGGGCTGGTCGAAGCAGGCCCCCATCCGCCTCTTCCTGGGCGAGGACCTGCAGTCGCACCAGCGCGTGCAGTGGAACCTGGACTCGCACACGGTGGCCGGCGTGCGGTTCGGCTTCCGGCGCAACCCGACCCGCTCCCTGCGCGTCCAGGCCGGCTACTTCACCGGGCACTCGCCGTACGGCCAGTTCTTCGCCCAAAAGACGCACTACGCGGACCTCTCCGTCGTCTTCGAGCTGTAGCCGTAAATTGCTAGAATCCTTCCCATGTCCTCGACGGAGAGCGCCCTCCCAGACACCCCGGTGATGCGGCAGTATCAGGAGCTCAAGGCCCGGCACCCGCACGCGCTGCTCTTCTTCCGCCTGGGCGACTTCTACGAGCTGTTCGGCGACGACGCGCGCGACGCCTCCGCCGTCCTGGGCCTGGTCCTGACCCAGCGCCAGGGCGTGCCGATGTGCGGCGTGCCCTTCCACAACGCGCAGAACTACGTGGCGCGCCTGCTGCGCGCTGGCCGCAAGATCGCGGTCGCCGAGCAGATGGAGGAGCCGTCGAAGACCAAGAAGATCGTGCGCCGCGACGTGGTCCGCGTGGTGACTCCGGGGACCGTCGTCGAGGACGAACTGCTGGACCCGACCGCGACCAACTTCCTGGTGGCCGTCGAGCACGACCTGGTGGGCTGGGGCGCCGCCTGCCTGGACGTCTCCACCGGCGAGTCCTGGGCCACCCAGGCCTTGAACGACCGCGATCACCGGCGCCTGTACGACCTGCTGGCGCGCGCGCGCCCGGCCGAGGTGATCTGCACGGGCGAGGCCGCCTCGGCGCTGTGGCTGAGGCAGGTCCTGCCCGCCAAGACCTGCCTGACCCTGGAGGTTCCGGCCCCGGGCGGCAAGACTCCGGCCTGGGCCGAGAGCGCCGCGTGGAAGAACCGCGGCCTGGCGCTGAAGGCGGCGCTCTCCGCGCGGCGCTACGTGGACGCGGCCCGCTTCCGCCTGCGCGAGCTGCCCGAGCCCGCCTACCGCGAGGCCGGGGCGGTCATGCAGCTCGACGACACCGCGATCCGGACCCTGGAGCTGGTCGACGCCGCCTCCGGCGAGAAGCGCCACACGCTGTGGGGTCTGCTCGACGGCGGCCGCACGCCGATGGGCAGCCGCAAGCTCAAGACCTGGCTCCTGCACCCGTCCACCGACCTGCGCGAGATCGAGCACCGCCAGAACTGCGTGGAGGACCTGCTCGACAAGCCCGACGCGCGCCAGGCCCTGGGGCGGCTCCTGCAGGAGATCGCCGACCTGCCGCGCGTGGTCGGCCGCCTGGCCACCCGCCAGGCCGGCCCGCGCGACCTGGGCGCCCTGCGCCGGTCGCTGGCGCGCCTGCCGCAGCTCGAGCGCTGGATCGCCGAGACCGCCTTCGCCTCGGGCCTGACCGACCTGGCCGCGGACCTGGCCGAGGCCGCGCGCGGCGCGGCGCCGCTGAAGGACCTGCTGGCCTCCGCGCTGGCCGACGAGCCCCCGGCCAAGCTCTCCGACGGCGGGCTGATCCGCCCCGGCCATCATAAGGAGCTCGACGCCCTGCGCCGCCTCAAGGACGACTCCGACCAGGTCCTGCGCGAGCTGGAGGAGCGCGAGCGCCAGGCCACCGGCATCCCCACGCTCAAGGCCGGCTACAACTCGGTCTTCGGCTACTACCTGGAGATCACCAAGGCCCACGCGGCCAAGGCCCCGGCGCGCTACGCGCGCAAGCAGACGCTGACCAACGCCGAGCGCTACATCACGCCCGAGCTCAAGGAGCTGGAGGCCCGCATCCTGTCCGCCGAGGACAAGATGCTGCGCCTGGAGGCGCGCCTCTTCGACGACCTGCGCGAGGCGGCGCTGGAGAGCCACGCCGTCCTGCTGCGCCTGGCGGAGCTCCTGGCCGAGCTGGACGTGTTCCAGGCCCTGGCCGACGCCGCCGCGCGCCACGACTTCGTCAAGCCCAAGGTGGACCTGACCCACGACCTGGAGATCGTCGAGGGCCGCCACCCGGTCCTCTGCGCGCTGCTGCCGCCGGGGACCTTCGTGCCCAACTCCCTCTCCCTCAACGCGCGCGACCCGCAGATCCTGGTCCTGACCGGCCCCAACATGTCGGGCAAGTCCACCTACCTGCGCCAGAACGCTCTGATCGCGCTGATGGCCCAGGTCGGCTCCTTCGTGCCGGCCAAGTCCGCGCGCGTGGGCGTCGTGGACAAGATCCTGACGCGCATCGGCGCGCAGGACGCGCTCGCGCAGGGAGACTCCACCTTCATGGTGGAGATGAAGGAGACCAGCCACATCCTGCGCTCGGCGACGGCCCGCTCGCTCGTCGTGCTCGACGAGGTCGGCCGCGGCACCTCCACCTTCGACGGGATCTCGATCGCCTGGGCCGTCCTGGAGCACCTGCACGGCGCCTACGCGGCCTCCGGCGCCGCGTCCGACGAGACCAAGCCGCGCGGCCCGCGCACGCTCTTCGCCACGCACTACTTCGAGCTGACCGAGCTGGCCAAGACCCTGCCCGGCGTGGTCAACGGCAACGTCGAGGTCAAGGAATGGACGAACGCCGAGGGCCAGACCGAGGTGGTCTTCCTGCACAAGATCGGCGCGGGCCCCGCCGACCGCTCCTACGGCATCCACGTGGCCGCGCTCGCGGGCCTGCCCGCGGGGCTGATCGCGCGCGCCGGCGAGATCCTGGGCCGCCTGGAAAACGAGTCCGCCTCCGGCCGCCTGGCGGGCCGGGGCTGCGGCGGGTCCGCCCCGATGGAACTGCCCCTCTTCGAGGAGAACCCGGTCCTGAGGACCCTGAAGCTCCTCAACCCCGAGACGATGACGCCGCTCGAGGCCCTGCAGGCGCTGAACGCGCTCAAGAAGAAGGCCTGATGCCCGCGATCAAGTCCCTGCCCGAGGACGTCTACTCCCGCATCGCCGCCGGCGAGGTGGTCGAGCGGCCGGCCTCGATGCTCAAGGAGCTGCTCGAGAACTCGCTGGACGCGGGCGCGGCCCGGATCGCCGTGGAGGCGATGGGCGGCGGGGTGGAGTCCCTGCGGGTCTCCGACGACGGCGCCGGCATGGACGCCGAGGACGTGAAGGCCTGCCTGGGCCGCCACGCCACCAGCAAGATCGCCGCTTTCGAGGACCTGGACCGGCTGGCCACCTTCGGCTTCCGCGGCGAGGCGCTCTACGCCATCGCCGCCGTCGCGCGCATCACGGTCACCAGCTCGACGCGCGGCGCGCAGACGGGCTGGCGCGTGACCGCCGACGGCCTCAAGATCAGCAACGGTCCGGCTCCCGCGATCCCGGGCACCACCGTGCTGGTGCGCGACCTGTTCCACTCCACCCCCGCGCGCCGTGAGTTCCTGAAGTCCCCGGGCGTCGAGCGCGGCAAGCTGGCGGCCGTGGTGGAGGAGGCGGCGCTGGCCAACCCCAAGGTGCGCTTCACCTACAAGGCCGAGGGCCGCCCGGTCCTGCGCTTCGACCCGGAGGACACCGGCGAGGCGTTCCAGGACTTCGACCTGCGCGCGGCCGCGGTGCTGGGCGACGAGCTGGCCGGAGGCCTGCTGCCCGTGGACGCGGAGCGCCCGGGCCTGCGCCTGCGCCTGCTGGTCAGCCCCGCGGACAAGATGCCGTCCTCGCGCGCGTTCCAGTACTTCTTCGTCAACCGGCGCCCGGTCTCCTCGCGCCTGCTCCAGCAGGCGCTCTACAAGGCCTACGGCGAGCGTCCGTCGGGCCGCCACCCGGTCTGCGTCGCGGCGCTGGAGCTGCCCCCGGACGCCTTCGATGTGAACGTCCACCCGGGCAAGCGCGAGGTGCGCTTCAAGAACGAAGGCGAGCTCTTCGGCGTGGTCTCCGGTCTGGCCGCGTCCGCGCTGGCCAAGGCCAAGGCCGCCGCCCCCATCGTCGTCGAGACGGCCGCCGTCGACACGGCGCCGGAGACCGCCTCCGTCGTCGCCGAGCCCGGGCCCGCGCCGCACTACCTGGGCGGCCGCGCGCTGCTGCCCGACGAGTTCGGGCAGCTCAAGCTCGGCCCCGCCGTGGCCCTGTCCGCGCCCGAGGGCGCGCCGGCTTGGTACACGCCCCCGTACCGCTACTTGGGCCAGATCGAGCGCAGCTACCTGCTCTTCGAGGCCAACGGCGGCCTGTTCATCCTGGACCAGCACGCGGCCGCCGAGCGCATCCTCTTCGAGACCCTGAGCGCGGAGCTCGAGCACGGCGGGGCCAAGTCCCAGAAATTGATGCTCCCCGTGCCCGTGGACCTGCCCGCCTCGGCCGCGCGCATGGTGTTGGAGAAGGCCCAGCGCCTGCGCCGCCTGGGCTTCGACGTGGAGCCGCGCGGCCGCAACGGCCTCCAGGTCACCGCCATCCCCGCGGTGTTCACCGCCGCGGAGGACGTCAAGAAGCTGATCCACCGCGTCGTGGACTCGCTGTCCGACCCCGTGGACGAGGCCGCCGCCCTGCGCCACGACGCGATCGCCACCGTCGCCTGCAAGGCGGCCGTCAAGGCGCACGACCGGCTGGGGGAAGACGAGGCCTACGCCCTGCTCGACCGCCTGAAGGACTGCCAGGACGGCTCCTGCTGCCCGCACGGCCGGCGCGCGATGCTCGCCTTGAACCGCGACGAGCTGGCGCGGCGCTTCCAGCGCCCGGGCGCCGTCCCGCTCTAGGCCGTCACTGCGCCGGGCACATCGCCCGGCCGTTGTCGGTCAGATTCTCGGCGGGGATCAGCATCACGTTGCCGATTGACTTCATCTCTCCGGTGTCCTGGTCTTGGACCTGCACCTGGTCGGCGCCGACGCCCCTGTAGAACACCCGGTGCGTGTTGAAGACCGCCAGCTCCACCGCGCCGTGGCCGACGCCCGACGCGCCGACCAGCTGGAGCGAGACCGTGACCGCCCCGTCCAAGGCCGAGGTCAGGATGGCCGTGTACGCGCCGTCGGGGGAGGCGTAGAGCCGCGTCTCGCCGGCCGCCGAGGCCGCGCAGGAGGCCATGTGCAGCATCGCCGCGCAGGGGACCGCGTCCGGGTTGGTCCCCGGCGTCACCCACAGCGCGAAGACCTTCTGGTCCAGCTCCGCGTCGGGGCGGCAGACCGCGGTCACGGAGGCGACTTGGGCGGCCGCGGACGCGACCGACACGGCGACGATCAGGGCGGCGAGAGCGAAACGGGACATCGGGGCACCTCGTTCGCGTCGGCCCTCGGGGGGCCTCCGCGTCACCTCTAGGATACCGCGCCGGCCGTCGTTCGTCCTGAGCCGTAAGACCCATGTCCCGCATAGGTCTTGACAGGGCAAATTTCGGGGCTATACTGACAGCGTCGCCCGCCTCGAACCCAGAGTGCAAGACGGGGCCGAAGCAGAACGCCGGGGCGAAGCCGAGGCTGCAACCGGCGAGCGTGGTCGCAAGTGGTCGGGCGTTGCGGGTTCCAGGCGGGCCTGGTATGAGGCGCCGAGACGGTCCTAATCATGGACACCGGTCTCGGCGCCTCCTGCTTTAATACCAGCGCCGCCTGCCCGCGCAGAGACCCTCCAACCGCCGCCGGCGCCGCCTCTCCGCCTCGTCGTCGAGCAGACCCCCGGCGTCCTCGCTGGTCTCCTGAGCGTCCAGCCTCAGGCGGCAGCCGAGCCCGGCGAAGAGCTTGGCCCAGGTCTTGAGGCGGGCATCGCGCCCGTTCTCGGCGCGATGGGCCACCGACGGGTTCACGCCCGCCTCGTCGGCGAGTTGGCGCAGGGAGATCCCTCGGTCGAGGCGCCGCGACCGCAGCAAGGCCGCCGCCCGCTCGAGCGCCGCCTCCACGTCGGGATCGTCCATGACATGGATACGCGGCGGGAGGCCAAAAGGTTCCACCCATCCCGGCGGATCCTTTCCGATTTTGGTTCGTTGCTTTAAAGGCGCCGCGCCCGCGGATAATCCGAGGTTATCGGGGCGGGAATCGCCTTTAAAGCAACGAACCAAAATCCAATGGATTGCGGCGCGGAGGCCGGGCGCCGGGTCGCGCGTCAGCGCACGCCCCAGAGGTGCTGCCACTGGGGCGCGACCAAGGTCTTCAGGCCCGCGCGGCGGGCCGCGTCCTCCCAGCGCAGGACGCCCGCGGGCGGCATCGGGAGCGCCCCGCCGAAGGCGGTGGCCGGCTGGAGGACCAGGAGCGGGCGGCGCGGGGCCGCGCGCAGCAGCGCGAGGACGCGCCGCAGTTCCGCGTCGGTCGAGCGCGCGGTCAGCACGACCTTGACGAAGGTGGCCGGCGGGGCCTCGGCCAGAAAGGCGGCGTGCAGGTCCCAGCAGTCGCGGCCGATGGAGGACGGAAGCTTGAGGTCCATCGCGACGGCGTCGCAGAGCGGGGCCAGGGCGCGCAGCGCGGCGGGGCGGGTGCCGTTCGTCTCCATGTAGTTCTGGAGACCGCGCGCGCGAGCCCAGCGCATCAGCGGCTCCAGGAACGCCGGGTGGAGCAGCGGCTCGCCTCCGGTCCACGAGACGGCCTTGTGGGGACGCTGCGCCTCCAGACGCGCGATTCCGGCCTTCACGCGCTCGGCCGCCCAGACCGTCCCCGACGGGATGGGGATCGTGTCGGGCTCGTCGCAGTAGTCGCAGCGGAGGTTGCAGCCGCCCAGGCGCACGAAGATCTGGCGCTCGCCGACGCGGGGGCCCTCGCCCTGCAGGGACGAGAAGACCTCGACGACGCGGGCGCGGCCCGCGTCGGACAGCGCCGGGGCGCGCCTCAAAGGGCCGGATCCTCGAGTCCGGCCTCGCGGAAGCCCTTGGCGCGGAGCTTGCAGGAGTCGCAGCGGCCGCACGGGCGCGCGAGGCCGGCGTAGCAGGACCAGGTCAGGCCCAGGGGCGCGCCGACGCGCCGGGCCAGGCGCACGATGCCTTTCTTGTCGAGGCGCAGCAGCGGTGCCAGCACCCGGAGCGGCTTGCCCTCGCTGCCGCGGCGGGTGCCCAGGCGGGCGACCCGGGCGAAGGCGCGCAGGAAGGGCGGGCGGCAGTCCGGGTAGCCGGAGTAGTCGTAGGCGTTGGCGCCGATCACCACGGCCGCGGCGCCGATCGAGTCGGCCAGCGAGACGGCCAGGGACAGGAACACGGTGTTGCGGCCGGGGACGTAGGTGTTCGGGATGGGACCGCGCCCGATCCTCTCCAGCGGGACCTCGGGAAGGGCCAAGGCGCGCCCGGTCAGCGAGGACGCGCCCGCCAGCCAGGGCAGGGAGAGCGTCACGGCGTTGAGCGGCGCGCCCGCCTCGGCGGCGACGGCGCGCGCCGCGCGCAGCTCGCGCGCGTGGCGCTGGCCGTAGCGCACGGCCAGGGCCACCGGGGCGTAACCCCGGGACTTGGCCCAGTACAGGGCCGTCGTCGAGTCCAAGCCGCCCGAGAGCAGGACCACCGCCTTCTTCATGTCTTCTCCGGGAACTTCCCCTTCAGGGCGTCGCGGACCAGCGCCGCGACCGCGGGGCTGAAGTTCCCCTTGTTGGCCATCCAGTCCAGGTAGCCGGGGTCCTCGCGCGCCACGTCGCGCAGGAGCTTGCCCTTGTGCTTGCCGCCGAAGCCGAACGCCGCCTGGCCGCCGCGCCAGACGAACTTGCCGTCGGCGTCCACGCGGCCGGGGTCGATCTGCGCGCAAAACGCCGCCAGGCCGGCCGCGTCCTTGGGCAGGTCGGGGTAGCGCTCGACCTGCGCCCACAGCACCTCGGCGGTGGCGCGCACGTCGGCCTCGGCGCGGTGCGCGCCGGAGATCTCCTTGCCGCAGTAGAACTTGTAGGCGGCGGCCAGATCGCGCCGCTCCTTGCGCTGGAAGATCGTGAACGAGTCCACGATCCGCCGCCCCTCCAGCGGCCAGTCGTAGCCGGCGCGCTTGAGCTCGGCGGTCATCAGCGGGATGTCGTAGCGCGCGGCGTTGAAGCCGGACAGGTCCGCGCCCTCGAAGATCTCCAGCAGGCGCGGGGCCAGGTCCTTGAGCGTCGGCTGGCCGCGCACCATGCCGTCGTCGATGTGGTGGATGGCGGTCGCCTCGGCCGGGATCGGCGCGCCGGGGTCCACCAGGGTGGACAGCACGGTCTCGGCGCCGCCCGGCTCGAAGCGCAGGACGCAGACGTCCACGATGCGGTCCTGGTTGGGATCCACGCCGGTCGCCTCCAGGTCGAAGACGCAGAGCGGGCGGTCGAGTTTCATCATTTGTTCGGGGCCTCCTGGGCCGTGGTCGGAGCCAGCAGCGGAGCGACGATCACCGGGGACGGGACCGTCCCCGTGGACGCGGCCGCCTCGGGCGCGGCGGGCGCGCGGCACTCGTAGACCAGGTGCTCGTAGCGCTCCAGCACGTAGTGCGCGACGCCGCTCTCCAGCGCGGTCACGTCGTCGCCCGCGTACGGGGCGTCGGCGTCCACGCGCGGGAAGTCGTCGACGATCCGCGGGACCAGCTCGTCCCCGCAGTTGCTGCGCATCAGGCGCAGCGCCGTGCGCCGGCGGCTGGCCACCACCCAGCCCCAGCCGTCCAGCGAGTAGCGCACCTCGCCGCCGCCGAAGTCCACGAAGCCGACGGCGGCGACCGGCCCCTTGCGCGGGCGGCGGCGCGCGACGGTGACCGCGACGCACGACGAGAGGCAGAGCGCCGCCAGGACCGCCGGGAGGGCGCGCCTCACGCGGCCCCCTCCCCGCCCGCCAGGCGCTGGGCGCAGCGGCGGCCGTCCAAGATCGCCTCCTCCATGAACGAGTACTTCCACGCCCCGTAGCGGCCGATGGACTCCACGCCGATGCCGCCCAGGTGGCGGAAGATCGTCTCGACGGCCGGCGTGCGCGCGAAGTCGTAGACCACGTACCCGACCTCGATGGGCAGCCAGACCTTGGAGACGACCCGGTCCGAGCGCTTCAAGAGGCCGGACTCGCGCAGGCCGTCCAGGATCGCGGCCTCCAGGCGCGCGCGGTCCACGCGCGCCCCGCCCGGGCGGGAGACCTCGACGTAGAGCGCGCTGTGCCCGGCCGGGGCCGAGAGGGGCGAGAACGCGGTCAGGCAGCCGACGCGGTAGAACGGATACTTCCTCTCCGGGAAGTAGATCCAGTGCTTGTCGGTGAGGTTGGGGCGCGCGACGCCGAGGTTCAGGTTCCACACCGTGTTCCAGCGCAGGCGCCGGCGCGCGTCCTTGACCGCGGCCGGCAGGGGCGCGGCCAGGTCCAGGAAGGCGTTGAGCGGCAGGGTGTTGACCAGGCGTTCGTAGCGCACCTCGCCCAAGCCCTCGATCGTCGCGACCTTCTCGCGCAGATCCACCCTCGTCACGCGCGCGCCGGTGCGCACGACGCCCGGCTCCAGGCGCGCGGCCAAGGCGTCGGGCAGGGCCTGGATGCCGCCGCGGATCGGGTAGCGGAACGAGGCGTTGTAGCCGAAGAGCGCGTTCTGCTCGGCGAGCGCCCCGTAGAGCACCTCCGAGGCGGTCGGCTTGGGGACGAAGCGCCCCTGCCACTCGGTCGTCAGGCGGGAAAGGGGCATGCCCCAGAGCTTCTCGTTGTACGGCTTCATGAAGTGGCGCGTGATCCCGTCGCCGAAGGTCGCGCGCGACCAGGACAGGAAGTCGGGCCGGCGCGGCAGGGCGCGCGGGCGGTGGACCGTCTCCAGGAAGCCGGCCACGCACTCGGCGACCACCGCCGGGGGCAGGCCCTTCACGTTGGCCTGGAACGGGTAGCGCGTGTCCACGCCGCGCGAGCGGATCCACGCGCGGCGCTCGTGCGGCGCGGAGTTGCCCGCCAGCAGGTCGAGGACCAGGTCCTTGCCGTACGGGTCGTGCAGGTGGAGCAGGTGGCCGGTGTAGTCGTAGGTGAAGCCGTCGGAGCGGACCGAGCCCGCCGTGCCGCCGACGCGCGCGCGCGCCTCCGCCACCAGGCGCGAGGGCGCGCCCAGGCGGCCCAGGTGGTAGGCCGTCGAGAGTCCGGCCAGGCCCCCGCCGAGGATCAGGGCGTCGGTCTTCATTTCATCGACACCAGCGACAGCCGCAGGCCGAGCCAGAGCACGAGGGCGCCGACGAGGGCGTAGAGGGCCAGCGCCCCCTTGAGCGGATACTGGGTCGCGAGGAAGGCGACGAAGCCCAGGAACGCCGCCGCCGCGCCCGCGAGCAGGACCACCTGCCCGCGCGACCAGCCCAGGCGCTCCAGGCGCAGGGCGAAATGGTCCCGGGAGCCCAGGAACGGGGACTTGCCCTGGTTGAGGCGCAGGACGCTGACGAAGAGCGTGTCGAACACGGGCACGAACAGGATGAGCAGGGGCGCGAAGACGCCGGCGTTGTTGACGTCGGAGTAGCGCGCGCCCAGCGACACGCAGGCGAGCAGGAAGCCCAGCGTCAGGCTCCCGCTGTCGCCCATGAACACCTTGCGGCGCTTGGACAGGTTCCAGGGCAGGAAGCCGACGGCCGCCCCCGCGATGGCCGCCGCGGCGAAGTTCACGTAGTGCTCCTCGGAGGGAAGCGAGATCAGCAGGAAGCCCGCCGCCGCGATCGCGGCCTGGCTGGCCGCCAGGCCGTCCATGATGTCGATGATGTTCATCGCGTTGGTGACGCCGACCACCCAGACCAGCGTCACCCCGGCCGCGACCCAGTCCGGGCGGATGAAGCGGATGCGCAGGCCGTAGAGCACCAGGAGGGCGGTGGCCAGGAACTGGACCAGGAGCTTGGGCTTATAGTCGAGGCCTTGCGGGCGCCGGAGGTCGTCGGCCAGTCCCAGGCCGAAGATCAGCGTGCCGCCCAGGACCAGCCCGCGCAGGTTGTAGAGCGTGCCGGTCGGGAAGCCCGTGGTCAGGCGCAGGAGCAGCATCGCGCCCACGAAGCCCGCCCAGATGGCCACGCCGCCGAACACCGGCGTGGGGACCTTGTGCGTCTTGACCGCCGAGGTCGGCGCGTCCAGGATCCCGAAGCGCAGCGAGGCCAGGCGCACCAGCGGCGTCACCGAGAACGAGATCGCCGCCGCGACGGCGAAGCAGACCGCGTCCAGGCCCGGGCCGGTCGGCGTCACCGCGCCCCCAGCGCGGCCACCAGGCAGGCCGGCCCGCGGTAGACGAGGGTCAGGCTCTTCTCCAGGCCCCGCCAGTTGGCCGCGCCCGTCTCGGTGAAGGTCCCCAAGCCCGCGCCCAGGCGCGCGTCCTCGCGCGGCACGAAGAGCAGGTGCGTGAATCCCTCGGAGCGCAGGTCCGAGGCCAAGGCCGACGGCGACGCGGCGGCGTTGGCCCGCAGGACGTAGAGGTTCGGGGCGTGGACGGTGCTGGTCAGGTGCGGACGGTCCAGGTAATAGCCGCGCTGCTCTCCCACGACCAGGATTTTATCATGCGCGCCCAGCGCCGCGTCCGCGAAGGCCGCGCACGGGTAGTAGTCCAGGCGCTTGGACAGGAATGTCCCGCGGTCCTGCAGGCCGAACAGGACGCGCTGGGAGCCCATCGCGTCGTGGACGAACAGGAACAGGTAGAGGTGCGCGCCGAGCAGGACCGACGCGGCGGCCGCGGCCAACGCGCGCGCGGGCGCGCCCGCCTTCTCGCGCCAGGCGGCCGCGCCGGCCGCGCCGACGAGGGCCAGCGCCGGGGCCAGGACGACCAGGAAGCGCAGCACGACGCCGGTCGAAAACCACCCGGCCGCGTAGAGGGCGGTGACCCAGGCCAGGCCCTTGGGCCCCTTGCCCTTCCACGCCGCCCAGAGGCCCACGGGCCACAGCCACAGCGTCAGGTCCCAGCCCAGGTCCCCGAGCGCGTCCATGCCGCCGCCGAAGCGCAGCGGGTCGCGCAGCAGGAGGACCGGCGCGTAGAGCAGGTCGTGGAAGAAGCCTTGTCCGTGGCCGTACTCGGTCAGGACCTTGAAGTAGCCCGAGGCCAGGCTCGAGGTCCAGCCGATCGCGGTGGCCGGGAAGACCTTGTACAGGAACGGGAAGACCGGGTTGCCGACCAGCAGCCAGTTCTTGACCAGCCAGGGCGCGAAGAGCGCGGTGACCACCGCGGTGAAGAGGGCCGCGGGCTTCCAGCGCCCGCGCCAGAGGAGGCGCAGGGCCAGCGCCGCGGCCAGCAGGCCCGCGTAGTATTTGGCGCCCAGCGCCAGCCCCGTGAAGACGGCGGAGAGGAGGAGCAGCCCTCGGTCCTCGCCCTCGCCGGAGGCGGCGAAGGCCAGCAGCGCCCCGGTGGTCCACAGCATCACCAGCGTCTCCACATAGGCGATCGAGGAGAGCAGCAGGACCGCCGTGTTCGTGGCCACCAGCACCGCCGCCCACGGCGCGGCCTTGGTCAGGCGCCGGCCGAAGGTCAGCAGCCACAGCACGGAGAGCGCGGCGCCCAGCCACGCGTACATCTGCGCGAGCAGGTCCGAGCCCAGCGACAGCGCCAGCGTGAAGAGCATCTCGCCGTTCTGCGGGAAGTGCGCGTAGACGATCCCGGGCGGCGCGTACAAGCGCCCGGCGCGCAGGTAGTCCTGCGGCAGGGCCAGGTGGTAGACCAGCGCGTCGTACTGGCTCGGCGGGACCAGGCAGGCCCACAGCGCGGCCAAGAGCGGCAGGCCGACCAGCGCGCACAGCCACGGCCGCTCCCGCGCGCGGCGCGCGCCGTCCGCCAGGGACAGGACCGCGGGCCGCGCCTGCGGCCAGCCGTACAGCCACAGCGCGCCCAGCAGGGCCGAGCCCGTCCACGGACGCAGGAGCCCCGCGGCGGCGAACGCGAAGGTCCCCAGCGCGAGCAGGCCCAGACCGAGCGTCGCACCCGCGACGGTGCGCTCCAGCTCGTCCAGGCGCCCGGCCAGCGCGCCCAACAGGCGCCGCCCGGCGCCAGCCGCGGCCAGGACGGTCAGCACGAGGAGCAGCAGCGGCAGCAGGCCCGGCCGCAGGGCGGGCAGGAGGGCCCCCGCGGCGACGGCCGCGGCCAGGCCCGCCGTCAGCCCCGCGCCCAGCAGGCCCCTCATCGCTTCGGCTCGAAAAGGGCGAAGCGCGCCAGCCCCGCGCTCTGCAGGACGAACTGACCCAGGCAGACCAGCGCCGACAGGCCGTACACGCAGGAGCGCCGGAAGTTGATGGAGGACGCCTCGCGGAAGTAGCGCGCCGCCACGGGCACGTCGCCCAGGCGCAGCTTCAGGTACGCGGCCTGGATCAGGAACTGCTGGTCGAAGACGAAGTCGTCGGAGTTCTTCTCCCACGGCACGGTCTCCAGGCACCGGCGCGAGTACGCGCGCAGGCCCGAGTGCCACTCGCCCAGGTTCTGTCCGGTGACGCCGTTCTCGAACATCGTCAGCAGGCGGTTGAACGCGTACTTGTACACCGGCATCCCGCCCCCGAGAGCCTCCCAGCGCGTGCGGATGCGGTTGCCGCAGACCATGTCGCAGATGTCGTTGGAGATCAGGGCGGACATGATCGGCACCAGGCGCGCGTCGTACTGGTAGTCGGGATGGACCATCACCACCACGTCGGCGCCGCGCCTGAGGGCCTCGGCGTAGCAGGTCTTCTGGTTGCCGCCGTAGCCCTTGTTGCGGTCGTGCTCGATGACGGTCAGGCCCAGCCGGCGCGCCAGCGCGACGGTCCCGTCCTTGGAGCGGTCGTCCACCAGGATTACCTCGTCCACCGACCCCGGCGGGATGTCGCGGACGGTCTTCTCCAGGGTGCGCTCGGCGTTGTACGCCGGCATCACCACGACGACCTTGGGCTTGGGCATTGGCCCCGATTATAGGAAAAGCGCGGCCCGGCCTACCGCGTCAAGCGGTAGACCCTCAGCCAGGGACCGACGGTGCGCCCGGGCTGCGACGGGAACTCGGCGACCAGGTCCGCGCCGGCCGCCAGCTCCGAGAAGAAGGTCGCCAGCTCGCGCGCGCGGCGCGGGTCGGCGCCCAGGCTGGAGGTCACCACATAGTCCACGCGCGCCGCGCGGGCCGTGTCCAGGCCCGGGCGCACGTCCAGGAAGTCCTCGTCGGCCTGGGACTCCGCCACCTGGCGCGGGGCCGACCACAGGTCGCGCGGCGAGCGGCGCACGCGCTCGATGCGCCAGCCCCCGCCCGGGTGCCGCGCGGCCATGGCGCGGAACAGGCGCGCGCGGGGGGAGCCGTGCGCGGCCGCGCGCGCCGCCAGCTCCTGGCACTGCGCCTTGGTCATGAGCGCGAACGGCCCCGCGTGCGGCTCGTCGAGGAGCAGGGTGTCGCCGGCCGGGACATGGGCGTCCAGCCAGGCGGTCGCCTGCGCGCGCGTGTCGGGCAGGAGGAGGTCGGCGTCCTGCCGCCAGCACAGCACCAGGCCCGGCGCCAGCGCCAGCGCGGCGACCAGGGCGCGCCGCCGCGGCCCCGCGCCGCCCAGCCAGGTCAGGCCCTCGCCGGCCAGGAGGGCCAGCGCCGGGTAGGCGCCCAGCATGTAGCGCGGCACGCCCCCGTCGAAGCTGAACGCGAGCACCGCCGCGTACGCCGCGACCGGGACCAGCAGGAGCGCCGCGCGCTTGGGGTCGCGGCGCAGCAGCGGCCAAAGCCCCAGCAGGGCCGCCGCGCCCGCCGGGGAGCCCTCCCCCGCGAAGGTCCACAGGTTGCGCGCCGCCAGCCGCGCGGTCAGCGCCGCGTCGTGGGGCCTGAGGCGGCCCAGGTCCCCGTAGTCCTTCCAGTCCGCGACGAAGCGCGCGTGGTCGATCAAGGCGTAGGGGGTGGTCAGCGCGAAGCCGGCCAGCGCCGCCAGCCCCGCCTGGACCAGCCAGGACAGCGGCGCCGGGCCCTCGGAGTTGAGCAGCCAGGCCAGGCCCACGACCAGCCCGGCCGGCGCCGCCGTGTACTGCGCCGAGCAGGCCAGTCCCGCCAGCGCGGCGGAGACCAGCAGCCAGCCGCGCCGCCGCCCGTCGGCCTGGAAGCGCAGGGCGGCCGCGAAGGCGCCGGCGGCCAGCAGGAACATCAGCGAGTCCGGCTTGCCCGCGTGCGCGAGCTCCACCAGGGTCGGCGACAGCGCCAGCGCGGCCGCGCCGTACGGCCAGCGCCGCCGGTCCGGCCCGCGCTCGGCCGCCGCGATCACGGCCAGGCCCCCCAGCTGCGCGGCCGCGGCCAGGCCGCGCGCGATCAGATAGAACCCGGTCGGGTCGAAGCCGAACTTGGCCGCGAAGTCGGTCGCGCCGCGCAGGAACCCGAACCCGGACCAGAAGACGAACCACAGGCCGTAGGCCGCGGCCAGGACCTCGGGCCAGAGGGTCGGGTACTTGAACGAGTACGGGCGCAGGCCGCCGGCCAGGGACACGGCCATGTTCATCACGTGGGGCTCGTCGGCGTTGTAGACCTGGGGCAGGCCGTAGCCCAGGGCGACCAGGCGCGGGACCGCGGCCAGCGCGAGCAGGACGGCCGCGGCGCCGAGGACGACGGCGGTCTCGGGGCGGGCGGCCCGCTTCATCCGCGGAACGCGCGGACCGCGGCGACGACCCGGGCGAGCTGAGCGTCGGTCATCTCGGGGAAGAGCGGCAAGGACAGGACCTCGGCCGCCCCGCGCTCCGCGGCGGGGAACTCTCCCGGGCGGCCCTTGCGGGCCCCCAGCGCCTCCTGCAGGTGGCTGGCCACCGGGTAGTGGATGTCGGCCATGACCCCGTTCGCGCGCAGGTGCTCGAGCAGCGCGTCGCGGCGCGCGTGGCGCGCGACGAAGAGGTGGTAGTTGGACTCGGCGCCCTCGGCCTCGGAGACGAGCGTCAGGCCCGGGACGCCGGCGAGCTCCCGGCGGTACGCGGCGGCCAGGCGGCGGCGCGCGTCGTTCCAGGCGTCCAGGCGCGGGAGCTTGACGCCCAGCACCGCGCCCTGGATGGTCTCCAGGCGCTCGTTGCCGGCCGCAATCAGGTGGTGGTTCTTGCGGTCGCAGCCGTGGTCGCGGCGGCGGCGGACGCCGAGGGCGACGGCGTCGTCGTCGGTGGCGACCCCGCCGGCGTCGCCGTAGGCGCCCAGGTTCTTGCCCGGATAGAAGCTGAACGATGCGGCCTTGCCCAGGCTCCCGGCCCGGCGGCCCTTGTAGCGCGAGCCCGCCGCCTGCGCGGCGTCCTCGAAGACGAGCAAGCCGCGGCGCGCGGCGACGGCGCGCAGGGCGTCCATGTCCGCCGGGCGGCCGTACAGGTGGACGGCGAGGATGGCCTTGGTCCGGGGCGTCAGGGCCTTCTCGACGGCGGCCGGGTCCAGGTTCAGCGTGGCGGGGTCGGCGTCGGCGTAGATGGGGAACGCGCCGGCCTGCAGGACGCCCTCGCTGGTGGCGAAATAGGTCATCGGCGTGGTCACGACCTCGTCGCCGGGGCCGACCCCGGCCGCCTCCAGCATCAGGGAGATCGCCGAGGTGCCGGACTGGCAGCAGACGAAGTGCTTGACGCCCAGGTAGGCGGCGAAGGCGGTCTCGAAGGCCTGGACCTCGGGCCCCAGCACGAAGCGGGTCGAGCGCACGGCCCCCAGGATCGCGGCGTCCATCTCGTCCCGGAACGACTCGTACTGGGCCTTCAAGTCGACGAGGGGAATGGTCTCCATGGCTACCTCCGGTGCAGGGCCCGCGCCGGGACTCCGGCCACGACGGCGCCGTCGGGCACGCTCTTGGTGACCACCGCGCCCGCGCCGATCAGCGCGCCCGCGCCGATCGTCACGCCGCCCAGGATCACCGCGCCCGAGCCGATCGAGGCGCCTTTCCTCACCAGGGTCTTCTGCGGGGTCCAGTCGGCGTCGCCGGTGGGGCGGCCGTCCAGGGCCGCGACCGGGCGCTTGTCGTTGATGAACAGCACCCCGTGGCCGACGAAGACCTCGTCTTCGATCGTCACGCCCTCGCAGACGAAGCTGTGCGAGGAGAGCTTCACGCGCGCGCCGATCCGCGCGCCCTTCTGGACCTCCACGAACGGGCCCACGCGGGTCTCGTCGCCGATCGCGCAGCCGTACAGGTTGACCCAGCCGGTCAGGCGCACGCCGCGGCCGAGGACCACGTCGGCGGCGATGCGGGAATAGGGGGCGTCCATGGCGTCCATTCTAGCCAAAAACCGGGCGCCCCGGCGGTCAGTAGCTGAATTTGCCCAGCTCGACCTTCCCGCGGAACACCCAATAGATGATCGCCGTGTAGGCGAGGACGAATGGCAGGCCGGCCGCGGCGATGAAGGCCATGATCCCCAGCGTGCGCTGCGACGACGCGGCGTTGGCGATGGTCAGCGTGCCGGCCGGATCCAGGCTGGAGACGATCAGGTTCGGATACAGCGCCGCCCCGAAAAGCGCGACCAGCGCCGCGATCGCCGCCGTCGACGAGACGAAGGCCTGGCCGGAACGCCGCAGGTAGAGGGAGCGCGGGATGTTCGCCAGGGCCAGGACTTCGGCGACGACGAGGCCCCACAGCCACGGCATCTCCGCGAAGTTCGCAATCGCGCGGGGGACGCGGATCAGCGTGACGATCGTGGTCAATAGGTAGAGCGTCAGGAAGACGCCGAACGAGTGCCACATCCAGCGCCGCACGCGGCGCTGGAGCTCGCCCTCCGTCTTCAGATGCAGGTAGATTGCGCCGTGCATCGCGAACATCGCCGCGTTAAGGGCCCCGACGAGCAGCGCGTACGGCCTCAGCAGGTCCCAAAAGCCTCCCGCGTACTCGTGGGCGGCGGTCAGCGGGATGCCGAGCATCGAGTCCCCAACGGCCGCGCCGAACAGGACCGCGGCCGTCAGGCTGGACAGGAAAAAAGCCCCGTCCCAGGCTCTCCGCCAGACGCGGGAGTCGCGCTTGCTGCGGAACTCCATGGAGACCGCGCGGAAGATCAGCGCGCACAACAGAATCATGAACGCCGGGTAGAACGCCGAGAACGCCGTCGCGTAGGCCTCAGGGAAGGCGGCGAACAGTGCGCCGCCGAAAGTCACGAGCCAGACCTCGTTGCCGTCCCAGAGGGGGCCGATCGAGTTCATGAAGATCCGCCGCTCCCGGTCGTCGCGCGCCCCGGGATGGAGGATGCCGACGCCCAGGTCGAAGCCGTCGAGGACGGCGTAGCCGGCCAGCAGGACGCCCAGAAGAACGAACCACAGCACGCGCAGGTTCATCGCCCCTCCTCCTCGCCGGTCAGGGACCCTCCGGAGGGGTCCGCCAGCTCGGCGGCGGCTCCCAGGAAGCCTCCCGGGCGCGGCGCCTCCGCCTCCTCCGGACCGCGCCGGATCTTCGCGTCGAGCAGGCCGAGCCACAGCACGAAGAGCAGGGCGTAGACGACGCCGAACATGACGATCGAGGCCAGGATGTCCCGCCCGGGGACCGAGGGCGAGACCGCGTCCTTCGTGCGCAGGAGGCCGTAGACGATCCAAGGCTGGCGCCCGACTTCGGCCGCGCACCAGCCGAGCTGATTGGCGGCCGTGGCCGCGCCGACGCCGGCGACCAGCGCCCGAAGCAGGAGGCGGTCGCCGAAGAGCCGGCCGCCGCGCAAGCGCCAGGCGGAGACGGCGAACAACGCCGCCAGGAGGACGCCCAGGGCGACCATCGCGTGGTAGAGCAGGAACGACGCGGCCACCGGCGGCAGGTCCTCCGCCTTGAAGGCGTCCAGCCCCGTGACCGGCGCGTCGACGCGGCCGTGCACCAGGAAGCTCAAGAGGCCCGGGATCGCGACGCCGAAGCGCGTCTCGCGGCGCGCGTCGTCCGGCCAGCCGATCAAGGACAGCGGGGCCCGCGCCTGCGTCCGGTAAAGACCCTCGAAGGCGGCCAGCTTGGCCGGCTGGGTGCGTGCGACGGTCCGGGCCTGGGTGTCGCCGGAGGCCGGGATGGCCAGGCAGGCCGCCGCGCCGAAGAGCACCGACAAGGCGAGGGACTTGCGCGCCAGGTTCCCGTGCCGGCCCTTGAGGACGTAGTAGGCCGAGACGCTGGCCACAAAGGCCGCGCCCGTCGCGTAGGCGCCCAGCATGACGTGGACGAGCCGCTGGACGCTGGACGGGTTGAAGACCATCGCCCAAAAGTCCGTGATCTCGGCGCGCATGACGCCGTGGTGGGCCACCAGGGCGAAGCCGGCCGGCGTCTGCTGCCACGAGTTGGCGATCACGATCCAGACCGCCGAGAACGTGGCGCCGAGCGCGACCATGACCGTGGCGAAGAAGTGCGCGCGTTTCGACACGCGGTCCCAACCGAACACCAGCACGGCCAGGAAGCCGGACTCAAGGAAGAACGCGAACACCCCCTCGGCGGCCAGCGCCGAGCCGAACACGTCCCCGACGAAGCGCGAGTAGGTCGACCAGTTCGTGCCGAACTGGAACTCCATCACGATCCCCGTCGCCACGCCGAGCGCGAAGTTCACCGCGAAGACCTTGGTCCAGAACCGCGCCAGCCTCTCCCACTCCTCGTCGCCGGTCCAATGATAAGCCCCTTCCATCATCACGAGCAGGGCCCCCAATCCGATGGACAGGGGCGGGAACAGGTAATGGAACATCACCGTCAAGGCGAATTGGACGCGCGCGAGAACGACGGGATCTAGTGTCATCATGATTCTCCGTACGGTCTCCATGCAACATTAATTACCGTGCGGCTCACGCGGCTCGGGAGAGCCCGTGCCCTGTCGGGGCAAAGCGGAAAGGGATATAATCCCGCGATGACGACGGCGGCCGAACGGAACCTGATCGAACGCGCGCGGGCCGGCGACGCCGACGCCTTCTCGCGCCTGATCCGCGGCTACGAGGACCGCATCTACCGGCTGGCCAAGAGCGTCTGCTCCGGCCTGCCCTCCGACGCCGAGGACGTCTATCAGGAGACCTTCCTGACCGCGTTCAAGAAGATCCGCGGCTTCCGCTCGGACGCGGATCTGGGCACCTGGCTTTACCGCATCGCGTCGAACCTGTGCTTCATGCGCTACCGCAAGAAGAAGCGCGAGCCGTTCGTCCCCCTGCTCGACCGCCCGCACGAGCACGACCACGACGGCGCCGACGCCCCGCGCGGGCGCCAGTTCCGCGACGAGAGCCCGACGCCGGAGGAGGCCGCGCGCAAGAAGGAGCTGGTCGCGCACGTCTCCGGCGCGCTGGCCAAGCTGCCGGTGGACTACCGGCTGGTGGTCACGCTGCGCGACGTGGAGGGGCTCTCCGCCGAGGAGACCGCGAAGATCCTCAAGCTCAGCGTCGCGGCGGTCAAATCCCGCCTCCACCGCGGGCGCCTGTTCCTGCGCGACGAGTTCCGGCGCGCGTACGAGGCGAATCCTTCCCGACGCCCGGGCATCGAAAAGGCATGAAGGAGCTCGAAAGCTCGTCCTGCCGGCGCCGCGTCGCCCTGCTCTGCGACTACCTCGACGGCGAGCTGAGCGCCTCCTCCCGCCGCCTGGTGGCCGCCCATCGCCGCTCCTGCCTCCCCTGCGCCCAGGTCCTGGCCAGCCTGGAGCGCACCGTGCGCGCCCTCAAGCGCGTCAAGCGCGGCTGGCGCGCCCCCGCCGCCTCACGCCGCTCCCTGGCCGCCGCCCTGCGCGCCGCCTCCGCCCGCCGCCGCTGACCCCCCCGCTGGCACGGGCGTTGCTAGACAGTCTAGGCAGTCCCGCGGAGGCGCGTCATGGCCAAGGTGATGGTTCTGGGAGCCGGGATCGCCGGACACACGGCCGCCATGACGGCGCGCCGGGCGCTGCCGCGCGAGCACGAGGTCGTCGTGGTCTCGCCCAAGGACGCCTACAACTGGGTCCCGTCGAACATCTGGGTGGGCGTGGGCCGGATGTCCCCGGAGGAGGTCCTCGTCCCGCTGCGCCCGGTGTACGAGCGCGCCGGGATCTCCTTCGTCATGGGCCGCGCCGTGGAGCTGCGCCCCGAGGGCACGCCGGCCTCGCCGCGCCCGTTCGTCGTGGTGGAGGCCGCCGACGGCTCCCGCCGCGAGGAGACCTACGACTGGCTGATCAACGCCACCGGGCCGCGCCTGAACTTCGGCGCCACGCCCGGGCTGGGGCCCGACGGCGAGACGCACTCGGTGTGCACGGCCGAGCACGCGGCCGCGACCGCCCGCGCGTTCGCCGCCTGCGTCGCGGACCTTAAAAAAGGCGCGCGCCGCACGCTGGTCGTCGGGACCGGGCACGGCTCGTGCACCTGCGAGGGCGCGGCCTTCGAGTACCTGTTCAACGTCGAGTACGAGCTGCGGCGCCTGGGCGCGCGCGACAAGGCGCGCGTGGTCTTCCTGACCAACGAGGCGGCGCTCGGCGACTTCGGGGTGGACGGCCTGCGCCTGAAGAGCGGCGGCTACGTGGTCCACAGCCGCACCTTCGCCGAGTCGCTGTTCGCCGAGCGCGGCGTGGAGTGGCTGACCGGCGCGCACGTGCGCTCGGTGCGCGGCGGCGCGCTCGAGTACGAGACGCTGGAGGGCGCCGAGGGGCGCCTCGAGTTCGACTTCGGGATGCTGCTGCCCCCGTTCACCGGCGTGGGCCTGAAGTCCTTCGGCCGCGACGGCGTGGAGACCACCGCCGAGCTCTTCGCGCCCAGCGGCTTCATGAAGGTGGACGCCGACTACGCGCCCAAGCCCTACGAGGAGTGGGCCCCCGCGGACTGGCCGCGCGTCTACCAAAGCCCGCGCCACCCCAACCTCTTCGCCGTGGGCATCGCCTTCGCCCCGCCGCATCCGATCTCGCGCCCGCGCAAGAGCCCTTCCGGGACGGTCATCTCGCCCGCCCCGCCGCGCACCGGCATGCCGTCGGCCGTGATGGGGCGCGTCGTCGCGCTCAACACGGCCGACCGGATCCTGGGCCGAGAGACCCCGGCGCGCACCGCCTCGATGGCCGAGTTGGGGGCCGCCTGCGTGGCCTCGGCCGGCGCGGGCTGGCTCTCCGGCACGGCCGCGTCCATGACCATGTTCCCGATCGTCCCGGATTACGCGCGCTGGCCCGGGGTGGGACGCGACCTGGACTACACCTTCGGAGAGATCGGCTCGGCCGGGCACTGGATCAAGACCCTGCTCCATCACATGTTTCTCTATAAAGCCCGGGCCCAACCGGGCTGGTGGCTGATCCCGGAGTAGGAGGCGCCATGACCCAGACCCCGATCCAGACCGGAGCCTACGCGTCCCGGCCCACGCCGTGGACCGCCTTCCTGCGGACCTTCCTGCCCTGGCAGCTGGTGCGCTTCGCGGTCATCAACCTGCGCATGCTCCGCATGCTGAGCAAGTCGCGCTGACGGGGGTGAATCCTTTCTCCGCGGCGTGCATCACAATGAACAAGATGACCCCCGCGACGCGCGCCCTCTCCCTGATCCTGGCCCTGACCGCCGCCCCGGCCTCGGCCGGCGGCCTGAGCGCCGCCGTGGACGCGGCGCTCTCCCGCTCGCCGCTGCTCGCCGAGGCCCGCGACCGCCGCGCCGAGGCCGCCGCCGCCGAGCGCGAGGCCTCGTGGAGCAGCCTGCCGCGCCTGTCGGCCCGCGCCTCGTTCATGAGGAGCGACGACCCCCTGTTCGCCTTCGGCGAGCGCCTGCAGGAGCGGCGCGTGACCTCGGCCGACTTCGCCCCCGGCCTCCTCAACGACCCCGGCTACCGCTCCGCCGTCCACGGGGCGCTGGAGCTGGGCGTGCCGCTCTTCACCGGCTTCCAGCTGACCCGCGCCCGCCGCCTGGGCGCCCTGGCGGGCGGCGAGGCCGAGGCCGCGGGCGACGCCGCCGCCCAGGCCGTGAGCCTGCGCGTGACCGGCGCGTATCTGGCCGGCCTGCTGGACCGCCAGCTCGGCGCGGAGCTGGACGCGCGCCTGGCCTCCGCCGAGACCGAGGTCGAGAGCGCCCGGCGCCTCAAGGCCAAGGGCCTGATCCTGGGCTCCGACTTCCAGGCCGCGCTCGCGATCTTGTCCGGCCTGAAGGCCTGGCGCGCGCAGGTGACGGCGCAGGCGGCGGCCTCCGACGCCGAGCTGTCCGTGCTGACCGGCGCTCCCGGGACCGCGCCGTCCGGCTCCCTGGACGGGCCGCTCCCCGCCCTGGAGGACGACGCCGCGCTGGTCGCCTCCGCCCTGTCCGGACGCCCGGAACTGCGCGCGGCCGTCCTGCGCGAGCAGGAGGCCGCCGTCCGCCGCCAAGGCGCCGCGCAGAGCGTCCTGCCGACCGTGGACGCCTTCGCCTCCGTGGAGACCGCCGACGACGGCCTGGGCGCGGCCGGCGCCGCGCGGCTGCTCGGCGTGCGCGCCGTCTTCCCGTTCGGCGACCCGGCCTGGGCCGCGCGCCTCTCGCGCGCCCGTTCCGGCGAGGCCGCCGCCCGCCAGGCCCGCGCCGGCCTGGAGGACTCGGTGCGCGGCGAGGTCCTGGCCCGCGCCGCCGCCCAGCGCGGGGCTCTCGCCGCCCTGCCCGACCTGGACGAGTCCCTGGACCGCGCGCGGCGCTCGCTGGAGGAGGTCCGCCCGCTGTACCGCGAGGGCCGCCAGAGCGTGATGGAGGTCCTGCGCGCCGAGGAGGGCGTCGCCCGCGCGCGCCAGGCGCAGCTGGAGGCGCTGGCCGGCGCCCGGCGCGAATGGGCGTCCGCGCGCTTCGCGCAGGGGCGGCTCGACCGCGACGCCGTGGCCGCGCTCGCGCGCGGGCTGGAGGGGACGCGATGAGCGCCGACGAGAAGAAGCTGGGGCCGGCGGGCCGCACCGCGAAGGCCTTCGTCTCCTCGAAGCTGACGGCCCTGATCGTGCTGGCCTCGATCGCCCTGGGCGCCTTCGCGACGATGCGCCTGCCGCGCGAGGAGGAGCCGCAGATCAGCGTCCCGATGTTCGACGTGCTGGTCCCGATGCCCGGCTCGTCGTCCAAGGAGGTCGAGCGGCGCGTCGTGGACGTCGGCGAGCGGCGTCTGATGGAGATCCCGGGCGTCGAGTACGTGTACTCCACCGCCCAGGCGAACGGCGCGTTCTTCATCGTCCGCTTCAAGGTCGGCACGGACCCGGACGAGGCGATGACGCGCGTGTACACCAAGGTCTTCTCGCACGAGGACGCGCTGGCCCCCGGCGCCGGCCGGCCGCTCATCAAGCCGCGCTCGATCGACGACGTCCCGGTGCTGGCCCTGACCCTGACCGGCGCCGGCCTCTCGCCGATGGACCTGCGCCGGGCCGCCGCGCGCCTGCGCTCCGTGGTCGCCACCGTGGACGACGTCTCGGAGACCGAGATCCTGGGCGGCCGCCGCCGCCGCCTGTCGGTCCTCTTCGATCCGGCCGCGCTCGCCCGCCGCCGCCTGTCCCCGCTGGACCTGGCCGCCCTCCTGCGCGGCTCCAACAGCCGCCTGCCCGCCGGCGTCGAGGACGCGGGCCCGCGCGCGATCCAGGTGGAGACCGACGCCTTCATCCGCTCCGCCGCCGACCTGCGCGCGGTCGTCATCGGCGTGTCCGGCGGCCGCCCGGTCCGCGTCGGCGACGTCGCGAAGGTCGTCGACGGCCCCGACGACGACGACCACGAGGTCCTCGTCTACCCGGGCGCGGCCGAAGGGACGGCCTCCGCGTCCCAGGCCGCCGAGCCCGCCGTCACCCTGGCGGTGTCCAAGCGCCGCGGCGCGAACGCCACGCTGGTCACCCGCGCGGCCCTGGCGCGCGTGGCGCAGGTGCGCGGCGAGCTGCCCGCGAGCCTGAAGATCGCCGTCACGCGCGACTACGGCCGCACCGCCGAGAAGAAATCGAACGAGCTGCTGTTCCACATGCTCCTGGCGACGATCTCGGTGACGATTCTGATCGCGCTGGCCCTGGGGCCGCGCGAGGCGCTGGTGGTGCTGATCGCGATCCCGGTCACGCTGTCGCTGACCCTCCTCATCTACTGGCTGGCCGGCTACACGCTCAACCGCATCACGCTGTTCGCGCTGATCTTCTCGATCGGCATATTGGTGGACGACGCGATCGTGGTGGTCGAGAACATCCACCGCCACTACTCGATGGGCGACGGCCGCTCCCTGGCCGCGCTCGCCGTGCACGCGGTGGACGAGGTCGGCAACCCCACCCTGCTCGCCACCTGGACCGTGATCGCCGCCATCCTGCCGATGGCCTTCGTCGGCGGTCTGATGGGGCCGTACATGCGCCCGATCCCGGTGGGGGCCTCCTTCGCGATGCTGTTCTCTGCGCTGATCGCCTTCGTGGTCTCGCCGTGGGCCTTCGTCAAGATCCTGGCCCTCTGGAAGCCGGACCCCAAGGCGTGCCACGCCAAGGAAGGCGCGCTCGACCGCCTCTACCGCCGCGCGATGGGCGCCCTGCTGGACGACGGGCGCGTGCGCGCCGGCTACTTCGTCGCCGTCGCCCTCCTCCTCTTCGGCGCGCTGGCGCTGGTCCCCCTCAAGCGCGTCATCGTCAAGATGCTCCCCTTCGACAACAAGGACGACTTCGAGGTCGTGCTGACCATGCCCGAGGGCTCGTCGCTCTCCGCCACGCGCGAGGCCGCCGGCGAGATGTCCGCCGAACTGCGCCGCCTGCCCGAGGTCAAGCGCGTGATCGCCTACCTGGGCCTGGGCGCCCCGTACAACTTCAACGGCCTGGTCCGGCATTACTTCCTGCGCACCAACCCCAACCAGGCCGACATCGTGGTCCAGCTGACCGGCAAGGACGAGCGCAAGCGCTCCAGCCACGAGATCGCCAAGGCCGTGCGCCCGGGGATGGCGGCCATCGCCGACCGCCTCGGCGCGCGCGTGCAGGTGGCCGAGGTCCCCCCGGGGCCGCCGGTGCTCTCCACCTTGGTCTTCGAGATCTACGGCCCGGAGGAGGCCAAGCGCGCGGACCTGGCCCGGCGCCTGATCGCGCTGCTCAAGGAGACCAAGGGCATCACCGACGTGGACACCTTCGTGCCCGACCAGCAGCCGCTGGACCGGCTGGTCGTGGACCGGGAGAAGGCCACGCTCAACGGCATCGCCCCGGCGCAGGTGGCGGCGGCCGCGCGCGTGGCGCTGGCCGGCGAGGACGTGGACCTGGCCCACATCGCCTCCGAGCCGGAGCCGGTGGACATCCGCCTGCGCCTGCCCCCGGAGCTGCGGCGCACCCTCGCCGGCGTGCGCGCCGTGCCGCTGATCTCGCGCACCGGCCTGCCGGTGACCGTGGGCGCGCTGACCAGGACGGAGCGCGTGGACGCCGACCCGCGCTACGACCACAAGAACCTGCGCCCGGTCTCCTACGTGATCGCCGACGTGGGCGGGCGCACCGAGAGCCCGGTGTACGCCCTGCTGGACCTGCGCCCGAAGATCGACGCGCTGGCCAAGGACGCGGGGGTGGGCCTGACGCAGTACTACGCGCACCTCCCGACGGACCCCACGCACTACGCGCTGAAGTGGGACGGCGAGTGGCAGATCACCTACGAGGTGTTCCGCGACCTGGGCGTGGCCTTCGCGCTGGTGCTGATCCTGATCTACGGCCTGGTCGTGGCGTGGTTCGAGTCGTTCACCGTGCCGCTGGTGATCATGGCGCCGATCCCGCTGTCGCTGGTCGGCATCCTGCCCGCGCACTGGGCGATCGGCGCCTTCTTCACCGCGACCTCGATGATCGGCTTCATCGCCGGGGCGGGCATCGTCGTGCGCAACTCGATCATCCTCGTGGACTTCATCGAGCAGAGGCGCCGCGAGGGCCTGACCCTGCGCGACGCGGTGATCGACGCGGGGGCCGTGCGCTTCCGGCCCATGCTGCTGACCGCGGCCGCGGTCGTGGTGGGCGCGGGCGTGATCCTGTTCGACCCCATCTTCCAGGGCCTGGCCGTCGCCCTGATGTCGGGCGAGGTCGCCTCGACCCTGCTCTCGCGCACCACCGTCCCGATCCTGTACTACATGCTGGAGAAACGGCGCTCGCGCGCCTCCTAAGGAGCGACCCATGGACCTCGACCACCGCATCCGCGTCATCGCCGGGACCTTCATCCTGCTCAGCCTCGCGCTCGCCCATTGGGTCGACCACCGCTGGCTCTGGTTCACCGCCTTCGTCGGCGCGAACCTGCTCCAGTCCGCGTTCACGCGCTGGTGCCTGATGGAGGACATCCTGCGCAAGCTGGGCCTCGACGGCCCGAAGAAGGACTGACCCTCAGTCGCGCACGACGCGCGCGGCCCAGCGCGCCAGGCCGAGACCCGCCAGCACGGCCAGGACCGGCTCCAGCGGCAGGCGGTAGCGCATGTTGCTGGCGAAGACCGCGTGCAGGAGGTTGAGCTGGGCGATCCAGGCCAGCAGGAACCAGCCGCCGGGCGCGGCCGCCGCGGCGCGCAGGCCCAGCAGGGCGCCGGCGAAGAGGGCCAGGGCGAAGAGCCCCGCGCCGAGGCGCACGAGGAGCCCGTGCGGCGGCTCCGGGGCCGGGCGCCAGAAGCGGACGGCCTTGACGGCGCAGATCCTCAGGAAGCCGAGCGGGTGGGCGGCGATCCATGCCTCGGCCTTGGCCGCGAAGTGCGCGTCGCGCGAGAACGGGTCCTTCAGGCCCAGCGCGTCGGCCTCGCGCCCCATCGCGTCGGCGCGCGCGCCGCGGATCTGGACCAGGTCCGTGGTCATCCCCTCGTAGAAGTTCCAGCCGCCCTGCACCGACACCGGCACGAAGCGGTGATAGACGCGCCAGTTGCGCGCCGTCCACGGGGCCATCGCGGCCGCCCAGCTCAGGCCGCAGACCGCGACCAGGGCCGCCCAGCGCGGCTGCTGCCGCCGCTTCCACAGCGCGACCAGGGCGAGGGCGCCGCCGTAGGGCAGGAACACGCCGCGCGTGAGCGAGGCCGCCGCGCCGAGCAGGCCCGAGAGCGCCGCCTCCCGCGCGCGGCCCGACTCCCAGGCGTGCAGCCAGGCCAGCAGGGAGCCGGTCGCCAGCGCGGTGAACAGGGTCTCGCTCATCATGCGCGCGCTGAAGTAGGTCAGCATCGGGCTCAAGACCACGAACGCCCCCGCCGTCAGCGCGGCCGCGCGGGAGAGCTTCAGGCGCAGGGTGAGCCGGTAGGCGAGGACCGCGGTGACGCCCGAGAGGAGCATCTGCGCCCAGCGCGCCAGCGAGACGCCCAGGTCCCCCCCCAGGGCCAGGAACGGGGCCAGGAAGAGCGGGTAGCCCGGCGGGTGCGTGGCCAGCACCGCGCCGCCGCCCAGGAAGGCGCGCGCCATCTCCAGATAGGCGCCGTCGTCGTAGAGGCCGTCGTCCTTGTAGCCCCAGAACTTGCGGGCGGCCAGCGCCCAGAGGACGCGCAGGACCAGCGCCGCGATCAGGAGGCGGCGGCCGTCCTCGCAGGGCACGCAGCGCTTCGGGTCAGTCGCGGAAGCCAAAGCGGGAGAACTCCTTTTGGGCCTGCGCGTAGCGCGCCGGCGTGCCCAGGTCGATGACGGGGTCCAGGACCAGGCCGCAGGCGTTGCCCATCAGCTTCGGGTACGCGTCGCGCGACAGGTCGCCGGGGCCGTCGGGCAGGGCGTCGAGCAGCGCGGGGCCCGCCGCGTAGGCGCCGGCGGCGACCAGGTCGGAGCGCGGACGCGCGGGCTTCTCCTCGAAGGAGAGCACGCGCCCGTCGGCGGCCAGTTCCACCACGCCGCCGCTGGACGGCTCCGGGCTGTGGAAGAGCCCGAGGGCCAGGTCGGCCCCCCGCGCGCGGCGCAGGGCCATCAGCGGCGCGAGGTCCGCGCCGATCAGGGTGTCGGCGTAGAAGACCCAGAAGTCCCGCTCGCCCCTCACGAAGTCCTTGTTGGCCGCCAGCGTCCCGGCCGAGCCGAGCAGTTCCGGCTCGTGGAAGAGCGTCACCTCGGGCCCGCCGCTCCGCGCGGCCACGAAGGCCCGGACCTGGTCCGCGAGGTGGTGGGTGTTCAGCAGGACCTCGCGCACGCCCAGGCGCGCGCAGACGACCAGCCACCAATGCAGGACCGGCGCGCCGCCGATGGGGACCAGGCATTTGGGCGTCGCGTCCGTCAGCGGCTTCAGGCGCGTGCCGAGACCCGCGGCGAGGAGGAACGCCTTCGCCGGGCCGCGCGCGCTCATTTCCAGATTCGGCGCTTCTGGTTGAAGATGATCTTGGACCCGTCCGGCTCCAGGGCGATGGGCAGCTCGCGGTGGTCCTTGAGCGCCGCGCGCAGGCCCGCGCGCTTGAGGGCCGGGGCGTAGAGCAGGAAGAAGCCCCCGCCGCCCGCGCCCGTCACCTTGCCCCCGAGAGCCCCGCGGCGCTTGGCCTTGGCGTAGAACGCGTCGATGTCGGGGTCGCTCATGCCCGGGGCCAGGGAGCGCTTGAGCTTCCAGTTGCGGTCCAGCGCGCGCCCGACGCCGTCCGCGTCGCCGCTCTCCAGCGCCGCGCGCGCCTCGTCGGCCAGGGCGCGGATGCCGTCCATCGCCTTGCGGTTGGACTTCATGCGCCGGCCCTGCTCGGCCAGCAGGTCGTCGGCGCGGCGGGTCTTGCCGCTGAAGTACAGCAGCAGGCCGTTCTCCAGCTCGCGCAGGACCTTGGTGTCCGCGCAGACCCCTTCCACCTCCACGCGCCCGCCGCGGCGGAAGCGCAGGAAGCGCACGCCGCCGTAGGCCGCGATGTACTGGTCCTGGCGGCCGATCGGCTTGCGCATGCGGCCGATCTCGATCTCGCAGGCCTGGCGCGCCAGCGTCTCGGCGTCCACCTGGCGGCCCATGAACGAGTGGAAGGCGTTGAGATAGCCGACGGTCAAGGACGACGACGAGCCCAGCCCCGAGCCCTCGGACGGGATGTCGGCCAGCGTGGTCACCTCGAAGCCGCCGGTCATGCCGGCCAGGCGCATCGCCTCGCGCGCGAGCGGGTGCTGGACCTCGTCCACGGAGGCGACCACCTCCTTGCGCTTGGCGTAGTTCACGTGGATCTGGTCGTCGAAGCGCTCCTGGACGATCACGTGGATGTACTTGTCGATGGCGGCGCTCAAGACCCGCCCCTCGGCGCGGTCGCAGTAGGCGGGCAGGTCGGTGCCGCCTCCGGTGAAGCTCACGCGCAGGGGCGTCTGGGAGATGATCATGTCAGGCGGACCTCCTGTCCTCCGGCCGCCGCGGATCGCGCCGCGGCCTCCAGCACGCGCACGACCGTCACGCCCAGCGCCGCGCCGGAGAGCGGGTCGCGCCCGCGGCGCACGGCGGCGACGAAATCGGCGCATTCGCGCGCCAGCGGCGACTCCTTCGGGAGCTCCGGGACCACGGTGCGGCCCGCGCCGTACGAGAAGGTCCCGGAGAAGCCGGCCTTGGCGCCCACGCGGTTGTCGCGGCCGGGATAGACGATCTGGAAAGGGGTCGAGGCCGTCTCGTCGAAAAAGGCGGAGCCCCCCTCGCAGTACGCGTCCAGGCGGCGGATCTTGCGGTTGGAGCGCCACGACGCGTGCACGCGCGCGACGGCCCCGCCGGCGAAGCGGATCTCGAAGAACGCGGCCTCGTCCACCGTCAGGTCCCAGCGCAGGCCGGTGCCGCGCACGGAGACGGGCCTCTTGCCGATCAGGTCCAGCGCCAGCGAGACCTCGTGCGGGGCCAGGTCCCAGATCACGTCGTGCTTGGGGTCCGGCGGGCCGGGGTTGACGCGCGCCAGGTCCAGGTACAGCGGTCGGCCCAGCTTGCCGGGCTTGAGCGCCGCGCGCAGGGCGGCCACCGCCGGGTGGTAGAGATAGACGTGGCCCACGCCGACCACGCGCCGCGCGGCCTGGGCGCGCGCGGCCAGGTCGCGCGCCTCGGCCGTCGAGCGCGCCAGCGGCTTCTCCATGAACAGGTGCTTGCGCGCGCGCAGGACGGCGCGGCCCAGCGCGTGGTGGGAGACGGGCTCGGTGGCGACGACGACGGCGTCCACCTCGGGGTCCTTGAGGACCTCGTCCAGGTCCGGCGTGGTCTTCAGTCCGGGGAAGTTCTCCCGCGCCCAGTCCAGGCGGCCGGGCTTGGCGTCGCAGAGCCACTTCATCCGCGCGCCGCGCAAGGTCCGGAAATTGCGCAGCAGGTTGGGACCCCAGTACCCGCAGCCGACTTGCGCGAGGGTGACCGTCTTCACGACTTGATCCCCAGGGTCAGGTACAGGATGGGCCGGAGGTTGCCGAACCAGTCGACGACCGGCCGGATCTTCGTGTAGTTCTTGTACGCGGACAGGTCGGGGTAGATCTTGGTCACCGCGACCTCCTCCACCTTGAAGCCGAGCATCAAGGCCTTGAGCTGGAGGTAATACTCCAGCTCGCCGCGGTCCAGCCACTCCTGGTCCATGTTCACGCGCGGGTCCTTCAGGAAGCGCGGCGTCATCGCGCGGAAGCCGTTGGTGGCGTCGGTGATCGGGAAGCCCGTGACCAGGCGCACCAGCCAGGGGTAGGCGCGGGTCAGGATCGCGCGGTGCAGCGGCATCTTGCCGGAGCGGCCGCCGGCGGCGTAGCGCGAGCCCTGCACGTAGTCCGCGCCGCGCTCCAGGATCGGGGCGACCAGCTTGGGGATCTCGGCCGGGTCGTCCTTGTCGTTGCCGGCCATCACCACCAGGACGTCGTAGCCCTTCTCCAGGCCGTACTTGAGGCCGGTGCGGATCGCCGCGCCCACGCCCAGCGTGCGCTCGTGGCGCAGGACGGTGGCGCCGGCGGCGCGGGCCTCCTCGTCGGAGCCGTCGTCGGAGGCGTCGCTGACGGCCACCACCTCGGCGACGATCCCGCGCGGGACCTTGGCCACCGCGCGGCCGATCTTGCCCTTCTCGTTGTAGACCGGGGCGATCGCGACGATGCGGGGCGCGCTCACGCCTTCTTTTGCTTGAGGTAGAACGTCAGGATGTGGGCGACCGACATGTGCAGGTCCTCGATCACGCCGTACTGGTCGGACGCGATCAGCAGGGACTCGTCGCACAGGGCCTTGAGCTTGCCGCCGTCGAAGCCCAGCAGGCCGACGACCTTGGCGCCGCGAGAGCGCGCGAGCTCGGCCGCGCGCAGGAGGTTGGGCGAGTTGCCCGAGCCGGTGATCAGGATCACCGCGTCGCCGGCCGCGACCACGTTCTCCAGCTGGCGGGAGAAGGTCTCGTCGAAGGAGAGGTCGTTGCCGATCGCGGTCATGAAGGCGGTGTTGTCGGAGAGGGACACGGCCTTGAGCGGCTTGGCGCCGGGCCTCGACGCGGTCTTGCCGAAGTCGCAGCCCACGTGCGCCGCGCTGGCCGCCGAGCCGCCGTTGCCGCAGACCCAGACGAAGCGTCCGGCCGCCTGGACGGCCTCCACCACGGCCGCCACGCGCGCCAGGGCGTCCAGGTCCAGCGCCTGCCACTGCTCGAGCGTGCGCTCGCGGTACCAGCGCGCGAAGTCCTTCGCGTCGAGCCCTCCCGGGCCCGTCACGTGGGTCGCGCCCGGCTTGGTTCCTGGGACGGTCTTCTTCTCGGGCGTCATCACGCCGAGTATATCAAAATGACGAAAGCGCTCCTTCAAGCTCCTCCAGGGAGAACGGCTTGCTCAAGACGCGGGTGAAGCCCGCCCGCCGCGCCTCCTCGGCCAGACTCGAATCGCCCGTCATCAAGACGACGCGCAGTCCCGGCAGCTCGCGGCGAAGGCGGGCCCCCGCGCGCAGGCCGTCGCACCAGGGCATGCCTATGTCCGAGAGCACGGCGTCCGGAGGGCCATCGGCGGCGCGGCGCAGGAGGGCCTCCCCGTCGGCCACGATCTCGGCGTCGTGGCCCAGCCGAGAGAGCATGCGCCCCACCATGAGCCGCAAGTCCGGGTCGTCCTCGGCCACCAGCACGCGCATGACATAACTATAACAGTGTTATAAAACCTGTCAATAGGTTATTTACATACTTCCGCGCCCGGCGCAAGAGTTCTTCAATAGGCGCTCGATGCAAAAGGTATACCGGGACATCGGCGCGCGCATCCGGGCCCTGCGCCAGACCCTCAAGCTCACCCAGGCCGAGGTGGCCGAACGGGCTGGAATCGACGCGTCCTTCTACGGCCAGGTGGAGCGCGGCGTCAACGTGCCCAGCCTGCGCACGCTCTTCGCCGTGGCGGCGGTCCTGCGCGTGGAACCCGCCGAGCTCCTGCCCCGGGTCAAGGGCGCCCCGGGACGCGAGCCGGCGGCCGCGGTCTTGGACTCCCTCCTCTCTCGTCTCAAGCCGTCGCGCCGGCGGGTGCTGATGGGCGTGGTCCGCGACCTCGCCGGCGAGCTGGAACGCTAGACCGTCAGCGGAACGCGGCCTTCCATTCGTCCTCCTCATAGCCGAGCAAACCGCGGTCCTTCAGGAGCACGAAGGGCCGCTTGACCAGCTTGCCGTGCTTGGCCAGCAGGTCCAGGGCCTGGTCCTCGCTCAGGCTCTTGAGCTTGGCGCCCAGCCCCATCTCCCGGTACAGGAGCCCGGAGGCGTTGAACAGGCGCTTGAGGTCCCTGGCGAAATGGAGCATGGCCTTGAGCTCGGCTTTGGTCGGCGGGCGCGCGACGATCGGGACGCGCTCGTAGGCGACGCCGCGCGCGTCCAGGAACTTCAGCGCCTTGCGGCAGGTGGAACAGCCCTCGTACTCGTAGACTTTGACGCTCATGGGCGGATTATAGCCCGCCCTCCTTTCCTTACGGAAGGGGTAGGCCCTCGGGCCCAGCCGGCGCGGGTCCAAAAAGCGCCCTCCGGCGGGCCTTCGAGACCCAGAGGGAAGGCCTCGCCTCAAGGGTAAACTAGGGTCATGAACCGCTCCTCGCGCCGGACCCTCGGACTGCTCCTCTGCGCCGCCCTCCTGGGCGGCATGATCCCCCCTGAGGCCGTCCGCGCCGCCGGCGTCGAGCTCGTCCCCTCCGGGGCCGCCGAGGCCTCCGCCGGCGCCTCCGCCGCGGCCGGGGCCGCCCTCGCCGC
>JAJXTZ010000067.1 GCA_021783355.1 bacterium | reverse complement strand
GGCGCGCGGCGTCCGCGCCGGCGCGCAGGGCCCGGAGCAGGGCGGGAGCGGCGGCGCGCTCGGCCGGGGCCAGGTACGCGTTGCGGCTGGACAGGGCCAGGCCGCCGCGCTCGCGCACGATGGGCACGCGCACGATCCGCACCGGCGCGTCCAGGTCGCGGACCAGGCGCTCCAGCAGGACCACCTGCTGGAAGTCCTTCTCCCCGAAGTACGCGCGGTCGGGGCGGACCTGGTTGAAGAGCTTGAGGACCACCGTGGCCACGCCGCGGAAGTGGCCGGGCCGGTGCTTCCCGCAATACAGGTCGCCCAGGCCCTCCACCTCGGCGTGGGTGCGGAATCCGTCCGGGTACATCTGGGCGAGGCCCGGGGCGTAGACCAGGTCCGCGCCGGCGGCGGCCACCAGGCGGCGGTCGGCGGGCAGGGCGCGCGGGTAGCGGCCGAAGTCCTCGCCGGGCCCGAACTGGAGCGGGTTGACGAAGACGGAGACGACCACGCGGTCGCACTCCCGGGCCGCGCGCCGCACCAGCGCGGCGTGGCCCTCGTGCAGGGCGCCCATCGTGGGCACGAAGCCGACGCTCAGGCCCCGCGCGCGCCAGGCGGCGACGCGGCGCGCGAGCGCGGCCTTCGTGCGGACCAGGGGGGCGCTCATCAGAGGTTCCGCTGGAAGAAGCCGGTCACGCGCGTGTCGTACTCCATCCCCGCGGCCTCGCGGCACTTGGCGTGGAGGGCCCCGGGGACGATCCACAGCTGCTTGGGGCTGCCGGCGGCGTCGTGGACGCGGGTCACGTCGGAGACCGGCATCAGGTCGTCGCGCTCTCCGCCGATGAAGAACATCGGGCGCGGGGCGATGCGCGGCGCGGCCTCCACGGGGTTGAAGCGGTCGATCGTGGGGTCGCCGACGCGGCGGCGCAGGCACCAGAGCGACAGGTCGATCAGCGGGAAGCGCGGGACCTTCAGATGGTTCCACGCCCAGCGCCGGATCACGCCGCGGTAGTCGGAGAACGGGCTCTCCACCACCGCGCAGCGCAGGTCCGGGTGGCTGGGCATGGAGGCCACGGTCACCGCGGCGCCCATGGAGAGTCCGAACACGCCGACGCGGTCGGCGAGCTGCGGCTTCTCGGCGCGCAGCCAGCCCACGGCCGCGTCGAAGTCCCGCGTCTCCAGGGCGCCGATCACCGTGTACTCGCCGTCGCTCTCGCCGTGCGAGCGGAAGTCGAAGTAGAGCAGGTTGAAGCCCGCGCTCTCGTTGAGGAAGTAGGTCATCTTCAGCAGCTCGCCCTTGTTGTCGCCCCAGCCGTGGCACATGATCACGGTGCGCTTGTCGCCGTTGGGGGAGGGCAGGAACCAGCCGCGCAGGGTCAGGCCGTCGGCGGTCCGGAAGGACAGCTTCTCATAGCGCAGGCCGAACTGCTCGGGGAACACCCACATCGGGGACATCGCCGGCGGGTGCATGATGAGCCCGGAGCCCCACCAGCACGCGGCCAGCAGGCCCGCGGCGACGCTCAGCAGGGCGGCGGCGGCCCAGATCATGCCTGCGAGGTGAAGGAGTGCTCGGGCCCGGGAAAGACGCCGTCCCGGACCTCGCGGCAGTAGTCGGACACGGCCTTGACGGCCTGCCCGCGCAGGTCGGCGTAGCGCTTGACGAACTTGGTCGGGCCGCCCTCGGTCAGGCCCAGCAGGTCGTCGCTGACCAGGACCTGCCCGTCGCAGTGCGGGCCCGCGCCGATGCCGATGGTGGGCACCGACAGGCGCTTCGAGGCCTCTCGCGCCAGCTCGGCCGGCACGCATTCCAGCACCAGCGCGCAGATGCCTGCGCCCTCCAGGACGCGGGCCTCGGTCAGGATGCGCTCGGCGTCCTGCGGCTTGCGGCCCTGGACCTTGTAGCCGCCCAGGCGGTTGACGGCCTGCGGCGTGAGGCCCAGGTGGCCGATCACGGGCACGTTGACCTTCTGGAGCTCCTTGACCGTCGGCGCGATCTCGAGGCCCCCCTCGAGCTTCACCGCGTGCGCGCCGCCTTCCTTCAAGAATCGTCCCGCGGTGCGCGCGGCCTCCCGGGGGTCGAGCTCGTAGCTCAGGTAGGGCATGTCGGCCACCAGGAGCGCGCGCGACAGCCCGCGCTTGACGGCCTTCACGTGGTGCATCATCTCCTCGACGGTGACCGGGAGCGTGCTCTCGTAGCCGAGCTTGGTCATGCCCACCGAGTCGCCGACCAGGACGGCGTCCACGCCCGCCTCCTCGGCGATGCGCGCGGTCGGGTAGTCGTAGGCCGTCACCATGGTGATCTTGAGGCCCTTGCGCTTCATGTCCAGCAGCGTGGCGACGGTCACCGGCTTGGTGCGGTCGGCGGCGTAGGTGGGGGGAGCCTTGGCGGCTTTGGGCTTGTCGGCCATGGGGCCAGAGTCTAACAATTTTTGCTACTTTCTCGGCGCCGGCCGGCGTCCCCGGCCGCGGGAGGAGTCCATGTCCAAGGCGCGCGCGCGGCACATCCTGGTGAAGTCGCAGGCGGAGTGCGAGAAGCTCAAGAAAGAGATCGAGGGCGGGGCGGACTTCGCCGAGAAGGCGAGGAAGCACTCGCTCTGCCCCTCCGGCAAGAGCGGCGGGGACCTGGGCGAGTTCGGCCCCGGCCAGATGGTCCCGGAGTTCGACAAGGTCGTGTTCAGCGCCGAGGTCGGCACGGTGCAGGGCCCGGTCAAGACGCAGTTCGGCTTCCACCTGGTCGAAGTCGTCAGCCGACGGGATTGACGCACCGGCCGTGACGCGGCCTTCACGCCGCGCCGAGGTCCTGGCGCCCGCGCTGGTGCTGGCGCTGGGCGCCGGGCTCCTTTGGCGCCTGTGGGCCGCGCCCGGCCTGCTCTGCTCGGCGCGCTCCGACTTCGTCGCCCAGGGCGCGGGCCTGCGCGCCCTGGCGCTGAAGTCGCTGGCCTCCGGCCGCTTCCCGCTCTGGGATCCCTCGTGCGACGCGGGCATGCCGGCGCACGCGAACCCGCTGGCGACCTACCTGCTGCCGCTCGACTGGCTCTACCTCGCCCTCCCGTTCGACCGCGCGACGAACCTGATCTTCCTGCTGAACGCCCTGCTCGCGGGCGCGGCGATGTACGCGTGCGCGCGGCGCTGGCTCAAGAGCCCGTGGGCGGCGGCGTTCTGCGGGGCGTCGTACATGCTCGCGTTCCGCTTCCTGGCGCTGTTCGACGCGGGCTGGCTGCCGACGGTCATGCTCTACGCGCTGGCGCCGCTGCTGCTCCTGACGCTGGACCGCGCGATCGAGCGGCCCGGCCCGGGGCGCTCGGCCGCGCTGGCCGCGACGCTGGCCGCGTGCCTGATGCAGGGCTCGATGCAGTCGCTGTACTACGCGCTGCTGGCCGGCGCCGCCTTCGCGGCCGCGCGCCTGGCGCGCCGGGAGCGCCCCGCGCGTCCGCGCGTCCTGGCGTGGCTGGCCGCCGGCGGGCTGGTCGGGGTCTTCCTGGCCGCGCCGGACCTCCTGCCGCGCCTGCAGTTCGCGGCGCTGAGCACGCGGATGACGCCCTCGTGGCGCTTCTTCCTTAACGACGCGCCGCGCTGGACGGCGCTGAAGACCCTGCTGGCGCCGTTCGACGCGGGCGGGACGCGCTACGAGTACTGGGAGAACTGCTTCTACTTCGGCGCGTGGCTGTACCCGCTGTGGGCTTGGGCCCTGGCGCGCGACCGGCGGCGCGCGGGGCTCCTGTTCGGCCTGACCGCGCTGTTCGTCCTGCTGTGCTTCGACACCCCGCTCCTGCGCCTGGCCTACGAGGCCGTGCCGGGCTTCCGGCTGTTCCGCCGGCCGACGCGCCTGCTTCAGCTGGCCCAGCTGACCGGCGTCCTGCTCGCCGGGCTGGGGGTCGACGACCTGCTCGGGCGCCTGCGCCCGCGCCCCGCCGCGGCGGCCGGGCTCCTGCTCTGCCTGCTCCCGGTGCTGGACGCCGGGGCGCGGATCGTGCCGCGCCTGACCACGCGCCCGCTGGCCGAGGCCCTGCCGGAGCCGGCGTTCGCGGACCTTCTGCGCCGGGCGCCCGGGAACGGCCGCGTCGCCGAGATCGGGCGCGCGGCCCTGCCCTACGGGCAGGCCGCCTACTTCGGGATCGACATGGTCAACGGCTACGAGCCGCTGAACCTCCGCGACTTCGTGGAGTACTTCGACGTGCTCCAGCACGGCGACGCGCGGCGGGCCCGGGCCGCGCCCGTCGTCTGGACGGACCTGACGGCGATCACCCGCCCGGACCTCCTCCGGGCGCTCGACGCGCGCTGGATCGTCTCCGAGGCGACCCAGCCGCTCGCGGGCCTGGGTTGGGAGCCGGCGGGCGAGCGGGAGGGGGCCCCGGCGTTCGACTTCTACCGCGGCTGGCGCCGCGCGACCGTCCGTCTGTGGCGGGACTCGCGCCCGTGGGGGCCGGCCTTCTTCGCGCGCTCGCTGACTCCGGTCCGCACCGAGCGGGAGTCTCTGGCCGCGCTCGAGGCGTCGCGCTCGGCGCGCGACGCGGTCGTGCTGGGCTGGGGCGGCGCCGCTCCGGCGGGACTGCGCGGCGGGTCGGTCCGCGAGACCCGGCGCGGCTACGGAGTCTCCGACTACGCGGTGGATTCGCGCGGAGCGAACTTCCTGGTCCTCAGCCAGGTCTGGTACCCAGGCTGGCGCGCGCGCCTGGACGGAAGGCCGCTGGCGCTGTACCGGACCGACCACGCCCTGCTCGGGGCGGAGATCCCGGACGGGCGCCACGAACTGGCGCTCGAGATGACCTCCCCGGCGCTGGAATGGGGGCTGCTCCTCGCGGCCTTGGGAGGGGCGGCCTTCGCCGCGCTGGCGGCGGCCGCCATGCTAGCATAGACGCATGAGCGCCCTGATGGGCGGGCCGTGGGGCCCGCTGGTCATCTTCTGCCTGCGCATCGGCGACGTGTCGCTGACGACGGTGCGCACGATCCTGATCCTGCGCGGGCAGAAGGTGATGGTGCCGGTGATCGCGGTCTTCGAGACGCTGATCTGGGTGCTGGCCATCGGCAGCGCGCTGTCGCACCTGAACAGCCCGCTGCACGTGGCCGGCTACGTGCTGGGCTTCGCCTCCGGCAACGTGGTGGGGATGTGGCTGGAGGAGAAGCTCGCGGTCGGCGTGGTCAGCGCGCACGTCTTCTCCAGGAGTGCCGGCGCGGCCGTCGCGCGCGCCTTGCGCGCGCAGGGGTTCGGCGCCACGGAGCTGCTCGGCCAGGGCCGCGACGGGGCGGTGACGGTGGTGCTCAGCGTCGCGCGCCGGCGCGACCTGCCGCGGCTGATGGACGCGGCGCACGGGGCCGACGCCGAGGCGTTCGTGACGGTGGAGGAGGCGCGCGAGGGGCGCGGACGGGTCTTCGCCGCCTACCGCAAATGAGGGCGGCCGCCCCGTGAAGCTGGTCATCGTCGAGTCGCCCAACAAGGTCGGCAAGATCAAGGGCTTCCTGGGCCCGGACTACCGCGTGGCGGCTTCCTTCGGGCACATCCGCGACCTGCCGGCGACGGGCGCCCTGGCGGTCAAGTTCGAGGGCGGGCGCATCCTGCCCGACTACCGGCCGCTGGAGCGCTCCGCGCGGCGCATCAAGGAGCTCAACGAGCTGGCCGAGAAGGCCGACGAGGTCCTGCTGGCCACCGACCCCGACCGCGAGGGGGAGGCGATCGCCTGGCACGTGAGCCGGCTGCTGGGCGAGCGCAAGTACGCGCGCGTGGTCTTCCACGCCATCACCAAGTCCGAGGTGCAGAAAGCGATGGCGGAACCTCGGGCCCTGGACGCGCGCCTGGTGGACGCCCAGCAGGCGCGGCGGGTGCTGGACCGCGTGGTGGGCTGGGTGGTGAGCCCCACCCTGCGCAAGGTCTCCAAGGACGCGCGTTCGGCGGGGCGCGTGCAGTCGGTGGCCGTGCGCCTGGTGGCCGAGCGCGAGAAGGAGATCGCCAAGCACAAGACGGTGGACTATTTCGTGCTGTCGGCCCGGCTCGAGAAGCCGGGCGCGCCGCCGCCGTTCACGGCCAAGCTCGTCGCCTGGAAGGACCACCCGCTGGGCCAGCGCCTCCGGGACCCCGCCTTGGCCGAGAAGACGCTGGAGTGGATGAAGACGGTGCCGTGGACGGTGCTCTCCTGCGAGAGGCGCGACTCCGCGCGCAACGCCCCGCCGCCGTTCACGACGGCCACGGTCCAGCAGGCGGCCTCGGTGAAGCTCTCGCTCAACCCCGACGCGACGATGAAGCACCTGCAGGCCCTCTTCGAGGACGGCAAGATCACCTACCACCGCACCGACTCGACGGCGCTCGCGCCCGAGGCCGTGGACGCCGCCCGCGCCTTGATCAAGAAGCAGTTCCCGCCCGAGTACCTGCCGGCGTCTCCCATCGTCCACGCCACCAAGTCCGCCAACGCGCAGGAGGCCCACGAGGCCATCCGCCCCACGCACCCCGAGACTGGCCCCGACGCCGGCGGGGGAGGCGACGCGGGCAAGCTCTACCGCCTGATCTGGCAGCGCTTCGTCGCCTGCCAGATGGCCCCGGCCAAGGACCAGATCACCACCATCGACGCCGCCTGCGCGCCGGGCGCCTGGAAGACGGAGAAAGGCGGCCAGGTCCCGATGGGCGTCTTCCAAGCCAAGGGCAAGGTCGTCCTCTTCGACGGCTGGCGCAAGCTCACCGGCGAGGACGCCACCGAGGAGACGAAGAAAAAGGGCAAGAAGGGCGAGGACGAGGGCGACGAGGACGACTCCGCGGAACTGCCGATGCTGGAGGTCGGCGACGCCCTCTCCCTGCTCGGCGCCGAGGCCCTGAAGCGCTCCACCAAGCCGCCCCCGCGCTACACGCAGGCCTCCCTCATCAAGAAGCTGGAGGCCGAGGGCGTCGGCCGCCCGTCCACCTACGCCGCCACGATGAAGACCATCCTGGACCGCGGCTACGTGACGGAGGAGAAGCGCAAGCTCCGCGCCACCGACCTGGGTCTCTGCGTCGTGGACTTCCTGGTCCGCCACTACGCCGGCAACTTCATCGACCTGGACTACACCGCCCGCCTGGAGGAGGACCTGGACCGCATCGCCCGCGGCGAGGCCGACTGGGAGAAGGTCGTCACCGACGCCTCCTTCGCCGTCATCAAGCTGGCCCGCGGCGCGGGCCTGTGGTACGACCCGCTGGTCCCTCGTCCGCCGAAGCCGCCGCAGAAATAGCCGGAACTTTTCCCGTCTTCGGATCCTATCCATGAGGCGGGATCCGAGGAAGCCGGCCTGGCTCGGTCGAAGCGCAGGATCGGGTTCCGGCCGTGGAGAGGCCCGAGTTCGCTAGACTGTACGCGTGAACCAGGCCCTTCCCATCACCCCGCTGCGCGATAGGATCGTCGCGGAGCTCGAGCGCGCGGGGATCCTCATCCTGACGGCGCCGACGGGTTCGGGCAAGTCCACGCAGGTGCCGCAGTTCCTGCGCGGGCGGACGAAGGGCCGGGTGCTGGTGCTCGAACCCCGGAGGATCTCGGCGCGGAGCCTGGCCGCGCGCGTGGCGTCGGAGACGAAGACGGCGCTGGGGACCGAGATCGGCTATCAGGTGCGGTTTGATTCACGCTGCAATGCGAAGACGAAGGTCGTCTTCCAGACTTACGGCGTCTTCGTCACGCAGCTGTTGTCCGCGCCCGATTTGCCGGGCGTGGATGCCGTGCTTCTCGATGAGTTCCACGAGCGCACGCTTCATTGCGATCTGGCGCTGGCGTGGCTCAAAACCTTGCGCCAGACGCGCCCCGACCTCGAAGTCGTCGCGATGTCGGCCACCCTGGACGCCGGCGCGCTGGCCCGCTATCTTCCCGACGCGGCGACAGTCGAGGTGCCTGGGCGTCTGTATCCGGTCGAGATCTCGCACGAACCGATGGCGGCGCGCGAGGACGTGGGCCACGCGGCGCTCAGGGCCCTGCGCGGGCTCTCGCAGAAAGGCCTCACCGGCTCGGTGCTGGTCTTCCTGCCCGGACTGCGCGAGATACGCCGGATGATGACCGCCCTGGGTCCGTTCTGCCGCGAGCACGGGCTCGACTTCAAACAGCTCCACGGCTCGATGGACCTGGACGAGCAGCAGGCGGTGCTGGAGCCCTCCGACCGGCCGCGCGTGATTGCGGCCACCAACGTGGCCGAGACGGGGCTCACGGTGCCCGGCGTCACGGCGGTGATCGACTCGGGCCGCCACCGCGCGGCCGCCTTCGACGCGGCGCGCGGGATCAACACGCTCTATCTCGCTCGCATCAGCCGCGCCAACGCGGACCAGCGCGCGGGCCGCGCGGGCCGCACCGCGCCGGGGCGCTGCGTGCGGCTGTGGTCGCTGTCCGACGAGGCGGGGATGGCCGAGTCCTTGAAGCCCGAGATCGCGCGGCTGGAGCTGAGCCCGCTATTCCTTCAAGCGGCGTCCTTGCCCGCGGCGGTGGACTGGCTCACGCCGCCCAACCCCGCGGCCTGGTCCGCGGCGCGCGGCGTCCTGCTGTCCTTGGGCGCCGTGGACGAGCGGGGCCGGGCCACGACGCGGGGCCGGGCCTTGTCGCGCTACCCCGCCCCGCCGCGCCTGGCCGCGGTGCTGGAGGCCGCGCAGGATTTGGGACCCGCCGCGTACGAGCGCGCCGCCGCGATGGCCGCCGCCTTTGAGACCGCGGGCGACCGCCCGTCGGACCGTCCCGCCGACCTGTCGGCCATGGCTGACGACCTGCGCGCCGGACGGCGCGACGACCTGCCCTGGGAGGCGAAGGAAGTCTTCCGTCAGTTCTCGCGCCTGGCGCGCCCCGACGCCGCGCCCGACGCCGCCGACCCGCTCGACGGGCTCCTGCGCGCCTGGCTGGCCGCCTTCGGCGACCGCCTGGCGGGCCGCGAGGGCGACGGCGCCTATTACCGCCTGGGCGACGGGCGCGGGGCGCTCCTGCCGGGCGTCATGAACCCGCCGGAGCTCCTTCTGGCCCTGTCGGTGCGAGAGCGCGCGGGCGGGGGGCAGGCGCGCCAGGTGGGCATCTCTCTGTATCTGCCGCTGTCGGCTGAGAAGCTCCGGAGCTTGTACCCGGACGAGTGCGCATGGACGGAAGTGTCCGAATTCGACGAGCGGAAACAGCGAGTGGTGCGCGAGGAGCGCTTGGTGTTCCGCGGCCTGACTCTCGCGCGTCGGGACTTGAAGGCCGGCAAGGCGGGGAAGAAGGACACGGCCGAGATCTGGGCCGAGAAGTACGCCACGGGGGAGCTGAGACACCCGGGAGTCGACGACAAGGTCGAGCAATTCGTGACGCGCGTCCGCTTGGCGCGCGGACTCTATCCCGACCTCGGCTATCCCGAGATGTCGGAGGACGACTGGCGCCTCGTCTACGGCGAGGCCTTCCACGGCAAGAACTCGGTCAAGGACATCGAGCGCGTGGAGCTCCTGCCCCACCTCGCGGCGTATCTCGGGCCGATGCTCAAAGCCCACCTGGACCGGGTCCTGCCCACGCACAAGAAGCTCCCGTCGGGAAAGAACGGCCGCTTCGCCTATTTTCTGCCCGCGCGCGCGGAGCTCAACGCCCGCCTCGGCGACTTCGTCAAGATGGCCGGGCGCTTGTCGCTCTGCGAGGGGCGGCTCCCCGTCACTTTCGACGTCCTGGCGCCGAACTACCGCACCGTGCAAAAGACCGACGACCTGGCCTCCTTCTGGGCCAACACCTACCCGACGGTGAAGAAGGAGCTCAAGCGCCGCTATCCCCGGCATCCTTGGCCTTAGAGACGATCCCGGGCGAGGCCCCCCGCAGCCACTCGAAGACGCAGTGGCGCGCGCGCCGGTAAGGCGCCCTCAGCCAGCGCCGCTCCCAGCGGTACAGCGCGTAGGTGATGAAGAACGCGCTGAACACGTCGATCGAATAGTGCAGGCGCGTGAGCAGGACCGTCGCGGCCAGCGTCACCGAGCAGGCGAGGAAGAAGGCGCGCGCCCAGCGGTCGCGGAAGACGAGGAACGCCAGGAACGGCAGGGCCGTGTGGGAGGAGAAGAACAGGTCGTTCTTGAAGGTCAGGTAGCGGCCGATCGCGTCGTAGAGGGGGTTGCCCCCGACCCAGAGCGCGCCCTCGGGCCGGCGCATCGGCGTGAGGATGATGAAGAGGCTGCGCACCGAGATCAGCAGCGCGTAGAGCCAGACTATATGCGCCAGGCGCCGCCGCTCGCGCCGGACGCCGAGGACGACGAGCGCGACCAGGAAGGCGGCGAAGCCCCAGAGGAAGAGGGCGCGCAGGTCGACGACCGGCAGATGGGCGGGCAGCAGGTCGGGAGAGGCGTGCGCGTGGTCGCCCTGGCGCGAGGCGAAGCGGCCGAGGCAGTTGTTGAGCGCGAGCGCGACGCCGAGGCCCGCCAGGGAGACGCAGAGCTCGACCAGGCGCGGCAGGGTCCAGCGTGAGGTGTCCCACTTCATGCCGGCGCTCCGGGGGCGCCCTTCGCGGGCAGGCGCGAGAAGGCGGATTCAGCCAGAGCGGTGATCGTCAGCGAGGGGTTCACGCCGGGGTTGGCCGGCACCGCGGAGCCGTCCGCGACCCAGACGTCGGAACGGCCGAACAGGCGCCCGTCCGGGCCCACGCAGCCGGTCTCGGGGCCCGCGGCGCGGCACGCCCCGCCCAGGAGGTGCGCCGTCGCCGGGCGGCCGAGCCAGGATTCCGCGACGTTCGTCATCGGGATCGCGTCCGCGTTGCGGCAGAAGACCTCCTGCAGGCGCTCGGCGGCCGGCACGCGCGCGACCGGCGGCGGGACGCCGGGCTCGGTCTCGGACGAGAGTCGGCCCGACGCGCGCCGCACGAGGCGCAGTCGGGAGTCGCGCGTCTGCATCGCCAGGAGCACGGTGGCGCGCCGGGCCCAGCCGAAGGGCCACGCCGCCCTCAGGCGCTCCGCCCGCGTGCCGCCGCGCGCGGCGCCGAGCAGAGCCATCGCGTCCGAGCCCGCCGGATAGCGCACGGGCTCGACGTGGGTCTCCTCGTCGATCCACGCCCCCGAGGCGATCGCGATCCCCTCCGACCAGTCGCGCGCGCCGCAGCGCGCGAGCGCGCCGAGCAGGGCCTCGCCGTTCGTGCGCACGTCGCGTCCCAGGCGCGGTGGCATGGGGCCCAGGCCGTTCTCAGGGTTCTGCAGGAGGCGCGCCGTGCCCAGCACGCCCGCGGCCAGCACGACGCCGCGCGCGCGCAGCGTCTTGCGCGCGAGGCCCCAGCCCGTGCGGCGCGTCTCGACGAGCAGCCCGCCTCCGGGGCGCTCGGCCAGGCGCGCGGCGCTCGTGCGCGCGTGGATCCTCGCCCCCAGCCCCGCGGCCAGCGGCAGGTAGTTCTTCGCGAGCGTGTTCTTCGCGCCGCGGCGGCAGCCGACCATGCAGCCGCCGCAGAAGACGCAGCCCGTGCGCGCGGGGCCGCGGCCGCCGAAGAACGGGTCGGGGACCTCGCGCCCAGGCTCGCCGAAGAAGACGCCGACGGTCGCGCGCGAGAACGCGCGCTCCCGGCCCAGCTCGCGCGCCGCGCGCTCGAGCTCCTCGTCCGCCGCGAAGAGGCGCGGCGACGGGACCGCGCCCAGCATGCGGCGCGCGGCGGCGAGGTGCGGCCGCAGCTTCTCCTCGAAGTGCGGCTCGACGGCGGCGGCCTCACGGTAGAAGGCCGGCCCCGGCTCGAGCAGGGTGTTGGCGTAGACGAGGGAGCCCCCGCCGACCCCCGCGCCGGAGAGGACGAGCGCGTGCTCGAGGAGGTCGAGGCGCTGGATGCCCCAGCAGCCCAGGCGCGGCGCCCACAGGTAGCGGCGGGCGTCCCAGTTGGTGCGCGGGAAGTCGTCGTCCTCGAAGTGGCGGCCGGCCTCGAGCACCGCGACCGAATAGCCCTTCTCAGAGAGGCGCAGGGCCGCCACCGAGCCCCCGAAGCCTGAGCCGACGACGACGAAGTCGAACTCGGCGCCGTCCCGGAGCCCGTCGAAGTCGGAGACCTTCACGCGCCCTCCCGCAGCAGGCGCCGGGCCAGGCCCAGCGCGAAGGCGTAGATCGTGACCTGCGGGTTCACGCCGAGGCTCTCCGGGACGACCGAGCCGTCGCAGGCGTAGATCCCCGGCGCGGCGCGCAGGTCCGCGCCGACCGCGCGGCCGAGCCCGGCCGTGCCGAGGGGGTGGAACCCCATCAGCTGGATCTCCTCCGCGCGCACCCCCGCCCAGTCGAAGGCCTCGAGCGCGGACGCGGTCTCGATCTCGTTGCCGGGGCGGTTGAGCGGCAGGAGCACGCGCCGCGCCCCGGCCGCCAGATAGGCGCGCGCGACGAGCCGCATGCCGCGCGCCATCAGCCGGACGTCCTCATCGGGGAGATGATAGCGGATGAAGGACAGCCCCGAGCCGAGCGGGTGGCGGACGCGGCCGCGGCCCGAGTCGCGCACCATGAACCCGAAGCTCGCGACGCGCGCGTAGCGGTCCAGCCACCAGCGCCTCCGGCGCCCCTCCAGCGGCAGGGTCAGCGGGGCGATCTCGGGCGGCACGAAGGCGCCCTCGAAGCGCAGGCGCGGCTCCTCGGCGTCGAGGAGCCCGCCGGCCTGGGGGACCCCGCGCCAGCCCGCGACCGTCTCGTCGAAGAGCGCGAAGACCTTGGCCGCGGGGTGGATCGTGAGGCCGTCGCCCGCGGGCGCGCCCAGGCGGCGCAGATGGCGCGGGGTCTCGAGGCTCCCGCAGGAGAGGATCACGCCGCGCGCGCCGATCTCGCGCCGCTCCCCGCCGGGGCCCGCGACGACCGCGCGCGCGTTCCCGCCCCGCGCCGGGGCCGGGACGGCCGCGGCGAGCCGCCAGCCGCTCCACAGCTCCAGGTTCCCCGTCTCCAGCGCCGGGTCGAGGAAGGCCGACGCCGCCGTGGCCTTCGCCCCGCGCGGGCAGACGAAGCAGCAGCGCCCGGCGCCGTCGCAGCCGGGCGCCGCGCGGTCGAGGTGATGGCCGCCCGGGACGCCGAGCCGCTCGAGGCCGCGGAAGAAGAGGCGCGTGGAGCCGCTCGCGAGCGCGGCGGGGACGACCGCGACCTTCAGCGCGCGCCAGGCGTCCTCGACGTCGGCCGCGAAGGCCTCGGCGTCGAAGCCGGGGACGGCGGCGGCCCAGCGGCGGACCGCGTCCGCCGGCGGGCGCAGGCAGGTGCCGGAGTTGACCGTCGTGGTCCCGCCGACCGCGCGGCCGACCGCGACGGGGAACAGGCCGTTGCCGAAGCCGGCCGTCAGGCCCGCGTTCGCGTAGTACAGCGCGAGGGCGCGCGTCCCGTCCGGCTGGGGGGACGCGCGCGGCCCGGGCTCGACGACGAGGACGCGCGCGCCGCCCCGCGCGAGGCGCGCGG
>JAJXTZ010000236.1 GCA_021783355.1 bacterium | reverse complement strand
GCGCGTACTGGGCGCGGTCGCGGCGCCAGCGCGCGGCGCGCAGGCGGCGCTCCGGGGTGGCCCGGGGTCCGCCGGCGGCGGCCAAACGGTCGGCCTCGGCCACGGGCTCGGCGCGCAGGGCCTCCATGCGGTCCAGGAAGCGCGCCAGGGCGGGCCCGGAGCGATAGCCGACCACGCGGCCGATCTCGCGCAGGTCCGCGTCGGCGACCACCAAGGTGGGATAGCCGCCGACCTTGAAGCGCGCCTTCCACGGGAAGGAGGTCTCGGCGTCGGCGTCCAGGCCCACCTTCACGAAGGCGGCCGAGGCCTTGCGGAAGGCGGGGTCGGGATAGGCGTGCTCCTCCAGGTCGTTGCACGGGGGGCACCAGATGCCGTAGAAGTCCACCAGCAGGAGCTTGCCCTCCTTCCGGGCCAGGGCCCGGGCCCGGGCCGGGGCGTTGTCGAGGAAGCCCGCCGGCGCGCGACGGCCGCCCCTCGGCGCGGCGGCCTGCGGCGAGGCCATGGCGGCGGCGCGGGCGACGCCGGAGACCTTCACGGTGAAGCGCTCCTGGCGGCAGAAGGTCAGGGCGTCGTCGCAGACGCTGACCAGGACGGGGACGGCCCCCGGGCGGGTCAGCTGGCAGCGCAGGCGGGAGGGGAGGAGCTCCAGCGGCGGCCGGCCGTCGCACCTCTGGGGGGCTTCCACGTTGAAATGGCGCCCGGCGGCGGGCCGGAGCTCGATGACCTCGTCCACGAGGGCGGTCTTGGGCCGGTCCCTCAGGAGGGACGGCTCGGCGGCGGCGGGCAGGGCCAGGGCGGCCAGTAGGAGCGGGAGCATGGAGGCGAGTCTATGCCTTTCTCCCGCCGGGCGTCAAACCGCCCGCGGTCAGGCGCTCGGGCGCAGGTTCGGGGCCGACGGGACCGCGGGCAGGTCGATGCCGTGGTCCTGGCCGGCGATCTGGCGAATCAGGTCCGCGAACGGGCTGCGGCCGTCGGCGCGCATGTCCCACAGGATGAGGTGGAGCAGCGTGCTGACGGGGTTGAGCGGCTGGCCGATGATCACCAGCGGAATCATCGCGTTCGCGTAGGCCTTGCCCGCGGCCTCGCCGAGCTGGGCGATGAAGCCGCGCTCGCGCAGGGCCCACATGGCCTGGACGGCGACGCCGTTGTGCGGGTCGGGGTTGCTCGGATCGTAGGGCGTCTTGTCGCGGGCGTCGCGGATGTAGGTCGGGCGGCCGGCCGGCGGGTTCTGAAAGAACCCCTGGCCGATGATGGGGTTGTCGCGCATCGCGTCGGACACGAAGTCGGCGATCGACTCGTTGACGTCGCCGCCCATGATGGTGTTCATCGTCCACTTGACGAAGCGGTAGGCCGCAGAGGCCTCCTGCTCCGGGGTCAGGTCCAGCTGGGAGAAGCGCTGGACGCGGCGGTGCGTGACCTCGTGGTAGTCGATGGACTGCTTGGCGGTGTTCTCCACCGAGAGCTTCATCGGCTTGCCGTCGGGCCCGCGCACGGTCAGGACGGCGGCGGCCATGTAGTTGACGCTGTCGTCGGCCGGATTGTAGTACGCGTTGCCGGGCTGGTCGTGCGCGTTGACGCGGATCCCGCCGGCCAGCGGCGAGTCCATGCGCGCGTCGTTCATGCCGGGCAGGCCTTTCAGCCAGATCTGATGCTGGAGGTAGCCGACGTAGCCGACGATGTTGGCGGCGAGCTCCGGATCGGCGCTGACCGGGTTGAGGGCGGCGGTCAGGGCCTGGCCCGGGACGGCGGTCACGGTGACCTGGACCGGGGCGCCGGTCTTGGCGGCGTCCTCGTCCTTGACGAACGGGACGAACGGGGACTCGAGCTTGATCGTCAGCGTGCGGGCGGCGCCGCTGCCGTCGTCGGGGAGCGTGAAGCGCCCCTGCTCGTCGGTGACGGCGACGACCTTGCCGCTCGCGTCGTAGACGTTGGTCAGCGGCAGGGCGATGGGGCCGATGGGGCCGTTGTCGTCGCCGGCCGGGGTCATCGTGGTGCCGCGCCCGACGGCGACGCCGGAGACGGCCTTGAGGTCCGAGATCAGGTGCGTGCGCAGGTCCTGGGCGCTGAACGCGAAAGCCTTGCCGTCATGGACGTCCACCGCCACGATCAGCGGCTGGCCGCGCAGGTCCTGGGCCTGGTAGAGGTTGATCGCGCGGAAAGTCCCGTCGAGCTCGTTGGTGATCACGCGCGACAGGAACTGAGGCGGCGGCAGCGCGGCGCCGCCCCCCGGGGCCCGGCGGCGGCGCGCCAGGCCGACGGCGCCGAGGAGGCGGTCGAGCAGGCCGGACGGGCCGCGGGCCTGGCCGGCGCCGGGCGCGGCGTCGGGCGGGGACTGCAGGCGCTTCGCGGCGAGGCCGAGGAGCTCGTCGTCGGTGTACGCCGGCTTCATGATGGCCGGGTCGACGCCGGGGGCGAGGCGGCCTTCCGAACCCATCACGACGGGCTTGCCGTCGAAGACCTTGATGTGGAAGGTCAGGCTGGCGCCGTCCACGAGCAGGTAGTACGGGGCGCCGTCCGTGTCGACGCCCTGGGCCCACTGGCGGAACACCGCGAGGATGGTCGGGGCCTGCCCGGGCTGGACGGCGGGGAGGGCGTTGACGGAGACCTTGGCCATCTGGCCGCTGGCCGCGCCGTATTTTCCGGGGTTCTGGTCCACCAGCGCGCGCAGGGCCTTCTCGATCGACGCGGGGCTCGATGGGTCGGCGTCGAGGACGACGGGACTGGAACCGTCCTCCAGGACCTGCCAGGGGGCGAGGTGGAACTGGCTGGTGCGGACGGTGCCTTGATCGGTGGGGCGCGGGGCCGGGTCGAGCCGGACGCCGGCGGGGAGGGTGGGCGGGACGAACGGCTGGTGGAGGATGCCGCGGGCGAAGGCGGCGGGAGCCGCGGGCCGGGCGCCGTCGAAGAGGGCACGGGCGCCCTTGAGCCCGGCGCGCACGGCGCGAGACAGGCGCGCCGTCAGA
>JAJXTZ010000235.1 GCA_021783355.1 bacterium | reverse complement strand
GACCGCCCCCGCCGTCGCCAGGAGCGGGACGGACAGGAGCCCCACGCTCCACGCCGCGATTCGCTTCATCCCGCGATTATAGCGAAGAGGGAGGCGTCAGGCCGCGCGCTTGACGGATTCGAAGGTCAGGCCGTACTGCACGGCGTTGGCGCGGCGGCGGGCCCAGACGATGCGTCCCTCGATGTCCAGCACGCCCTCGCCGAGCAGGCGCAGGCGCGCGCGCAGGAGCCGGCCGGGACGAAGGGTCAGGGTGGAGGCGAAGCTGGCCCCGCTGGCGGAGACGTCCACCAGGCGGGCGACGCGCAGGATGGCGCGGCCGGACGGGCTCAGGATCTCCATGACGGAGTCGTGCGCGCGGCGGGGGACCAGGCGGCGTTCGCGGGCCATGCCCTCAGTGTAGGCCGCCGCGGCCGGTTCGTCCAGGGCCCGTCAGTCCGCGCGCGCTTGGGTCCCCTGGCCCCGACGGAAGCGGTCCCGGATTTCGTAAAATAATACGATGGACGACATCTCCGCGGAGGTCGCCCGCCGGCGCACCTTCGCGATCATCTCCCACCCCGACGCGGGCAAGACCACGCTGACGGAGAAGCTCCTGCTGTACGGAGGCGCGCTCCAGCTGGCGGGCTCCGTCGTCGCGCGCAAGAACCAGAGCGCGTCGGCCTCCGACTGGATGGAACTCGAGCGCAAGCGCGGCATCTCGGTCAGCTCCACCGTCCTGCAGTTCGACTACGCCGGCCACCGCGTCAACCTGCTGGACACCCCGGGCCACAAGGATTTCTCCGAGGACACTTACCGCGTGCTGACCGCCGTGGACGCCGCGGTGATGGTCATCGACGCGGGCAAGGGCATCGAGAGCCAGACCCTGAAGCTCTTCGAGGTCTGCCGCCTGCGCGGCATCCCGATCCTGACCTTCTTCAACAAGCTTGACCGTCCGTCGCGCGACCTCTTGGGCTTGCTCGACGAGCTGGAGAGCACGCTCCAGATCCATCCGTTCCCGGTCAACTGGCCGATGGGAGACGGCGAGCGCTTCCGCGGCGTCTACGACCGCACGACGCGCATGGCCCACCTGTTCGAGCGCACCGCGCGCGGCGCCTACAAGGCCCCGGTCCAGACCGCGGGCCTCTCGGACCCGCTCGTGCGCGAGGCGCTCGACGCGGACTCCTACGCCCGCTTCGTCGAGCAGATCGAGCTGCTGGAGACCGCCGGCCCCGCCTTCGACCCCGCCGACGCGCTGAAGGGCGGCACGACCCCGGTGTTCTTCGGCTCCGCGGTCAATAACTTCGGCGTCCAGCTCCTGCTCGACGCCCTGCTCGAGTTCGCTCCCCCGCCCGCGCCGCGCCGCTCCGCGGGCCGGTCCGTCGCTCCGGTCTCGGACTCCTTTTCCGGCTTCGTGTTCAAGATCCAGGGCAACATGGACCCGCGCCACCGCGACCGCGTGGCCTTCGTGCGGGTCTGCTCCGGGCGCTTCACGCGCGACGTGCCGGTGATCCACGCGCGCACCGGGCGCTCGTACCGCCTGGCCAACGCGCACCGCATCTTCGGCCGCGAGCGCGAGATCATCGACGAAGCCTACGCCGGCGACGTGCTGGGCCTGGTCGGCTACTCCGACTTCGAGATCGGCGACACGCTGACCCAGGACCCGTCCGTCGTCTACGACGAGATCCCGCGCTTCGCCCCGGAGTGCTTCGCGCGCCTGGTCAACCCGAACCCGTCCAAGTACAAGCCCTTCGCCAAGGGCGTCGAGCAGCTGCTGCGCGAGGGCGTGGTGCGCTCGCTCAAGCCCCGCGACGCCGGCGACGCGAAGGCCGTCCTGCTGTCCGCCGTCGGGCCCCTGCAGTTCGAGGTGGTCCAGTTCCGCCTGGAGTCCGAGTACGGCGTGGAGTCCCGCCTGGAGCCGACGGCGTGGACCGCGGCGCGCTGGGTGGGCCCCAAGACCCCGGCCGGGGCCCTGGACGCCGTCGGCCTGCCGATGCAGTGCGCGCGCGTCTACGACGAGTCCGGCGCGGAGATGATCCTGTTCCCCAACGAGTGGTCGCTGCGCTACCTCTCCGAGAGCCACCCCGAGCTCGAGCTGCTGCGCCTGCCCCCGGCGCCCGCCGCGCGGCGATAGGCTATAATCCGCCCATGCCCGTCCCGTCCCTGGCGTCGGTGGAATTGCTGGACCCGGTGACGGACCCCGCGTCGGGCCAGGCGCGCGTGCGCGCCGTGCTGGAGGGGGGCAAGGAGTCGGTGTTCCTGGCCGCCACCTTCGACCGCCCCGAGGCGTGGATGACCGAGCGCCGCCTGGACCACTGGTTCGACGAGCCCGTGCTCTACGTGCGCCGCCTGGAGGAGGCCGTCGTGCGCGAGGCCGCGAAGGCGATGGCGGCCGAGCTGGGCGGCTACTGGCTCCGGTACTACCGCGCCGCGCCGGGCAAGCCCTCGGCGGTCGGCCTGGGCGTCGCCTCGGTGGACCGCGTCGAGGGCGGCTGCGGCGTGGTGGAGACCGTGCTCAAGGACGGGCGCGAGTTCTCCATCCTGTCGTGCACCCCGCAGTGGTGGCGCGGCGAGGCCGAGCGCCGGGGACTGCGCTACTACTTCGGCCCGATGGTCCTCTTCGTGAAGGCCCTGGACGCCGCGCACGCCAAGCGCGCGGCCAAGCGCATGGCGCAGACCGACGAGCTGCTCTTCTGCCGCTACGACACGCCGCGGCGCACCCTCCCCGACATCCTGGACGCCTTCCAAGCCTCGCGTCCCTGACGCGCCGTTCGGCCCAGCGCTCCCAGGGACCTTTGCCGCGCCGCCGCTGGGCCCTTGGCCTCTCCGGGCGCGCGCCCGCGCGTGGTAGCATGCCCGCCGTGAAGCGCGCCTTGGCCGGCCTGCTGTCGCTGGCGCTGTTGCTGCTGACGCCGCCGCCCGCGGCCTGGTCCGCGCTGGCCGAGGCCGTCGCCGTCCCCGCGGCCTCCGCGTCCGCGCCGTCCGCCGCCGCCGGCGCCCTGCGCCTGGGCGCGCCGGCCCT
>JAJXTZ010000066.1 GCA_021783355.1 bacterium | reverse complement strand
GGCGGTCGGCCTCCGGCGCGCGCGGGGTCGCGTCCAGCGGCGCGGCCAGCGCCGCGGCCAGCGCGGGGGCTCCGATGAAGCCGTCGTCGCGCATGCGGCGCAGGACCTGGTCGCGCCGCGCGCGGCGGGCCGCCGCGTCGCGCAGCGGGTCGTAGAAGCCGGGGCCGCGGATCATCCCGGCCAGCGTCGCGGCCTCGGGGAGCGTCAGGTCGCGCGGGTCCTTGGCGAAATAGTAGCGCGACGCCGCGCGCATGCCCATCACGCTGGCCGAGCCGTCCTGGCCCATGTAGATGCTGTTCAGGTACAGCGTCAGCACCCGCTTCTTGCCCAGGCGCCGGTCTAGGTACACGGAGAGCGCCGCCTCCTCCAGCTTGCGCGTCAGCGTGCGCCGCGGGGAGAGGAACAGGTTCTTGGCCAGCTGCTGAGTGATCGTGCTGGCGCCCTGCAGGTCGCGCCCGCGCGCGTCCGCCCACAGCGCGCGCAGGATCGCGCGCGGGTCCAGGCCCCAGTGCGTCCAGAAGCGCTTGTCCTCGGCGGCCACCACCGCGTCGCGCAGGACCGGCGGGATCTGAGCCCAGGTCAGCGGGTCGCGGCGGATCTTGCGCGCCCCGGACAGCTCGGCCGCCAGCTCCGGCTCCAGGCGGACCTCGTCCAGGCGCTCCCCGGTCTCGTCCGACAGGCGCCAGGCCCCGCTCCCGGAGCGGCGCAGGCGGACGAGCTCCGCGGCCTGGGACGAGCCCGGCGCGCGATAGCCGCGCAGGAAGGCGTCCAGCTCCGGGGGATCCCAGCGGTACTCGCCCTTCTTGGGCTCCTCGTCCACGCGGCGGTAGCCCAGGCGGTCCAGGCGCAGCAGGAGGCGGTCGGTCTCGGAGCGCTCGCCGTCGCGCAGCGCGAACGGCGCCGACCACACGCGCGTGGAGAAGCTCTCGCCGATGCCCCCGAGGCTCAGGTGCGAGAGCTTGCGCTCGGCCTGGAGCACCAGCCAGCCTCCGGCCAGCAGCGCCGTCAGCGCGGCGACCGCGGCCGCGTTGCCCCAGGCGGACCCGCGCGCGGCGGAGCGGCGGCGCGTCCGGCGGCGGGCCATCTCCGGCTAGAACCGCACGCCGAGCGAGACGAAGTGGACGTCGCCCAGGTCCTTCTTGGCGGCCAGCGCGTAGTCGGCGACGAAGCGCCGCTCGCGCACGCCCACGCCGAAGGAGATCCCGTCCGTGGGGCTGCCGAACACCCAGCCCAGGCGCACCGCCAGCGAGGTGGCGGCCCCCACGTCCAGCGCGAACTCGCCGGCCGCGGCCAGCGTCGCCGCGTCGCCGCGGACCTGGACCTGGTCGGCGGACAGCGTCAGGCGCGTGTCCGAGTAGTAGGTCCCGGCGGCGTCGGCGGGGCGCGTCTCCAGCGTCCAGGCCAGGCCCGCGCGCTCGGTCAGCGGCAGGGGGTCGGAGGCGGACTCGAACTTCACGCCCGGGCCGGCGTTCTGCACGGAGGCCCCCAGGCGCAGACCGCGCACCGGCGCGGCCCACTGCACGCCCGCGTCCGCGGCGAAGCCGGACGCGCTGGCCGCGTCGGCCAGCGTGAAGCGGTAGACCTTCGCCAGCGCCCCGACGCTCAGGCCTGCGCCCAGCGGCACGGCCCCGCCGGCCGTGCCGAGGTAGTCGCGCTCCGCGCGGACCGTGGACTGCGCGCCGTCCAGCGCCACGATGTCGACGGAGCCGGCGTCGTAATAGGTGATCCCCGCGGCCGCGACGGCGCCCTTGACCGGCGCGGCGCCGCCCAGGAAGCCGAACGCGTCGTCGGCCACCCCGCTGTTGAAGGTGCTGACCGCCTCCGGGCGGCGCAGGGCGGCCAGGCCCGCGGGGTTCACCCCGAAGCCGTCGATCCCGGCCGAGGCGGTCAGCGCCCCGCCCAGGGCGGCCGCGCGCGCCGTCAGCGGGCGGCGCAGGACCTGCGCGCCGGTGGAGGCCGCGCCCGCGAAGGCGGCCGCCGGGGCGAGCGCCGCCAGGGCGGCCAGCGCGATCCGCCTCACCGGATCACCACGATCTTGCCCTTCGCGTGGAGCTTGGGCGCGGAGACCCCCAGCAGGTACACGCCGCTGGCGACCGCGGCCCCGGAGGCGTCGGTCCCGTCCCAGGTCAGGGTCAGCGTCCCCTTGGCGCGGTCGGCGTCGAACAGCGTGCGCACCGGGCGCCCGTCCAGCGTGTAGAGGCGCGCGAGGACGCGGCCGTCGTTGTAGGTGGTGAGCCTGATGGTGGTCGGCGAGCCCAGGCGCGGGCGCAGCAGGTTGTTGACCATGCCCAGCGAGCCGCCGGGGAAGTCGATGAGCACGGCGTTCCTCAGCGTCGTCGCGGTCCCGTCGGCGTTGGTGACGGTCAGGTCCCAGAGCCCGACGGCCTGGTCCAGCACGTCGAAGGAGGCGGTCAGCGTCTGGTCGTCGGTCCGCGACACGGCGGTCCCCAGGATGTCGGGCTGGCCGGACATGGAGAGCTTGACCGTCGGGGCCAAACTGGAGAAGACCTCGCCCGAGATCGTGAAGCTCGCCGTCGAGCTGACGTTCATGATGGTGCCCGGCGAGAGCGACTGCGGGTCCGGGGCGCCGGTCAGCGCGGTGCGGATCGACGCCGTGGAGAGCGTGCCGGGGTCGGCGAAGCCGTAGTACAGGCGCCAGCGGAAGGTGTCCGTGGAGCGCACCGGCACCGCGTCGGACAGCGTGCCCGAGGCCGCGGCGGTGGACAGCCGCAAGCCGCTCTCCATCGTGAAGGAGGTCCCGTTGGCGTCGGAGGAAAGCGCGCTGGCGACCACGCCCGCGCTGGAAGTCCCGACCAGCGGCTGGGTGAGGAACAGGCGCACCTTCCCGTTCGTCAGCACCGACGCGCCGAGGGAGAAGGCCGGGGTGGAGAGCGCGACCGTCGCGGCCGACCAGTTCAGGCCCTGGTTGGACGAGCCCATGGTGAGGACCCGCGCGGACTCCGGGAGCGCCCCGGAGAGCAGATACAGGCGCCAAGTCCCGTCGTTGAGCTTGACCAGTTGGGGGGAGTTCAGCGGCGTGCTCCCGCCGTCGAGGACCGTGCCGGTGTCGTTGGCCCAGGCCAGGCCGTCGGCGGAGGTGGCGCTGTGCACGCGGAAGGAGCCGGTCGTGGAGACGATCGCGTAGACCATGCGGTCGCCGCCCCCGGTCAGGGCCAGCGCGCCGCAGCCGGTGATGGAGGACGCCGACACCGAGGGCAGGGTCGCCGTGGACAGGCGCCCGGCCGCGGCGTCCTCGGTCCAGGAGATCCCGTCGGCCGACAGGGCCGAGCCCACCTCGGTCCGGGAACTGCGGCGGATGAAGTACATGCGCAGGGACGGGTAGGTCCCCACGAAGGCCTGCGGCGCGGCCGAGGAGAAGACGACCGGGTCCTCCTTGGTGAAGCTCGGCGTCGCGCGCGCGGCGACGGCCAGCAGCAGGCAGGCCGCCGCGGCCAGCGCGCGCCGCGCGGTCTTAAGGAGGGTCAGCTTCTCCGGGCGCGTCAGGGACTTGATCGCGGCCTCGCGCGAGAGCGCGGAGGGGCGCGTGAAGCCGTCCTCGCGGTAGGCCAGGCGCACCGGCCGCCGCGACCGGGTGTAGGCCGCCCCGCGGCCGGCGTTGTGCGCGGCCAGCCGGGCGCGCACGTCCTTGGCGATGCCGGTGTACAAGCTGCCGTCGCGGCAGCGCGCGATGTAGACCGACCAGTCGGTCGCCGTCTTCACGGCGTCATCGTAGCAGTCCCGCGCGGGGCGCGTCCAGGGCGGCGGGGTAGGACTTTGGGCCCATGCCGGCGTAGGTCCTGCGGCCCAGGACTTTCATGGACCGAGGACCTATCCTGACGAGGCTTGAACATCGCTCGGGCCTTGGCTCTGATGCTCCTGCTCCTCCCCGCGACGAGGGCGCGGGCCCTGTCGGTGGACTTCGACGGGAGCGCGGGGACCTCCTTCACCCTGCCGACCTTCTCCGTCTCCGCCGCCCGCACGCCCCGCACGCCCCGCAAGCCCGGCGCGCCCCGCGCACCCCGCAAGCCCCGCACGCCGCGCGTTCCCCGTCGCGTCCCGCGCCGTCCCTCCGCTCCCGCGCCGGCCCCGGCCCCGGCCCCGTCGCCGGCGGAAGCGGGGTCCGTCTCCTTCAACGGCGTCACCCTCCCGGCCGACGCCTTCAGCCGCACGGACCGTATCCCGGACTCCCTGGTCTCGGCGATCGACGCCACCCGCTCCACCCTGCGCCTGGCGCTCTACGAGCTGACCCTGCCGGGCGTGGCCGACGCGATCGTGCGCGCCAAGCAGCGGGGCGTGGACGTGGCGCTGATCTACGACCAGGGGCACGGCGCCGGGGCGGGTCCGGCCGGCGGCAGCCTGCCCAGCTCCCAGTCCGGCCCGTCCGCGCAGTTCTCCCAAGTGGTCGCCGCGGGAATCCCCGTGCGCTTGCTCAAGGGCGGCGGGTCCTGGGGCATCATGCACAATAAGATCGCGATCTTCGACGGCGAGCTCGTGGAGACCGGCTCCTTCAACTGGACCACGGCGGCCGACCAGAACAATTTCGAGAACGCCGTGTTCCGGGACGACGCCTCCTTGGCCTCACTCTATCAGTCGTACTGGGACTGGATGTGGGCGCTGGCGACTCCGGTGGGCGGGTCCGCCGCCCCGCCGGCTGGCGGGTTCGGGACGCCGCCGTCGGACCCGTCCCCGTCGGTGGACTTCAATGGCGGGGTCTGGCCGCGCGCGATCTTCTCGCCGGACGGCGGCACCGAGGCGCGCCTCGTGGACGCGATCGCCCATTGCCGGAGCAGCCTGGACATCGCGATCTTCAGCCTGTACTCCCAGCCCGTCGCGGACGCGGTCCTGGCGGCGCGCGGGCGCGGCGTGGCGGTGCGCGTCGTCGCCGACGTCTCGCAGGCGCGGCGCTCGCCTCAGGTCGCCGCGCTGGTCTCCCAAGGCGTCGCCCTGCGCCTGTCGGCCGGGCGCGGCGGCGCGTACGGCGTCCTGCACCACAAGTTCGCCGTCCTGGACGGGAAGCTGACGGCCACCGGCTCCTTCAATTTCTCCCAGAACGCCGAGAAGTTCAACTTCGAGAACCAGCTCTACTCCGCCGACCCCGGCGACGCCGCCGCCTTCGAGGGCGAGTTCGAGGCGGTCTGGGCCCAGGCCCACGTCCCGGGGCCGGGCGAGGTCCAGGGCGCGGGCGTCGCCCTGCGCTGATAAGGTAAAATCGCCGCCGCCCCCCGGGGCGGAGGCGACATGGACAAGAGCATCTTCCTCAGCACCTTCGCGACGCTATTCCTCGCGGAGTTCGGCGACAAGACCCAGCTGGCGGCCGTCAGCCTGGCCGCCTCCACGCGCCGCCCCTGGCCCGTGTTCCTGGGCGCGGCCTCGGCCTTGGCCGCGGTGACCGCCATCGGGGTGATCTTCGGCGAGGGCGTGGTCAAGCTGGTCCCGCCGCTGGTCCTGCGCCGGACGGCGGCGGGCCTGTTCGTCGTCATGGGCGTCTGGATGTGGGTCCACGGCGACTGAGATGGACCCGGCCCGGGCCTGGACGGTCTTCGGCGGCGCCTCGCTGGTCCTGATGGGGGCGGCGCTGGCCGGCGGCGCGCGCCGCCACGCGGCCGACGCGCTCGCCTGGCAGAAGCAGAGGCGCCAGGCCGTCGGGGCCCCGGAGCCGGTCCCGCCGCCGCTCCCGCCGGTGCGGGCCTATCGCGCCGGAGGGGCCCTGCTGGCGCTGGCCGGCGCGGCGCTGGCGGCGGGCGCGCAGACGGGTCTGGTCCGCGCGCGCGGCGCGGCCGAGAGCCGCCCGGGCGCGGTGCTCATCGGCACGGCGATCGCCGCCTGCGGCGTGGGCCTGGGCACGCTCAAGATCCTGGCCGCGCGGACCGCGACGGCCCCGCGTCCGCTGGGCGAGCGCCTCGGCGACGCCGCGCTGTGGACCCTCTGCGCGCTGTGGACGGCGTTCGGGACCGTGCTGGTCCGGGAGGCTCTGCGGTGAGGACGATCGCGCTCTTGTGCGTCTCGAACGTGTTCATGACCTTCGCCTGGTACGGTCATCTCAAGCACCGCGACGCGCCCTTGTGGGAGGCGATCCTGGTCTCCTGGGGCATCGCGTTCTTCGAGTACTGCTTCCAGGTGCCCGCCAACCGCATCGGCTACGGCGAGTTCAACGCCGCCCAGCTCAAGACCATCCAGGAGGTCATCACGCTGACGGTCTTCAGCGTCTTCTCCTGGCTCTACCTGGACGAGCCTCTGACTCCGCGCCACTTCGCGGGCTTCGCCTGCATCGTCGCCGCCTGCGGGTTCCTGTTCCGGTGAGCGGCCCCGGCAAGACGACGCACTTCACCGGCGTCTGCGGCACCGGCATGAGCGCGCTGGCCCAGTTCGAGGCCCTGCGCGGGCTGGCGGTGTCGGGCTCCGACCGCTCAGCCGACCGCGGCGAGGCCCAGGACGCGGTGCGCCGCCTGGAGTCCGTCGGCGTGCGCGTGCTTCCTCAGGACGGCTCCGGCGTGAGCAAGGACGCGACGGTCGTGGTCTCGACGGCGATCGAGACCGACAACCAGGACCTGACCCGCGCGCGCCTGCTGGGCGCGACGGTCGTCCACCGCGCGGACTACCTGGGCGCGCTGGCCGACGCGCGGCGCACGGCCGCGGTGGCGGGGACCAGCGGCAAGTCCACGGTCACCGCGATGCTCTTCGAGATCCTGCGCGCGGCCGGGCGCGGGCCGTCCTTGATCGCGGGGGCCAACCTGCCCTCCCTGCGCGCCGCGGGGCTGATCGGCAACGCCTGGCTGGGCACCACGGGCCCGCTGGTGATCGAGGCCGACGAGAGCGATGGATCGCTGACGCGCTACCGGCCGGAGCTGGGGCTCCTGCTCAACATCAGCAAGGACCACAAGGAGGTCGCCGAGCTCCAGACCCTGTTCCGGGAGTTTCGCGCGCGCTCGCGGACCTTCGCGGTCTCGGCGGACGCGCCGGGCCTCGCCGAGTTCCAGGAGGGCGCGCTCACCTACGGCTTCGAGCGCGGGGACCTGCGCGGGACGGACCTGCGCGTCGGCCCGCGCGGCTCGCGCTTCCGCGCCGGCGGCGCGGAGTTCGAGCTGAAGGTCCCGGGCGCCTACAACGCGGAGAACGCGCTGGCCGCGGCGGCCGCGGGGCGCGCGCTGGGCGTGCCGCTCCAGGACGCGGCCCGGGCGCTGCGCGACTTCGGCGGCGTCGGGCGGCGCTTCGAGGTGGCGGGGGAGGCGCGCGGCGTGGAGGTGGTGGACGACTTCGCGCACAACCCGGAAAAGGTTCGCGCGGCGCTGGGCGCGGCGCACCTGCGCGCGGGCCGCGTGCTGGCCGTCTTCCAGCTGCACGGCTTCGCCCCCGCGCGCTTCATGAAGGCGGAGTTCGTGGACGCCTTCGCCGAGTCCCTGCGCCCCGGCGACGCGCTGTGGCTGCCCGACATCTACTACGTCGGCGGGACCGCGGCCAAGGACGTCTCGGCCAAGGACTACGCCGACGCCTTGACCGCTCGCGGCGTGCGCGCGCTCCACCGCCCCGACCGCGCGGCGATCCCCGGCGCAATCGCCGCCGAGGCGAAGGAGGGCGACCTGGTGCTCGTCATGGGCGCCCGCGACCCCAGCCTGCCCGAGTTCGCGGCGTCGGTCCTGGCCGCCCTGCGCGGCTAGGATTTCGCGTCGAAGACGGCCGACGCGAACGAGACGATCCCGCCCGCCGGGTCCGGGGCCTGGCCGTAGGTCAGCAGGCGCCCGGGCGGGGCCGAGGAGCCGCCCAGCTCCTTGATCAGGCGCAGCGAGGTGTACAGCGCGGACAGGCCGCAGACCTTGCGCCAGTGCTCGTCGGCGATCACGGAGCGGTAGAAGCCGTCGGCGTCGAGCGCCATCGCGTCCACCAGGGACTTGCGGTCCTCGCCCTCGATCTTCTTCTCGAGCTCCGGGGTGAGCTCCAGGTCGTCGCCGAAGCGCGGCCCCACGTGAGCCAGGTCGATCCCGGCCAGGACCATGATCCGCCGTCCGGCGTCCATCTCCGCTTTGAGCACGTCCGCGAAGTCCTTGATGGCCTTCTCCAGCACCGCGGCCTTGGAGGGGACCTCGTCCGGGGACAGGCGCTCGAAGCTGGAGACCAGGATCGGCACCCACGGCGGGGTCTTTCCGCCCCACAGGTAGCGCAGCCAGACGGCCTGGAACTCCAGCGAGTGCTCGTTCTTGTGCGTCCACTCGTCGGCGCGCGGGTCGTACCACACCTTCTTGGACAGCGCGTCGTAGAGCGGGGCGTCCACGCTCATCGCGCCGAACGGCGTCTCGTAGTCCTTCGGGGTGAACACCCACGGGGTGTCCGGCGACACGTGCGCGACGCCGAAGGAGACGATGGCGTCGGGCGCTCGGCGCTCGGAGAGGGCCTGGTAGGCCCACGCGTACGCCGGCCCGCCGCGGCCGAAGTCGATGTGCGGGGCCACCAGCCCCAGCGGGGCGGGCTTGGCCGGGGCGGGCGCCTTGGCCTTGCCCGGGCCGCTCTCGGCCGTGAAGTAGCCGCCCAGGGCCTCGGTCAGGGCCGGGGGCTCGGCCGGGTACGCGGGTCCGGCGAAGACCGCCGGGCGGCGGCCGGAGGCCTTGAAGAGCTCCAAGGACTTCTTGCGCTTGGCGGCGGTCTCCGGCGTTTCCAGATAGCCGGAGTCGTCCAGCGCGCGGACCAGGTCCAGGATCACGGCCGTCTGGATCTCGGCGCCGGAGCTCTTCTGGAACAGCTCGCGCACCTGCTCGGCGGTGCGCTTGCCGTCCAGGAGCGAGACCAGGAACATCCCGCCGCCCGACAGCGCGAGGGGCTTTTCCGAGAGCTCCTCGAGGTCGCGCAGGACGTACACCGACTGCCCCTCCTGGACGGCCGGGACGGCCTCCAGGCGGGCGCGCAGGGGCGGGAGCGACGCGTTCGGGTCGAGCGTCAGGGCCGCCCCGCCTTGGCCGCGTCCGCGCCGCAGGTGATGTTCATCACGGCGATTCCAGCACAAGCGGCGGGAGGAGTCAAGAAATGAGGCTCGAAAGTCCGCGGATATTCCGGCCCGATTCCCGTTGACAGGCGTCCTCCGGTATTAGGAGCATTCCTTGCGGCGCCCGACGGCGCCCGGCCGGAGGGGGGATTCATGGGCAGGCTCAAGGCGGCGGCGGTCCTGGCGGTGCTGGCGGCGCTGCCGGCGTCGGCCAAGACGGACTTCGACCAGGGCGTGCGGGCCGACGCGGCCGCGGCGAGCGCGCGGGACGCCGCCCGGACCATGGCCTCCCCGGCGCCGGCCGCGGCCGCGCCCGGCGCGCGCGTGTGGGTGTCCTTCTCGCGCGCGGACCTGGCCAGCCGCAAGGCCGCGGGCTTCCCGCTCTCCCGTCCCGTCCTGTCCGATTCCGCATCCGCGGTGTTCGAGGTCCCGGCGGGCGAGCTCCCGACGCTGTCGCGCTTCATGCACGAGCGCTTCAAGCGCTGCGGCGGCTTCTTCGCCCTGCGCACCCGCGCCTCGGCGGAGCGCTCGCTGCGCCCGGTCGCCGCGCGCGCGGCGGTCTCCTACACGCTGGACCAGCAGGCCGTCGTGCGGCCGCTGCTCGCCCGCGTCAGCGAGCCGGACCTGCTCGCCACGATCCGGACGCTGTCGGCCTACCATGACCGCTATTACACGCACGACTCGGGCGTGAAGTCCGCGGAGTGGATCGCCGCCCGCTGGAAGGCCCTGGCCGCCAAGATCCCCGGCGCGTCCGTGAGCCTTTACCGTCATCAGGGCTGGGCCCAGCCGTCCGTGATCCTGACGATCCCCGGGACCGACCTCGCCGACCAGATCGTCGTCCTGGGCGGGCACCTGGACTCCATCAACATCTACGACGGCCGCGGCGCGCCCGCGCCGGGCGCCGACGACAACGCGTCGGGCATCGCGGTGCTGACCGAGGCCATCCGCGTGCTGGCCGACGGGGGCTACCGCCCGCGGCGCACGGTCCAGTTCATGGGCTACGCGGCCGAGGAGGTGGGCCTGCGCGGCTCGCAGGACATCGCCGACGAGTACGCCAACGAGGGCAAGAAGGTGGTCGGCGTGATCCAGTACGACATGAGCAACTTCCCCGGCAGCGGCCCGGGCATGTTCCTGCTCACCGACAACGTGGACCTGAGCTTAAGCGCCTTCACCGGCAAGCTGATCGACGCGTACGCGGGCGTGCCGCGCGGGACGACCGAGTGCGGCTACGCCTGCTCCGACCACGCGTCGTGGACGCGCGCCGGCTATCCGTCGGCGATGGCCTTCGAGGCCACGCTGGACACGATGAACGAGAACCTGCACACCGACCACGACACGCTCGCCAACGGCGGCGGGGACGCGTCGCACTCGGTCCCGTTCGCCAAGCTGGCCGTGGCCTTCGCCGTGGAGCTGGCGAAGACCGCGCCGTCGGCGGCGGTCGCCGTCCGGCCTTAACCCGCGGGCTCGCGGCCCAAGAGGGAGCCGGCGGCCATCAGCACGGCCGCGCCGCCCAGGGTCAGGGTCGGCGTCTCGCGCAGGAGGACCAGCCCGGCCAGCGCGCCGAAGAACGGCGCCACGGCGAAGTACAGACTGGTGCGCGCGCTGCCGATGCGGCGCAGGGACAGCATGAAGAGGGCCAGGCTGACGCCGTAGCTGAGGAAGCCCACGGCCGCCGCGGCGGCCAGCGGACCCGCGCCCGGCAGTCGCGCGCCCAGCGCCAGGGCCAGGGCCGTGTTGACGGCCCCGGCGACCAGGCCTTTCACCGCGGAGACCGTCACCGGGTCCTTGGCCGAGACGCGCTGGGACAGGTTGTTGTCCAGGCCCCAGGCCAGGCAGGCGGCGGCCAGCAGGGCCCCGCCGCGCCAATCCCCGCCGGAGGCGGCGCCGTGCCCGGGCCAGGAGAGCCACGCCGCGCCGCCCGCGGTCAGCGCGATGCCGGCCGCCAGGCGGGGGCTGGCGCGCTCTCCGAAGACGGACCAGGCCAGGAGCGCGGTGAACGGCGCCTCCAGGTTCAGCAGCAGGGACGCCGACGAGGCCGTGCCGCGCTGCAGGCCCATCAGGAGCAGGACCGGCGCGGCCACGCCGCCGGCCAGCACGGCGCCGGCCAGCCACGGCGCGTCGCGGCGCTCCAGGGCCAGGCCCGCCGACGCGCGCCCGCGCGCGGCCAGGACCAGGGCCAGGCCGCCGCCGGCGCCCAGGTACAGGAGCCCGGCCAGCAACGTGGGGTCCACGACGGCGGTCAGGGGCTTGCAGGCCACGGCGCCCAGCCCGAAGAGGGCGGCGGCCGCGGCGGCGGGGAGCCAGGGGGCCTCGAAGGAGATCATCGGAAGGGCGTGGGCCGGTGATTATAGCACGGCGCGCCCGGAGGGGGCTTGACGGATCGGCGCGGGTCTGCTAATATTTTGATATCAAAATATGCCGACCAAATACCGGGGCAGCCAGGACGAGACGCGGGCGCTCAGCGCGCTGATCACGCTGCTGCGCGCCTCCGAGGCCTTCTCCCGGTCGCTGCAGAAGGAGGCGGCGGACCAGGGGCTCTCGGCCAGCCAGTTCGGGATCTTGGAGGCCCTGCTGCACCTGGGGCCGACCTGCCAGGGGGAGCTGGCCGGCAAGCTCCTGCGCAGCTGCGGGAGCATCACCTCCGTCGTGGCGGGGCTGGAGGAGCGCGGGCTGGCGGAGCGGCGCCGGGACGGCTCGGACAAGCGCTTCGTGACGGTGCGGCTGACGGCGAAGGGGAAGGCCCTCATCGGCGGGATCTTCCCGGCGCACGCGCGCACGGTGGCGGCGCAGTTCCGGGCGCTGACCGCGCCGGAGCAGGACGAACTGCGGCGGCTGTGCCGCAAGCTGGGGCGGTCGCTGGACGCGGGCTGATTTTTTTTCGTGCTACATTTTGAAATCAAATTATAAAGGAGGGGCCATGGAACGGAGCATCGAGACGGTCTTCCGGGGCAGCCCGGAGCATTGGGTCGGGAACGGGTTCCATGTCAGCAACTACTTCCCGTCGGCGACGGACTTCGAGAAGCGCATGAGCCCCTTCTTCCTGCTCGACTACCAGAAGCCGGAGCGCTACGCGCCCACCGCGCGCAAGCGCGGGGTGGGCACGCACCCGCACCGCGGCTTCGAGACGGTGACGGTGGCCTACCAGGGCTCCATCGCGCACCGCGACAGCGCGGGCCACGGCGGGATCATCGGCCCCGGCGAGGCGCAGTGGATGACCGCCGGGGCCGGGGTCCTGCACAACGAGTACCACGAGGAATCCTTCGCGAAGGCCGGCGGGGTCCTGCACATGATCCAGATCTGGGTGAACCTCCCGCGGCGGCACAAGCGGACGCCGGCCAAGTACCAGGACATCACGCGGGAGGCCGTGGCCGAGACGCCGGTGGACGGAGGCAAGGGGCTGGTGCGCGTGCTCTCGGGCGCCTACGAGGACCTGAAAGGGCCGGCGTCCACCTTCACGCCCGCGCACATGCTGGACCTGCGGCTCAAGCCCGGCGCGCGGGTGCGCCTGCCGACGCCCAAGGACTACAACACCGCCCTGCTGGTCCTGCAGGGGCGGGTGAAGGCCGGCGGGCGCAAGGCCGCGGAAGCCGGGGAGTTCATCCTGTTCAAGAACGACGGGGACGAGGTCCACGCCGAGGCGCTGGACGACTCCATCGCGCTATTCTTGAGCGGGGCGCCCATCGAGGAGCCGCTGGTCCACTACGGGCCGTTCGTGATGAACACCGTGGACGAGATCAACGAGGCCATCGAGGACTTCAACGCGGGCAAGTTTGGATCTCTGAAAGACTGAACATCGGATACAAAGGAGAAAGACCATGCTGAACAAACTGATCGGGACGACGGACGACTACGCGCTGACCGTGGCGCGGCTGACGCTGGGCGTCGTGTTCTTCGCGCACGGCGCGCAGAAGGTGCTGGGCTGGTGGGGCGGCTACGGCTTCGCCGGGACGATGCATTTCTTCACCGCGGGGATGGGCATCCCGGCCCCGCTGGCCTTCCTGGCCATCATGGCCGAGTTCCTGGGCGGGCTGGGGCTGATCGCCGGGGCGCTGTCGCGCGTCGCGGCGCTGGGCATCTTCGTCAACATGGCCGTGGCGATCGCGACGGTGCACCGGCACAACGGCTTCTTCATGAACTGGTTCGGCAACCAGAAGGGAGAGGGCTACGAGTACCACCTGCTGGCGATGGCGCTGGCCGCGGTGATCGTCCTGCGCGGCGCGGGCGCCTTGTCGGCGGACCGGGCGGTCCAGCGGAAGCTGGGGTGAAATCCCGGACGGGGCGATGCGGCGAAATCTGAGGTGCGAGCGGGATTCGAACCCGCGAATAATGGTTTTGCAGACCATCCCCTTGGACCACTTGGGTATCGCACCAGGGTAAGCGCCATTCTACATCTTTACCGCGCGGGCCGCCAGGCGGGGGAGAGAGCGTTGCGACGGATGCGAGGAGAGGGGACATGGACGCGATGAGACGGATCGGATGGAGCCTGCCGTTCCTGGCGCTGGCCCTGCTCGCGGCGGGGCCGGCGCCGTCGCGCTTCGACGCGCTGGTGGCGGAGGCGCGGCGCGAGGTGACGGAGAT
>JAJXTZ010000065.1 GCA_021783355.1 bacterium | reverse complement strand
GCCGCGCGGCGCGTCGCGGCGCCGCCGGGGAGCCCGCGGGCGCCTTCGCCGTCGGAGCCGTGCGCCTGGCGGGAGGCTCGGCCCGGCTCGCCCTGCGCCGCGCGGGCTTGAGCGCGCGGGCCTTGGCGCAGGCCTCCCGGACGCCCAGCGCGCACGCGTGCCGGTAGTCCTCGGCGGCGAACTGCTTGTCGCCCTGCCGCTCGTAGGCGCGCGCCCGGTCGGCGTAAGCCGCGCCGTAGCGGATGTCGAGGGCGACCGCGCGGTAGAAGTCGCTGATCGCGGACTCCACGCGTCCGGCCTTGAGAAGGAGGAGACCGCGGGCGTGGTAGGCCTTCGCGTCGCGCGCGAGCGCGACGCTGGCCGAGTAGTCCGCGAGCGCGCCGGCGTCGTCGCCGCGGCGCTCGCGCAGGGCCGCGCGTCGGCGCAGGGCGCGCGCCTTCGCGGCCTTGCCGTTGCTCGGCACCCAGGAGTCGATCGCGTTCGAGTAGGCCTCGAGGGCGGCGGGTTCGTTCTTTTCCCGCATCGCGCGCTCGGCGCGGGCGGCCCAGGACTGGAAGGAGTCGGCTCTCGTCGGGACGGCGGGCAGGAGAAGGAGAAGCAGGAGAAGCGCGCGCGGGATCATGGCTTATCAGTAGGAAGCTTAGCACCGCCCGCCGTCAGCGTCAAGGCCGCGGGGAAAATCCTTGTCATCGTCGGACGGGTTTTGCTATAGTGTCGTCCACCATGCAGATCTACGAGACGGTGCTGATCCTGAAGCCGGTCATGTCCGACCCCGAAGTCGCGGCCTTCGTCGAGAAGACCAAGCAGGCCATCGCCGCCGACGGCGGCGAGATGGTCAATCACGAGGTCTGGGGCCGGCGCAAGCTCACCCATTTCATCGGCAAGGCGCGCGAGGGCGTGTACGTGTACATGAAGTATCGCGCCGCGCCCGCGCTCCTGCGCAAGCTGGCCCATGCCTACAGCGTGTCCGACGACGTCCTGCGCGACATGACGGTCCTGGCCCGCGACCGCAAGATGCGCGAGAAGAAGCCGAAGAAGGCCAAGCCCGCCGCACCCGTCGCCGCGGCCCAGGCCTAAAGGAATCATGTCCGACATCCGTCTCCCCGAGCAGAACACCGTCCTTCTGACGGGGCGCCTCACCCGCGACGCCGAGCTCAAGTACACCAACGCGGGGACCGCGATGTGCCGTTTCTCGATCGCGGTCAACCGCCGCTTCAAGGATCCGAAGAGCGGCGAATGGAAGGACGACGCCAGCTACGTGGACGTCTCGGTCTGGCGCGAGGCCGCGGAGCGGTGCGGCAAGGTCTTGAAGAAGGGCAGCCCCGTCCACATCGAGGGCCGCCTGCGCAGTTATCAAGTCGAAGGCAAGGAAGACGGCGTCAAGCGCACCAAGCTCGAAGTCGAAGCGCGCCGCGTCCAGATTCTTGAGAAAGCCGCGCCGTCCGGAGTCCCCGGCGGCGGTGAGCCGGAGACGTCCGCCGGCGCTGACATCGAGGAGGTTCCGTTCTAATGTCTGTCGATCCGAACGCCGCACCCGCGTCCCAGTCCCCCGCCGCCGCTCCCGCGGCTGCGGCCGCCCCGTCGGCGTCCGCGCACCCGGCCGCGCGCCGGCCCGAGGGTCGCCGCCGTCCGCCGTTCCCGGTCCGCCGCAAGGTCTGCCGCTTCTGCGCCGAGAAGGTCCGCGACGTGGACTACAAGCAGATCCAGATCCTGCGGACCTTCACGACGGACACCGGCAAGATCCTGTCCGCTCGCATCACCGGCAACTGCGCGTCGCACCAGCGCCAGCTGACGCGCGCCATCAAGCGCGCTCGCAACCTGGCCCTGCTGCCGTACGTGTCGCGCTGAAGACCCCTCGAACCCAAGTAGGAGCGCTGTCATGAAAGTCATCCTCCGCAGCACCGTGGACCACCTCGGCCGCGCCGGCGAGATCAAGGAAGTCTCCGCCGGTTACGCCCGCAACTTCCTCCTGCCCCGCAAGCTCGCGGAGGCCGCCACGCCGTCCGCGGTCAAGTATTGGGAGAAGGGCAAGGAGAAGCGCGCCCAGGTCGTCGCCGCCGAGGTCTCGACCGCCAAGGAGCTGGCCGAGAAGCTGGCCGGCGTGAACCTCACCTTCTCGATGCCCGCCTCCGAGGAGGGCAAGCTGTTCGGCTCCGTCGGCAAGACCGACGTCCTGAAGAGCCTGAAGGCCGCCGGCTTCGAGGTGCCCAAGAACTCGGTGCGTCTGGAGACCGCCCTCAAGACCACCGGGGAGCACGAAGTCAGCCTGCGCCTGGCCCCGGAGGTCTCCGCGAAGGTCAAGGTCACCGTCTCCGCGCGCGAGTAAGGCTGGACGTTATGGGCCCTTCCCGCGCTCGTCCGCGCCGAGCCCGAAGGGTCGAGGCGTAGAGTCATGGCCCAGAACCCGTCCCAGCCGCCGCAGGCCCTCGAGGCCGAGATGGCCGTGCTCGGCTCGATGCTCATCGAGCGCGAGGCCGCCGAGAAGGCCCTCGACGCGCTGCACGAGAGCGACTTCTACCTGGACGCGCACCGGCGCACCTTCCGGGCCGTCCACGGCCTCGTCGGCGCGGGCCAGGCCGTGGACCTGGTCACCGTCTCCGAGGAGATGCGCAAGACCGGCGACCTGGACGTCGTCGGCGGCGGCCAGTACCTGGCCGACCTGATCGGCAAGGTCACCACGGCCGCCCACGTCGAGTATTACGCGCGCCTGGTCAAGGAAAAGGCCCTGCTGCGCGACCTGATCAACGCGGCCACCGGCGTGGTCACCTCCGCTTACGCGCAGGAGAAGGAGACGAGCCAGATCCTGGACGAGGCGCAGGGCTCGATCATGAAGGTCAGCGAGCGCCAGACCCTCCACGGCGTCGTCTCCGCCAAGGAGATCGTCCATGAGGTCGTGGACCTGATCGAGAAGGCGGTCCACAACAAGAACGAAGTGACCGGGGTGCCCAGCGGCCTGCGCGCGTTCGACCGGATGACCACCGGCTTCCAGAAGTCGGACCTGATTCTGATCGCCGCGCGCCCGTCGATGGGCAAGACCGCGTTCGCGCAGAACATCATCGCCAACGTGGTGCTCGAAAAGGGCCTGCCGGTGCTGTTCTTCTCCCTGGAGATGAACCGGCACGCGATCATGCAGCGCTTCATCGCCGCCGAGGCGAAGATCAACCTCAAGGACATGCGCACCGGCTACTTCCGCCGCGACCGCTGGCAGGACCTGACCAACGCCGCCGCGCGCTTCTCCGATTCTCCGCTCTTCATCAACGACAACCCCGGCATGACGGTCTTCAGCGTGCGCGCGATCGCCCGCCAGCTGACCAGCCGCCTCAAGCAGGAGAACAAGCGGATCGGGATGATCGTGATCGACTACCTGCAGCTGCTGCGCGGCGGCGGCGGGCGCCAGGAGAACCGCCAGCAGGAGGTCTCCGAGATCTCGCGCGGCCTCAAGCATCTCGCCCGCGAGCTCAACGTCCCCGTGATCGCGCTGTCCCAGCTGTCGCGCGCGTCGGAGGACAAGACGCGCCTGGACAACAAGCCCAAGCTCTCGGACCTGCGCGAGTCGGGCTCGCTGGAGCAGGATGCCGACCTGGTGACGCTGATCCATCGCGAGGGCTATTACAAGCCCAACGACCCGACGCTCGAGAACAAGGCCCAGCTGATCATCGCCAAGCAGCGCCAGGGCCCGACGGGGATCGTGGAAGTCCTCTTCCTGCGCGACATCACGCGCTTCGTCGACGAGGCCGCGGGCGTCGACGAGCCCGCCGATCTCCAGGAGAGCCAGACGCAGTTCTCGTGATGCGGACCCTGGCTCCCGAGGTCGCGCAGCCCGCGCCGCCCCGCCGCCGCTTTTTCCGGCCGACCTGGGCCGAGGTGGACCTCGGCGCGATCGCCCGGAACCTCAAGCGCCTGCGCGCGCGCATGCCCGGCGGCGTCAAGGTCATGTTCGTGGTCAAGGCCGACGCGTACGGCCACGGCGCGCCGGCGTGCGCGCTGGCGGCCGAGCGAGCGCGCGCCGCGGACTGGCTGGGGGTCTCCTCCGTGGAGGAGGGGATCGCGCTGCGCGACGCCGGCGTGCGCCTGCCGGTCCTGATCCTGGGCTCCCTGTACCCGTTCGAGAGCGTGCTGGCCGCGGCCGCCTACGACCTGACTCCGGCCGTCGCCAGCCTGGAGTCGGCGCGCCGCGTGGCCGAGGTGGCCCTGCGCCTGCGCCGCGCGATCCAGGTGCACGTGAAGGTGGACACCGGCATGGGCCGCTTCGGCGTGCGCCCGGAGGCCGCCCCCGCCTTGGTCCGGCGCCTGGCCGAGCTCAAGGCCGTGCGCGTGCAGGGGATCTACACCCACCTGGCCCGCGCCGAGGACGACGCCGCCTTCACGGCCGCGCAGCTGCGCGCGTTCCGCGGCGTCGTCGCGGCCCTCGCGCGCGCGGGCCTGCGTCCGCCGCTGGTCCACGCGGCCAACTCCGCGGGCGCTCTGCGCCGTCCGGCGTCGCGCTTCGACATGGTCCGGCCGGGCCTGGCGGCCTACGGCCTCTACCCGGGCTTCGAGCCGGCGCTGACGCTCAAGTCGAAGATCGTCTTCCTCAAGACCCTGCCCAAGGGGGCCGCGGTCAGCTACGGCGGGACCTGGCGCGCGCGCCGCGTCTCGCGCGTGGCGACCCTGCCGATCGGCTACGCCGACGGCTACCGGCGCGCGTTGTCCAATCGCGCGGCGGTCCTGGTGGGCGGGCGCCGCTGCCCGGTGGTCGGGCGCGTGACGATGGATCAGACCATGGTGGACGTGACCGGGGTCCCGGGCGCGCGCGTCGGCGACGACGCGGTCCTCCTCGGCCGCCAGGGCGCGGCCGAGGTCCCCGCCGCGGAGCTGGCGCGGCTGTGCGGGACGATCCCGTACGAGACCGTGACCGCCCTCTCGTCGCGCGTGCCGCGCACGGAAGTCCCCGCGTGACCGACGCGCTTCTCGGCGGCTTCGGACGCTGGGTCCTGGACCTGTCCGAGGACATGGGCCAGTTCGTGCTCCTGGTCCGCTCCACCGTCCAGTGGATGTGGCGCGCGCCGATCGAGTGGCGCCAGACCCTGATCCAGATGGGCCGCATCGGCGTGGACTCCCTGCCCGTGACCGCGATGACGATGTTCTTCACGGGCATGGTGCTGGCCCTGCAGTCGGGCGCGACCTCCAAGCACTTCTTCAACACGCCGCTCTTCGTCGGGACCGTGGTGGCCTTCTCGATCGTGATGGAGCTGGGGCCGGTGCTGACCGCCGTGGTCGTCGCCGGCCGCGCGGGCGCCTCGATCGCGGCGGAGCTGGGGACCATGAAGGTCACCGAGCAGATCGACGCCCTGTACACCCTGGGCACCGATCCGATCCGCTACCTGGTGATCCCGCGCCTCCTCGCGTTCCTGTTCGTGCTGCCGCTGCTGACCGTGATCTCGGACTTCACCGGCATCCTCGGCGGCTTCTTCGTCTCGCGGGTGAAGTACGCGATCCCGGCGACCGTCTACTGGCACGACATCGTGGACAACATGGAGGTCAAGCACTTCGTCCACGGCTACCTGAAGACCTACATCTTCGCGTTCCTGGTCTCGATGATCTCCTGCTACCGCGGGGTGACCACGCGCGGCGGCGCCGAGGGCGTGGGCAAGTCCACCACCCGCGCCGTCGTCGAGAGCATGGTGCTGATCCTGGTCATCGACTACTTCGCGACGGCGCTCCTCAACGCGCTGGGGATCACCTGATGATCGAGGCCGTCGGCGTCGTCAAGCGCTTCGGACCCCGGACCATCCTGCGCGGCATCGACCTGAAGGTCGAGACCGGCGAGACCCTGGTCATCATCGGCGGGTCCGGCTGCGGGAAGAGCACCTTCCTCAAGTGTGTGATCGGCCTGCACGCGCCCAGCGCGGGGCGCGTCGTCGTCGACGGCCTGGACGTGACCAAGCTCAGGACCGAGTCCGAGATCGCCGACTATCGGCGCCGCTTCGGCTATTTGTTCCAGGAGGGCGCGCTTTTCGACTCGATGACCGTGGCCGACAACATCACCTTCGGGCTCAAGTACCTGACCGACGTCCCCAAGGCCGAGTACCGGAAGATCGCGTCGGACTCGCTGGCCCTCGTGGGCCTCAAGGACGTGGAGGACTTCAAGCCGTCGGAGCTCTCCGGCGGGATGAAGAAGCGGGTGGCGCTGGCGCGGGCGATCGCGGCGCGGCCCGAGTACATTTTGTATGATGAGCCCACCACGGGCCTCGATCCGATCATGTCGGACGTGATCAACGACCTGATCCTCGACCTGCAGAAACAACTGAAGGTGACCGCGATCGTCGTGACGCACGACATGAAGTCGGCGTACAAGGTGGGGACCCGCATCGCGATGTTCCACGAGGGACGCGCGCTGATGACCGGCACGCCGGAGGAGTTCCGCACCACGGACAACCCGTTCGTCCGGCAGTTCGTCGACGGGCTGAGCCAAGGACCGATCAAGATGAAGCTGAAGGATTTCGAGGCCGACGAGGCGCATGCCGCCCCTCCGGCGAAGGGGGCGCGCTAGGTGCTGTCCCTGGAGGCCAAGGTCGGCGCGTTCGTGCTGACCGGCCTGGTCTGCATCGCGTCGGCCATCTTCCTCCTCGGCGACTACACCTTCGAGCGCCGCTACACGGTCTACGCGACCTTCCACGACGTCGCGAACCTCTCCAAGGACGCCCCGGTCAAGCTGGCGGGCGTCGAGATCGGCCAGGTCCGCGGCCTGGAGCTGGAGGATCATCACGCGAAGGTGGTCCTGTCGATCCGCCACGGCGTGGACATCTACAAGGACTCCGAGTTCGAGATCGGCTCGACCGGCATCATCGGCTCCAAGTACGTGCAGATCGACCAGGGCGACCCCGCGTCCGGGGTCATCGCGCCCAACTCGGTCGTCGCCGGCGTGGACCCGGTCTCCATCGAGAAGTCCATCACGCAGACCCTCGCCAAGGTCGACACCCTGGTGGACGCCCTGACCAAGGAAGGCCCGCGCGGAAGCCTGGCCGACAACCTGCGCGACACCGTCGCCAACGTCCGCGAGATGACGGCCAACCTCAACGACCTCATCGCCACCACCAAGCCGCGCATGGAGAAGGCGATGGACCGCACCGACGACATCACCAAGAAGCTCGACGACCTCCTCGGCAAGTCGAACCAGATGATGGCCAGCCTCGCCACCGACGAGGGCGCCGTCGGCACCCTCCTCCACGACAAGAAGGTCAAGGCCGACGTGAAGGAGACGATCGCCGACGTCAAGGAGGCGGCCAGCACCGCCAAGGACGTGTTCGGGCGCATCACCCAGTTCCACGTGTACTGGAACTACGACTGGCGCTACGACAGCCTGGCGCGCACCTCGCACTCCGACGTGGGCCTGCAGATCTTCCCGCGCGACCATCGCTACTACTACGTCGGGGCCTCGAACGTGGCCAACCTCAACGACCGCCCCCGCGGCCGCCAGCCGGACTACACTCAGCCCAACCGCGTGGACGGCCTGCTGGGCTGGAAGAACGGCCCGCTGGACGTGGCCGTCGGCGCGATCCGGTCCGCCGGTGGCGCGCGCGTGACCTACACCCCGATGGCCGGGGACCCGTTCTGGGGCCGCTTCTCCCTGACCGCGCAGGCCTACGACTTCGGCCGCAACCGCACGATCAACGCCAAGGTCTTCGACAAGCCGGACTACGACGCCGGCGTGCTGGCCAAAGTCAACCAGTACGTGTCCGTCGGCGCCCGCGCCGAGGACATCGCGATGGTGCCCCGCTTCATGACCTGGGCGAAGGTCATGTTCGAGGACCGCGACGTCGCCTACCTGTTCGGCATGGCGACCTTCGGCGCCGCCGGCACGAAGGGCCGCAGCAAGAAGTAGCGCCGCGTCAGGGGCGCCGCGCCGCGCGGGACGGTCCTGCGGTCGTCCGGCGGTTCTTCCTCTGGGGCTCGGCGCGCTCCCGGACTCCGGCCGGGGCCGTCGCCGCGCGCCGGTCGCTCGCGCTGACCCCCGGCAGGGCCGTGTCCGTGGGCGAGTCCCGGCGTGGGCGCGGGGCGGACTTCGACTTCTTCGCGCCGGAGCGCTGGATCCAATAGCGCGCCATCTCTCCTCTCGTGGCCATGGCGTCCTCCCGGGCGCGTGGCGCCCGCTTCACTGGGGAGCGACGAATCTGCCGCGGCCCCGGAGGACGCTCTCGTCGGAAAAATGGCACAATGTGCCCGTCATGGCGCGCCTGAAAACCGTCTACCGCTGCCAGCAGTGCGGCCATTCCGCCGCCAAGCCCCTGGGCCAGTGCCCGGGCTGCTCCGAGTGGAACACGATGGCCGAGGAGGTCGTCGAGGCTCGTCCCGGGAGCCTGTCCGAGTCCGCTGCCGCGTCCCGCGGCGCGCTGACCTCGTTCAGCTCGGCGATCGTCGCGCTCAAGGACGCGCGCGAGGAGGCGGAGTCGCGCCTGCCCGTGGGCCTGCCGGAGCTGGACCGCCTGCTGGGCGGCGGCGTGGTGCCGGGGCAGGTGATCCTGCTGGCCGGCCCGCCCGGCATCGGTAAGTCCACCCTGATGCTGCAGGCGGCCGCGCGCCTGGCCGCGCGGGGACCGTTCCTGTACGCGTCGGGCGAGGAGTCCCTGCGGCAGGTCTCCTCGCGCGCCAAGCGCCTGGGGCTGTCGGCGGACGGCCTGTACCTGGTCTCGGAGACCTCGCTCGCCAAGATCCTGGCCGCGGTCGAGCAGGTCAAGCCGCTGGCCATGGTCCTGGACTCGGTGCAGACGGTCACGCATCCCCAGCTGGCGTCCAGTCCCGGCTCGGTGGGCCAGGTGCGCGAGTGCGCGGCCGAGCTGGTGCGCGCCGCCAAGGCGCGCGAGACGATCGTCTTCCTGCTGGGCCACGTGACCAAGGACGGCTCGCTCGCGGGCCCGAAGGTGCTGGAGCACATCGTGGACACCGTGCTCTACTTCGACACCGAGAACCACGACCTGCTGCGCGTGCTGCGCGCGCAGAAGAACCGCTTCGGTCCCACCGACGAGATCGGCCTCTTCGAGATGGGCGAGGCCGGCCTCTCCGAGGTCAAGGACGCCACCGCGTTCTTCGCGGCCGAGCTGGGGCGCGCGGCGGCGCCCGGCCGCGCGGTCTCGGTCGCGCTCGAGGGCTCGCGCCCGATGCTCGTCGAGACGCAGGCCCTCGTCGTGCCGACGCGCTACCCGCTGCCGCGGCGCATGGCCACCGGCCTGGACCTCAACCGCGTGCTGGTCCTCTTGGCCGCGATGGAGCGCCACCTGGGCCTGCGCCTGGAGGACCGGGACTGCTTCGTCAGTCTCGCCGGCGGCCTGCGCCTGAAGGACCCTGCCCTGGACTTGGCGGCCTGCCTGGCCGTCGCGGGCTCGACGCGCGACAAGGCGGTCCCGGCCGACCTGGTCCTGCTCGGCGAGGTGGGGCTCCTCGGCGAGATCGGGCGCGTGCCCCAGCTGGAGGCGCGCCTGAAGGAGGCCGTGAAGGCCGGCTTCAAGCGCGCGCTGGTTCCGGCGCGCGCGGTCAAGGACCTCCCCAAGACCCTGCCCATCAAGACGGTCGGCGTCGCCGACCTGCGCGCCGCCGCCGCCGCCGCCTTCGGGCTCGAAGACGCCGAGGCGTAGGGCCCCCGGATGTCGTAAAATAGGGCGTTCATACCGTCCCATTCCAGTATTCCTCCTGAGGAGGGCTGCATGTACACTTGGCTGTTCCGCATCGGGGTGATCCTCGCCTGCCCCGCGATCGTTTATTTCGGCCACATCTCGTCGAACCCGTCCGGCATCGGCATCGGCCTGGGCGCGGGCGTGCTGATCGTCGCCATCGAGTACCTGGTCGCCGAGCTGAACCTGCTGACGATGATGTTCGGGGTGCTGGGCGCCGCCGTCGGCGTCATCATCGCGCGCGTCATCGACTACATGGTCTTCCAGATGGGCAACGACGAGGTCTACAAGGTCTGGGACAAGTTCGCCGCGCTGCGCTTCTTCGCGTTCGCGGTGCTGGGCCTGGTGATCGCCCTGCGCAAGTTCCCGGAGCTCGACGACCTGGACAAGGACCTGCTGAAGATGGGCAAGAAGCGCGGCGCCCAGATCAAGATCCTGGACACCAACTCGATCATCGACGGACGCGTCGCCGACGTGGTGGAGACGCACTTCCTCTCCGGCCTGCTGGTCGTCCCGCGCTTCGTGCTGACCGAGCTGCACCGCCTGGCCGACTCCGAGGACCCGCTCAAGCGCGCCCGCGGCCGTCGCGGCCTGGACGTGCTCGCGCGGCTGCAGGAGAACGTGTCCATCCCGGTCAAGATCCTGGACAAGGACGTGCCGGACGTGCGCGAGACCGAGGGCAAGGTCGTCAAGCTCGCCCGCGAGATGGGCGCCAAGATCGTCACCACCGACTTCAACGTCAACAAGGTGGCCAGCCTGGAGGGCGTGGTCTGCCTGAACATCAACGACCTGTCCACCTCGCTGAAGACCGTGGTGATGCCCGGCGAGACGATGACGGTCTTCGTGATGAAGGAGGGCAAGGAGCGCGAGCAGGGCGTCGGGTACCTGGACGACGGCACGATGGTCGTCCTCGACGAGGGCCGCCGCTCGATCGGGAAGCGCGTGGAGGCGACGGTGACCTCCATCCACCAGACCTCCAACGGCCGCATGATCTTCGCCAAGGCCCGCCCGGAGAAGGCCGCGGCGTGACGCGCGCGGCCGCGATCGTCGTGTCGGGCGGGTCGGGCTCCCGGATGGGCCGCCCGAAGCAGTTCCTGCCCCTGGCCGGCGCGACCGTGGCGGAGTGGTCGCTGGCCTGCTTCGCCGGAATGGCGGAGGTCGAGGCGGTGGTCCTGGTGCTGGGCGAGGAGGCGTTCAGGGCGCGCGGAGCGTCGCTGTCCGGGGGCAAGGTGACGGTCGTCCGCGCCGGCCCCACGCGCATGGGTTCGGTGCGCAACGGCTTCGCGGCCCTGCCCGCCGGGATCGAGGTCGTCGCCGTCCACGACGGGGCGCGCTCGATGGTGACGCCGGAGATCGTGCGCGCGACGCTGGCGGAGGCCGCGCGCTCCGGCGCGGCGGTGGCGGCCGTGCCGGTCAAGGACACCCTGAAGCGCGTTCCCAAGGGGCTCGCCGTCGTGTCCGAGACGCCCGATCGGGCGGAATTCTGGGCCGCCCAGACCCCGCAGTGCTACCGTTACGCCGTTCTTGAAGAAGCGCTCGAGCGCTTCAAGGACGACGCGGACGCCACCGACGAGAGCCAGCTGGTCGAGCGCTGCGGCCACGCGGTCTCGGTGGTGCCGTCCAGCTACGAGAACTTCAAGATCACGACCCCGGAGGATCTGACGATGGCGGAGGCGATCCTGGACTCCCGCGGCGGCGGGCGCGAGACCACCGTCGGCTTCGGCTACGACATCCACCGGCTGGTCGCGGGCCGGGAGCTGTGGCTCGGGGGCGTGAGGCTCCCGCACGGCAAGGGCCTGCTCGGCCACTCGGACGGAGACGCGGTCCTGCACGCGTCCTGCGACGCGGTGCTGGGGGCCCTGGGCCTGGGCGAGATCGGCGTGGCCTTCCCGCCCAGCGACCTCAAGTTCAAGGACCTGGCCTCCAAGGAGATCGTCGCGCACACCCTGGCGAAGGCTCGGGAGGCGGGCGCCGAGATCGTCCACCTCGACGCCACGCTGATCGCCGAGGAGCCCAAGCTCAAGCCGCATTACGAGACGCTGAAGGCTTCCGTCGCCGGGCTGTTCCGCCTGCCGCCCGGGCGCGTCAGCCTCAAGGCCAAGAGCCGCGAGGGGCTGGGCGCCGTGGGGCGCGGCGAGGCCATCGAGTGCCACGCCGTCGCGACGGTCCGCTCGCGGCGCCCGGCGTGAGCGGCGGGAGCCACGCCGGACCTTCCGACTGGTACAAGGACGCGGTCATCTACGAGGTCCGCGTCCCCTCGTTCTACGACTCCAACGGGGACGGCTGCGGCGACCTGCGCGGCCTGATCGCGCGCCTCGACTATCTGGTGGACCTAGGCGTCAGCGCGCTGTGGCTGCTGCCCTTGTGCCCGTCGCCCGGGCGCGACGACGGCTACGACATCTCCGACTACGAGGGCGTCAGCCCGGAAGTCGGCACGCTCGAGGACCTGAAGGCGCTGCTCGACGCCGCCCACGCGCGGGGTCTGCGCGTGATCACCGAGCTGGTCCTCAACCACACCTCGGACAAGCACCCGTGGTTCCAGCGCGCGCGCCGGGCGCCGAAGGGCTCCCCGGACCGCGAGTGGTTCGTGTGGAGCGACGACCCGTCCCGCTACAAGGGGGCGCGGATCATCTTCTCGGATTTCGAGAAGTCGAATTGGACCTGGGACGACGAGGCCCAGGCGTACTATTGGCACCGCTTCTATCACCACCAGCCCGATCTCAACTACGACCACGCGCCGGTGCGCGACGCGATGCTGGCCGTCGTCGACCACTGGTTCGCGCTGGGGGTGGACGGCCTGCGCCTGGACGCGGTCCCGTACCTGTACGAGCGCGAGGGGACCTCCAGCGAGAACCTGCCGGAGACGCACGCGTTCCTCAAGACCCTGCGCGCGCGCGTGGACGAGCGCTGGGAGGGCCGCATGCTGCTGGCCGAGGCGAACCAGTGGCCCGAGGACGCGGTCAAGTACTTCGGCGACGGCGACGAGTGCCACATGGCCTTCCACTTCCCGCTGATGCCGCGCCTGTTCATGGCGATGCGCCGCGAGGAGCGCCGCCCGATCACCGAGATCCTGGCGCGCACGCCGGACATCCCGGCCAACTGCCAGTGGGCGCTGTTCCTGCGCAACCACGACGAGCTGACGCTCGAGATGGTCACCGGCGAGGAGCGAGACTACCTGTGGCGCGAGTACGCGCGCGACCCGCAGGCGCGCCTGAACCTGGGCATACGCCGGCGACTGGCGCCCCTATTGTTCAACGACCGGCGGCGCATGGAGCTGATGAACGCGCTGCTGCTGTCCCTGCCCGGCACGCCGGTCCTCTACTACGGCGACGAGATCGGCATGGGCGACGACCTGGCCCTCGGCGACCGCAACGGCGTGCGCACGCCGATGCAATGGAGCCCGGACCGCAACGCCGGCTTCTCGCCGGCGGACGGCTCCAAGCTGGTCCTGCCGCTGGTGACCGATCCCGAGTACCACTGGCAGACGATCAACGTGGAGAACCAGCGGCGCAACGAGAGCTCGCTCTTGAACTGGACGCGGCGCCTGCTGCGCCTGCGCGCCAAGCATCCCGCCTTCGGGCGCGGCAGCGCCATCTTCGTGGACGCCGGGACCGAGCACGCCTTCGCCTTCGTCCGCGAGCACGAGGGCGACCGGGTGCTGGTGGTCTGCAACCTGTCGCGCTTCTACCGCCCGCTGTCCTTGGAGCTTTCGCGCTGGAAGGGCCTGGTCCCCGTCGAGATGTTCGGCGGGGTGCGCTTTCCGGAGATCGGCGAGGGGCGCTGGCCCGTCTCCCTCGGCCCGCGCGGCTTCTGTTGGTTCGAGCTTAAGCCGCCGGAGCCGGCGGCGTGAGCGTCCCGGCCGCCCTGCGCCGGGAGTTGGCCCGCGCCCCGCGCCTGCTGCTGGCGCTCGACTTCGACG
>JAJXTZ010000064.1 GCA_021783355.1 bacterium | reverse complement strand
CGCTCAAGGAGGCGCGCAAGGAGGCCGCGCGCGCGGCCTTCACCTTCCGCTGGGCCTCGGAGGAGGCGCGGCGCATCAACGGCGAGGTCCTGCCCCTGGACCTCGACGACGCGTCCGAGGGGCGCTACGCGCTGGTGCGGCGCGTGCCGCGCGGGCCGGCCCTGCTGATCACCCCGTTCAACTTCCCGCTGAACCTGCCCGCGCACAAGGTCGCGCCGGCCGTGGCGGTCGGCCTGCCCTTCGTGCTGAAGCCCGACCCGCGCGCGCCCCGGACCGCCGCGCGCCTGCTCGAGCTCCTGGTCGACTCCGGCTGGCCGGCGGAGGCGGGCCTGCTGGCGTCCGGGCCGATCCCCGCCGTGGAGGCCCTGGTCCGCGACGACGCGTTCCGGATCCTGTCCTTCACCGGCTCCACCGCGGTCGGCTGGAGGCTGAAGGGGCTCAGCGGCAAGAAGCACTGCGTGCTGGAGCTGGGCGGCAACGCGGGCGTGCTGGTCTGCTCCGACGCGGACCTGCCCTGGGCGGCCGCGCGCTGCGCGTGGGGCGCCTACGCGTTCTCCGGCCAGGTCTGCATCTCGGTCCAGCGGATCTTCGTCGAGAAGCCCGCGCACGAGGAGTTCCGCAAGCTCCTGGTCCAGAACATCCGCGAGCTGAAGCTCGGCGACGCCCTCGACGAGGCCACCGATGTGGGCCCGATGATCGACGAGGCCGCCGCCGCGCGCGCCGAGGAGCGCCTGAAGGCCGCCGTCGCCGCCGGGGCCAAGCTCTGGGCCGGCGGCCCGCGCCGGGGAGCCCTGCTGCCGCCGGCGCTGCTGGAGGGCGTGCGGGCGGGCGACCCGCTGTCCTGCGAGGAGGCCTTCGCGCCGGTGGCGATCCTGGAGGCGGTGGATTCGCGCGAGCGCGCGCTGGACAAGATCGCCGACACCCCGTACGGCCTGCAGGCCGGGGTGTTCACCAACGACCTGGCCTTCGCGCACCGCGCCTTCGAGCGCCTGCCGGTCGGGGGCCTGATCGTCAACGACGTGCCGACCTACCGCTCCGACGCCGCGCCGTACGGCGGCACGCGCGACTCCGGCCTGGGCCGGGAGGGCGTGCGCTACGCGATCGAGGAGTACACAGAACGCCGCACCATGGTGGTGAAACCGTGACCCGAACCCTTGCCGTCCTCGCCGTCTTCGCCGTCCTCCTGTCCGCCGGCGCCGCGACCGCGGCGCGCGCCGCGGCGGCGCCGCGTCCCGCCGCCGAGGCCGCGCCGGCCTTCCGGCCCGGCTTCCGGAAGGTGATGATCGTGATCTTCGAGAACACGGATTTCGAGAAGGCGCTCGCGCGGCCTTTCTTCAAGAGCTTCGCCGCGCGCGGGGCCCTGCTGACGGACTATCACGGGGTCGCGCATCCGTCGCAGCCCAACTACGTGGCCTTGATCGCCGGCGACACTCTCGGCGTCATCGACGACGCGCACTACGACCTGGACGGACGCCAGCTGGGCGACCTGCTGACGGCCAAGGGCCGCTCGTGGGGGGTCTACGCGGAGAACCTCCGCGGCGTCTGCGCGCGCGCCGACCGGCAGGGACTCTACCGCCGCAAGCACGAGCCCTTCATCAGCTTCATGAGCGTGCAGAAGGACGCGAAGGCCTGCGCGCGGATCAAGCCGGCCGCGGCGCTGGACGCCGACATCAAGGCGGGGCGCGTGCCGGACTTCTCGCTCTACATCCCCAACATGAACGACGACGGCCACGACACCGGCGCCGCCTACGCCGACAAGTGGTTCGCGCGGCGCTTCGGGCCGCTGCTGAAGGACCCGAGGTTCATGAAGGGGATGCTGGTGGTCGCGACCTTCGACGAGGACGACAAGCGCGAGGTCAACCACATCTACACGGCGCTGGTCGGGGCCGGGGTGAAGCCGGGGTCGGTCTCCGGCGCGCGCTACGACCACTACAGCCTGCTGCGCACGGTCGAGGACGCGTTCGACTTGGGCACGCTGGGACGCAACGACGCGAAGGCCGCCCGCATCGAGGGCGTCTGGAGGACGAAATGACGCGGCTGGTGGAGTGCGTTCCGAATTTTTCCGAGGGCCGCGACGCGGCGAAGGTCGCCGCGGTGGTGGAGGAGGCCAAAGCCGCGGGCGCGACGATCCTGGACGTGGAGACCGACGCCGACCACAACCGCTGCGTGCTGAGCTTCGTGGGCGCGCCGGAGGTCTGCGTGGAGGCCTGCTTCCGCGTCGCGCGGAAAGCCGCGGAGCTCATCGACCTGACCGCGCACAAGGGCGAGCACCCGCGCATGGGCGCGACGGACGTGATCCCGTTCATCCCGGTGGCGGGCGTGGACATCGCCGAGTGCGTGGCCCTCGCGGAGGCGCTCGGCGCGCGCATCGGCGCCGAGCTGGGCATCCCGGTGTACCTGTACGACCACGCGGCCCGCAGCCCCGAGCGCAAGGACCTGGCCAAGGTCCGCAAGGGCCAGTTCGAGGGCCTGCGCGAGCTGATCGGCAAGGATCCGGCGCGCGTCCCTGATTTCGGACCCAACAAGATCCACCCGACGGCGGGCGCGACGGCCGTCGGCGCGCGCCGCCAGATCGTGAACTTCAACCTCAACTTGGACATCGCGGACATGGCCGCGGGCAAGGACATCGCCAAGCGCGTGCGCGCGTCGGGCGGAGGCCTGCCCTGCGTGCGGGGCAAGGAGATCGAGCTGGCCGCGCGCGGCCAGGTGCAGATCTCCACGGTGCTGACCGACTACAAGACCAGCTCCATCAAGCGCGTGCTGGACGAGACCGTCCGCCTGGCCGCCGAGCACGGCGCGAAGGTCAAGACCACCGAGATCGTGGGCTTGCTGCCGCGCGAGGCGCTGACCGACTTCGCGCTGGAGTCGCTGAACCTCGAGGGCTTCAAGCCGGAGGTGCAGATCCTGGAGAGCCGACTGGAGGCCGTCGGCGCGATGAGCGCGGACCCGGGCTGGCGGCGCGCGGGGGCTCTCGTCGCCGAAGCGCTGGCCGGTACGGACGCCACGCCGGGCGGGGGCTCCGCCGCGGCGGTCGCCGGGGAGATGGGCTGCGGCCTGGGCGAGATGGCGCTGGGGATCACGCTGAAATCCAAGAAGCTGGACGCCGCCAGGCGCCCGGAACTGGACGGCGCGCGCGCCGCCCTCGGCGTCATGCGCGGGCGCTTCGACGCCCTGGCGGCCGACGATGCCGCGGCCTTCGACCGCTTCATGGAGGCGATGAGCCTGCCGAAGGACGATCCGGCGCGACCCGGACGGATGCAGGCCGCGCTCGTCCACGCGGCCGAGGTGCCGCTGAAGACGGCGGAGCTCGCGGCCGAGGCGCTGGCGACCGCCAAGAAGGCGGCGCCGCTGGCCGGCGCCCCCGTGGCCTCGGACATCAATTGCGCGATCCACCTGCTGAAGGCGGCCGCGCTCTGCGCGGCGGAGAACGTGCGCATCAACCTGGGCGGGATCAAGGACGCGGCTGCGGCCAAGGACTTGGAGGCCAAGTTGGGGCGCAGCCTGGCCGCCTGCGCGTGAGGCGGGGATGACCGACTCCGTGTTCGACGAGCCGCCGGACCTGCCCCCGCAGGCGCCGCCGCCGCCCGTGGATTTCGCGGAGTTCAAGAAGGTGGTGGAGTCGCGGCGCAGCGTGCGCCTCTTCACGCCCGAGGGGGTCCCGGAGGAGCAGGTGCGCGCGGCGCTGGACCTGGCCCTGCTTGCGCCGAACTCCTCCAACCTCCAGCCCTGGGAGTTCCACTGGGTGAGGACCCCGGAGAAGAAGGCGGCGCTGGTGGAGGCCTGCCTGTCCCAGCCCGCCGCGCGCACGGCCGCGGAGCTGATCGTCTGCGTGGCCCGGACCGACACCTGGCGCGCCAACCGGGCGCGCATGCTGGAGATCCTCGGCGGCCAGACAGGAACGCCGCCCGCCGTCCTGGACTATTACCGGCGGCTGGTCCCGTTCGTCTACACGGTGGGCCCGCTGGGGCTGGTCGCTCGTCTGCGCGGGGCGGCGATGTGGGTCGTCGGCCTTTTCCGGCCCGCGCCGCGGGAGCCCGCGTCGCGCGCGGAGCTGACCACCTGGGCGGTGAAATCCGCCGCGCTGGCCTGCGAGAACCTGATGCTGGCCTTCCGCGCGCAGGGCTGGGACACCTGCCCGATGGAGGGCATGGACTCCCGCCGCGTGCGGCGCCTGCTGGGTCTGCCGCGCGGGGCGACGGTGGTGATGGTGGTGGCCGCCGGGAGGCGCTCGTCGAAGGGCGTGTACGGTCCGCGCCTGCGCTTCGACCGCGCGCTCTTCGTCCGCGAGCATTGACCGCCGTCGTTCCCGCGGACGATCCAAGTCATGGCGGCCGGGGCCGCGGGGGTGGCAGAATATCCCCATGAACTCCCTGGATCCCGGAAGCGCCGCCCTCGACGCCGTCCTGCGGTACTCGATCACCCCGGTGGTGCTGGTCTCCGCCGTCGGCCTGATCCTGCTGACGCTGACCAACCGTCTGGGCCGCGCGATCGACCGCAGCCGGGAGCTGGCCCGCGCCGCCGGCGGGGCCGGCCCGGACGCCCGTCCCGCCCTGCAGGACCAGCTCGGCGTGGTCCTGCGCCGCGCGCGCTGGCTGCAGTACTCCATCGTGCTGGCGGCGGGGAGCCTGCTCCTGTCCTGCGGGATGATCTTCCTGATGTTCCTGCAGGTCCTGGCCGGCTGGCCGGTGGGCGGGGCGATCGTCGCGGCCTTCGGCCTGGACGCGCTGGCGCTGATCGGCTCGCTCGGGTATTTCGTGCGCGAGCTGCTCGACGCCGTCGCCGCGCTCGAGATCGAGGTCGGCCGCCGGGCGGGCCCGCTCAGCTGAGCGAGCGCTTGAGCAGCGGCGGCGCGACGAAGGTGGTCACCACGACCATCAGGACCACCGCCGCATAGAGGGCGGCGTCGATGGCCCCGGAGGCCAGGCCGACCTGGGCGAAGATCAGGCCGACCTCGCCGCGCGGGATCATGCCGAAGCCCACGCTCCAGCGGTCGACGCCCTTCCTCAGCACGGCCAGACCGCTGGCCACCTTGCCCGTGATGGCCGCGAGGATCAGCAGGCCGGCCAGGCCCAGCATCTCGCGGTGGTCGGGGACCAGGGGATTGAGGGCGCCGAGCTGGACGCGCGCGCCGACCATCACGAAGAACACCGGGGCGAAGACCTCCACGACCGGCTGGACGTCGCGCGTCACGTCCTCGCGCTTGTCGGTGCCGGCCAGGAGGATGCCGGCGGTGAACGCGCCCACGATCATCGCGGTCCCGGCGGCGTGGGCGGCCAGCGCCAGCGCGAAGGCGAAGCTGACCGCGGCGCCCACCAGCACGCCGCGCACGCGCATCCGGCGCACCAGCGTGACCAGCTGCCGCGTCAGGAGCGGCCCGGCCCAGAGCGCGGCGGCCAGGAACGCGGCGGCCAGCGAGGCCGTGCGCAGGATCGCGCCCCAGGACATCGCGCCGGACGCGGCGATCCCCTGGACCGCGGAGAGAATCACGACGCCGAGCACGTCGTCGATCACCGCCGCGCCCAGGATGATCCGGGCCTCGGGGGCGTCGAGCTTGCCCATGTCGCCCAAGACGCGCGCGGTGATGCCGACGCTGGTGGCCGTCATCGCGGCGCCCACGAACACCGCCTCCATGCCCCCGCGGCCCAGGACTTTCATCAGCGCCCAGCCCAGCACGAAGGGCAGCGCCACGCCGGTCGCCGCGACGCCTCCGGAGGTCGGGCCGGCCTTCAGCAGCTCGGAGAGGTCGCTGCGCAGGCCGGTCTCGAACAGGAGCAGGATCACGCCGATCTCGGACATCAGCGCCAGCGCCGGGTCGTCGGGGCGGAAGAAGGCGAAGAGGCCCGTGCCGAGGACCACGCCGCCGACCAGCTCGCCCAGCACCGAGGGCTGTCCCAGCCGCTCGGCCAGCTCGCCGAAAGCCTTGGCCGAGACCAGGATCAGCAGGAGCTCGGCCAAAATGCGAACGATCTCGGCGTCGTGCATGACGGCATTCTAGGATATCGCGGCCGGAGCGTGGGAAAAACGGGAGGGCCCCCTCGTCGGGGGCCCTCGATCGGAGCTTCCGGCCGAGGCTTTAAGCCGCGACCTTGCCCTTCAGCCGCTCCTTCAGCGCCTTGAACTGGTCGGACAGCGCCTCGGGCAGCTTGTCGCCGAGCTTCGCGTAGAACTCCTTGACGCCCTCGAGCTCCTCGGTCCACTCCTCGGTCTTGACCTCGAGGAGCTTCTCCATCGCGCCCGGCGCCAGGTTCAGGCCGTTCAGGTCCAGCGCGTCCTTGGCCGGGACGAAGCCGATCGGGGTCTTGTCGGCCTTTCCCTCGCCGCGGCAGCGCGACAGGATCCACTCGACGACGCGCAGGTTGTCCCCGTAGCCGGGCCACAGGAACTTGCCCTTCTCGTCCTTGCGGAACCAGTTCACGTGGAAGATCTTCGGCGGCTTCGGGATGGCCTTGCCCATCTCGATCCAGTGGGCGAAGTAGTCGCCCACGTTGTAGCCGATGAACGGCAGCATCGCCATCGGATCGCGGCGCACCTCGCCGACCTTGCCGACGGCGGCGGCCGTGCGCTCGGACGCGACGGTCGAGCCCACGTAGACGCCGTGGTCCCAGCCCAGGGACTCGAGCACCAGCGGCGCCAGGCGCTGGCGGCGCCCGCCGAAGATGATCGCCGAGATCGGCACGCCCTGCGGGTCCTCCCACTTCGGGGAGATCGTCGGGCACTGCCCGGCCGGGGCCGTGAAGCGGCTGTTCGGGTGGGCGGCCTGCATCGGGTTGCCGTTCTCGTCCTTCTTGCCCGGCTTCCACGGCTTGCCCTGCCAGTTGGTGCCGGAGACCGGGGGCGCGCCCTCGCCGTCCTCCCACCAGACGGTCAGGTCGTCTCCCAGAAGCACGTTGGTGAAGATCGTGTTCTTGTGGATGGTCTTGATCGCGTTGGGGTTGGTCTTGGAATTGGTGCCCGGGGCCACGCCGAAGAAGCCGGCCTCGGGGTTGCAGGCCCACAGGCGGCCGTCGGGGCCCACGCGCAGCCAGGCGATGTCGTCGCCGACGGTCCAGATCTTGTAGCCCTTGTGCTTGAGCCCCTCCGGCGGGATCAGCATGGCCAAGTTGGTCTTGCCGCAGGCGCTGGGGAAGGCGGCGGTGACGTACTCGGTCTTGCCGTCCTTCTCGATGCCGAGGATCAGCATGTGCTCGGCCAGCCACCCTTCCTTGCGGGCCTGCCAGGAGGCGATGCGCAGCGCCAGGCACTTCTTGCCCAGCAGCGCGTTGCCGCCGTAGGCGGAGCCCACGGACCAGATCGTGTTGTCCTCGGGGAAGTGCAGGATCAGGCGGTGCTCGACGGCCACGTCGGCGCGGGAGTGCAGGCACTTGGTGAACTCGCCGCCCGTCCCGAGCTTCTCGAGGACGGACTTGCCCACGCGCGTCATGATGCGCATGTTCAGGGCCACGTAGATCGAGTCGGTGATCTCCACGCCGATCTTGGAGAACGGGGAGCCGACCGGGCCCATCGAGAACGGGATCACGTACATCGTGCGCCCGTGCATGGACTGGTGGAAGAACTCCTGGGCCTTGGCGTACCCGTCCTTCGGGGACATCCAGTTGTTGGTGGGGCCGGCGTCTTCCTTGTTGTTGGTGCAGATGAAAGTGAGATGCTCGGTGCGGGCCACGTCGTTGGGGTTGGAGCGGCTGTAGAAGCAGCCCGGGTACTTCTCCTCGTCCAGGGGGATCAGGAAGCCGCGGGCCACCGCGCGCTTCTCCAGGCGGATGCGCTCCTCCTCGGAGCCGTCCATCCAGTAGACCTGGTCCGGCTCGCAGATCTTGGCCGTCTCGTCCACCCACGCCTTCAGCTTCTCGTGTTTGCAGTCGATCATGGCCCCATTCTAGCACCATGACCCCCGGGGGTTGTTGACCTGGGTCAACGGGGGGCGGGCTTTTTTGGGGGGCGGCGCGAGAGCTATACTGAGGCGATGAGCCAAGAGGCGACCGCGCTCGACCCCGTCTGCGGGATGACGGTCAAGACCGCCGCCCCGCGCGGCGGCACCCACCGCCACGGCGGCGTCGACTACTACTTCTGCAACCCGCGCTGCCGCGAGAAGTTCGCCGCCGATCCCGAGAGCTTCCTGAACCCCGCTCCGCAGGAGCCGCTCCCGCCGGGCGCGGCCGACGCCTGGTTCGTCTGCCCGATGGACCCCGAGGTGCGCCAGAAGGGTCCCGGGTCCTGCCCGGTCTGCGGGATGGCGCTGGAGGCCGAGGTCCCGACCGCCGACGACTCCGGGATGGACCAGGAGCTCGACGCGATGAGCCGGCGCTTCCGGGCCTGCCTGGTCCTGACCGCGCCGCTCTTCGTCCTGGCGATGAGCGCCATGGGCGGGGGCGGGAGCCGCGGGCGGACGCTGTGGGAGCTCCTGCTGGCCACTCCGGTGGTGCTCTGGGGCGGGGCGCCGTTCTTCGCGCGCGGCTGGGCCTCGGTGGCGCGGCGCAGCCCCAACATGTTCACGCTGGTGTCCCTGGGCACGGGCGCGGCCTACCTGTACAGCGTCGCGGCGGCGCTCGCGCCCGCCGCCTTCCCGCCCGCCTTCCGCGGCCCCGGCGGCGCGGTGCCGGTCTACTTCGACGCGGCGGCGATGATCGTCACGCTGGTCCTGCTGGGCCAAGTGCTGGAGCTCGGCGCGCGGCGGCGCACCGGGGCGGCGATCCGCGCCCTGCTGGGCCTGGCGCCGAAGACCGCGCGGCGGCTCAAGGCCGACGGCTCGGAGGAGGACGCGCCCCTGGAGTCCGTGGCCGTGGGGGACCGCCTGCGCGTGCGCCCGGGCGAAAAGGTGCCCGTGGACGGGGTCGTCCTGGAGGGCGCCAGCTCCGTGGACGAGTCGCTGCTGACCGGGGAGCCGGTCCCCGTGGAGAAGACGGCCGGCGCGCGCGCGACCGGCGGGACGGTCAACGGCACCGGGAGCTTCGTCCTGCGCGCCGAGCGCGTGGGCGCCGACACCCTGCTCGCGCGGATCGTGCGCACGGTGGCCGCGGCCCAGCGCAGCCGCGCGCCCATCCAGCGCGCGGCCGACAAGGCGGCCGCCTGGTTCGTGCCGGCGGTGGTGCTGGCCTCGGCCCTGACCTTCGCGGCCTGGGCGCTGTGGGGGCCCGAGCCGCGCCTGGCTCACGCCCTGGTCAACGCGGTGGCGGTCCTGATCATCGCCTGCCCGTGCGCGCTGGGCCTGGCCACGCCGATGGCGGTGATGGTGGCCGCGGGCCGGGGCGCGGCGGCCGGCGTCCTGGTCAAGGACGCTGCGGCCCTGGAGGCCTTGGACCGGGTGGACACCCTGGTCTTCGACAAGACCGGGACGCTGACCGAGGGCAAGCCGCGCGTGACGGACCTGGTCCCCGCGGACGGCGTCTCCGCCGACGAGCTCCTGCGCGTGGCCGCGGTCCTGGAGCGGCCCAGCGAGCATCCGCTGGCCGCGGCGGTCCTGGAGGAGGCTCGCCGCCGGGGTCTCGCGGCCGGGGAGGCCGCGGACTTCCGGGCCCGTCCCGGACTGGGGCTGACCGGAACGGTGGACGGCGCTCCCGGCGTCTTGGGACGCGCGCTCCTTCTCTCCGAGGCGGGCGTCGCCACGGCGTCCTTGGACGCGCGCGCGGCGGCGCTCCAGGCCGAGGGGCGCACCACGGTGTTCGTCGCCCGCGGCGGGCGCCTGCTCGGCGTCGTCGGGGTCTCCGACCGCGTCAAGGAGTCGGCCGCGGAGGCGGTGGCGGAGCTCCACGCCCAAGGCCTGCGCCTGGTCCTTCTCACCGGCGACGGGCGCGCGGCGGCGGAGGCGGTGGCCCGGCGCCTGGGCATCGACGAGGTGCGCGCCGAGGTCCAGCCCGGAGGCAAGGCCGAGGTCATCCGCGAGCTCCAGGCCGGCGGCCGGATCGTGGCCATGGCCGGCGACGGGGTCAACGACGCGCCCGCGCTGGCGCAGGCGCAGGTCGGCATCGCGATGAGCACGGGCGCCGACGCGGCGCTGGAGAGCGCGGGCCTCACGCTCCTGCACGGCGACCTGCGGGCCCTGCTGCGCGCGCGCAATCTGAGCCGCGCGACGCTCCGGAACATCCGGCAGAACCTGTTCTTCGCCTTCGCCTACAACGCGCTGGGGGTGCCGGTGGCGGCGGGGGTCCTGTACCCGTTCTTCGGGCTCCTGCTGAGCCCGGTGATCGCGGCCGCGGCGATGACCTTCTCCTCGGTCTCGGTGATCACGAACGCCCTGCGCCTGCGGAAGGCGCGGCTCTAGGCGGAGCGGGCGGCGCCGCCGGTGATGACCGCGGCGTAGCGGCGCTCGGCGGCCTCCAGCCCGGCGCGGTTGAAGCGCTTGTGCTGGTCCTGGAAGGACCCGAACAGGCGGTCGAAGCCGAAGAAGCAGATGCCGTAGTTCTTGTTCATGCGCCCGGCGTCGCTCAGGTCCATGTGGTGGACGTCGTGGCGGCGGCGCGCGTCCAGGAACCAGGCTTTCCAGAACGAGCGGCCTTCCATCCAGAAGTCCCGCAGGTGCATCGCGTCGTGCATGTACCAGAACATCAGCGCGCCCCAGCCCAGCGCGACGGCGGAGAAGACCGCCTGCTCGGCGGCGCCGACGCCCAGGGCCGTCAGCGCGCCGACCGAGACGCCCAGGATCAGGACGACGGGCCCGATCCACTCCATGCCGATGCCCAGGATGCTGGCGCGGTCGGAGGTGGTCTCCAGGTACTCGCGCGACGGGCGCTGGGGCTTGTCCGGGGCGTAGGCCACCAGGTGGTGGAGCATGTGGTTGCGGCTCAGGAAGGGCACTTTCTCGCTGTGCAGGAGGACGTGCAGCCAGTAGCCGACGAACTCGGCGTAGAAGCACCCGGCCGCGGCGGACAGAAGGAGCTTGGCGATCATCAGGTCACCTCGGACGAGGGGATTATAACAACTCTTACCGGGGGCGGGTCAGGCGGTCTTCAGCCGGCGGCGGACCAGGGCGGCGCGCAGGGCGTCGCGCTCCTGAGGGGGCAGGACCTTTTCGGCCAGGAGGTCCAGATGAGCGGGCTGGACGGACAAGGTCAGCTCGTTGGCGAGCGCCAGGTCGGCGGGGAGCTTCCAGCCCAGGGCCAGTCCCAGGCGCAGGCGCGAGAGGTGGTGCTGGGCCTCCTCGAAGGACAGGAGGCGCGCCGCGCCGAGCAGGGCCAGCGAGCGGTGGACCTCGTCCTCGAGTTTGACCTTGGCGGAGCCGGCGGAGAGCGCGGCGCGAGCCTCGCCCTCGCGGGCGACGACGGCGGCGACGGACTTCTCCAAGGCCGCGAGGATCTCGGCCTCGGTGCGGCCGAAGCCGGTGGCGTTGGAGACCTGGAAGAAGTCGCCGATCACGCGGGTGCCCTCGCCGTAGAGGCCGCGGGCGATGAGGCCCGCGCGGGTGAGGCCCTCCATCAGCTTGGCCACGGCGCCGGTCATGGTCAGCGCGGGCAGGTGCATCAGGCAGGAGGCGCGCATGCCGGTGCCCAGGTTGGTCGGGCAGGCGGTGAGGTAGCCGAGGTCGTCGCGGAAGGCGAAATCCAGCCGCCCGGCCAGCGCGTCGTCCAGGCGGTCCACGGCGGCGTGGGCCGGGCGCAGCTGGAGGCCGGGCAAGAGGGCGGCCAGGCGCAGGTGGTCCTCTTCGTTGACCATCGCGGCCAGGGTCTCCCGCTCTCCGACGACCACGCCGCGGTGGGCGGGGTGCGCGGCCAGGGCGGGGCTGATCAGGTGGCGCTCGACCAGGAAGGCGCGGTCGGTCTCGTCCAGGTCGGCCAGCTTGAAGTACGCGGCGCCTTTGAGGCCGCCGCAGGACGCGGCGTCGAAGGCGCGCTCCAGCACGCGCTTGAGGCCCGCCGGGCTCAGTCGCGCGGGGAACGGGGCCCGGAGGTTGCGGGCCAGGCGCACGCGGGTGCTCAGCACGATCTCGCGCTCGGGGCCCTCGGCCTCCGACCAGCCGGCGCGGAAGCGCAGCATGGTCTGCAGCTGCATGTCAGCGCCTCCCCGGGGTCTTGCCCCGGTGGTGGTAGGCCCCGGCGTGGACGCGGGGCAGAAGGTCCTTGACCAGCGGCAGGAACTCCTCGTAGCACTGAGGACAGCCGAAGCGCCCGCTCTCGCGGAAGTCCGTCCAGGCGGTGCGGCAGCCGGGACAGCGGCCGTGGTGCGGGCGCGGACGCGTCGGATGGGCGGCCAGGGCCTCCATCAGCGCGTCCAGCGCGGCGGCGGGTCCCAGTGCCGCGGCGCAGGACGCGCACAGGGCGGTCTTCTCCACCTGGTTGGCCACGACGGTCTGGACCAGGACGACGGCTTCGCGCTGACCGCAGGATCGGCAGATCACGCGGACATTATACGAAGTGGTATGATGGGGGTGTCATGATCCTCCCGGGCCTGGACCTGCCGCTGGGCACGATCTGGTGCGTGGGCCGCAACTACGCGGACCACGCCGCCGAGATGGGCGCGCCCGCGCCCGAGACCCCGGTGATCTTCACCAAGCCGGCCTCCTCCGTGCTGACGCTGGGGGGCGCCCTGCGCCTGCCGCCTGATTCCAAGCGCGTGGACCACGAGGTGGAGCTGGTGGCGGCGCGCGCGCGCGACGGCTCCCTGCGCATGGCCGTGGGCGTGGACTTCACCGCGCGCGACATCCAGGACGAGCTCAAGAAGAAGGGCCTGCCCTGGACCGCGGCCAAGGGCCGCCCCGGCTTCGCGGCGATCGGGCCGTTCGTCCCGGCCAAGCTGCCGGCGGAGCTCACGCTGAGCGTCAACGGGACCCTGCGCCAGCGCGGCAGCACCGCGGACATGCTCTTCTCGGTGCCGCGCCTGCTGGAGCACCTGGACGCGGTCTACTCGCTGCGGCCCGGCGACGTGGTCTTCACCGGCACGCCGCGCGGCGTCGGTCCCGTGGCCGCCGGCGACCGCGTGGACGCCTCCCTGGGCGGCGGCGTCAGCCGCCTGACCCTCACCGTCGCGGGCTGAAGGCCCGTCAGCGCGGGTAGAGCGGCGGCGGCGTCCCCGACTCCACCTCGAAGGCTCGCCGCAGTCGCCGCTTGACCCACAACCCAAATCCCGCCAGCAGGATTAGCAAGGCTCCCGCCGCGACGGCCGTCAGCCGCCAGTCCTTCCCCAGGGCGTCCAAGCCGTAGCCGCCGCCGGAGGCCTGCGCGCCGGCCCCGCCGCCGCGTCCGGACGAGACCCCGGCCGCCGCGGCCGCCTGTCCGGCCGCGATGCGCTCCACGGCCTGCTTATAGAAGTCGGCGTTGCCGGGGTCCAGGCCGGCCGCGCGCGCCAGGTCGTCGGCGATCTCTGCCGCCGGGCGCCCCAGCGCCTTGGCGGCTTCCGCGCGCGCCGCGTACGCGACCGCCCCGCCGCCGCCGGCCACCGCCGCCTGCGCGTCCTCCATGGCCCCGGCCGCGTCGCCCACCGCCAGCCGCGCCTGCGCCCTCGCGGCGCGCACCCGCGCGTCCCCAGGCGAGACCGCCACCGCCGCGTCGAAGCTCTTCAGCGCCTGCGCGGGGTCCAGCGCCAGCATCCGCCGCCCTTCGGCCAGGTCCCGCTGCGCCTGGAGGCTGCCCGCGTCCGTCATCCCCGCCGCCGCGCGCGCCGTTGCCGCGGACGCCGGGGCCGCGCCGCCGGCCCCCGCG
>JAJXTZ010000063.1 GCA_021783355.1 bacterium | reverse complement strand
GGGACGCGGGCGGGCGACGACGCGCCGGGCCTCGGCGCGCAGGCGCGCGGCGTCGTCGACGGCCGCGACGCGCCCGCCGGCCAGCACCCAGACCTCGTCGAGCAGTCCGGCGAGCTCGTCGAGGCGGTGGCTGGCGATCAGGACCGTGCGGCCCTCGCGGCCCAGCTCCGCGACCAGGCCGGAAAGGACCTCCTCGCGCACCAGCGCGTCCAGGCCGGAGGTCGGCTCGTCGAGCAGGTAGAGCGCGGGGTCGTGCGCGGCGGCGCAGACCCAGGCGAGCTTGCCCAGCGTTCCCTTGCTGGCGCCCGCCACCGGCGTCGCGGGGTCCAGGGAGAAGCGGCGGCAGAGCTCCGCGGCGCGGGCGGCGTTCCAGGAGGGGAAGAGCCGCGCGCGCAGGGCGAGCGCCCCGCCGACGGTGAGGAACGGGTGGAAGGCGGGGCGCTCCGGCACGAAGCCGACGCGCCGGCGGGCCGCGCCGCGCGCGTCCACGCCCGCGCCGAGCACCTCGACCCGGCCGGAGTCGGGAGCCAGCAGCCCGAGCAGGACCTTGAGGAGCGTGGTCTTGCCCTCGCCGTTGCGCCCGAGAAGTCCGATCACGCGCCCCTCCACGGCGCGCGCGGTCAGGCCGTCGAGCACGCGCCGCGAGCCGAAGCCGAGCGTCACCGATTCCAGGACGATGGGATTCATGGTTCCTCCCGGCGCGCGTCGCGCACCGCCGACTCGATCGCGCTCCAGTCCAGACCGGCGCGGCGCGCCTGGCGCAGGGACGCTCCCAGGCGCCCGCGCGCTTCGTCCAGCCCGCCGCGCGCCTTGCGCGGCGCGCCGTCGGACACGAAGGCCCCTTCGCCGCGGCGGACCTCCAGCACCCCTTCGAGCACCAGCTCGCGCACCGCGCGGGCCACGGTGTTGGGGTTGACCTTCAGGCTCTCGGCCAGACCGCGAATGGACGGCGCGGGGTCGCCGGGCCGCAGGGTCCCGCGCGCGATCAGGCCGCGCAGGCCGGTCTTGATCTGCTCGTTGAGGGCGACGGGGGAGCCCGGGTCCACCTGGATCATCGCCCGGCTCCGCTGCGCTCGATGTAGACGGCGCCCGCCGCGCCCTTCAGGTCGGCGTCGATCCGGTCGCGCAGGGCGCCGAAGTCCACTTCGTAACTCCCGCCGGTCTCCTTGTTGAGCGCGTTGAGGTCGTCCACGACGAGGCGCAGGTATTCGTTCACGGTCAGCACGTTCAGGAGGTCCGGCCGGACGAGCCCAGCGGCCTTGCCCAGGACGCGACGCGCGGCGGCGAGGGCGAAGGCGAGGAGCGTGTGGTTCATCATGTGTACTAGTGAACTAGTACACTAGTATTATTGCCCCGGTCCCCCGTTTTGTCAAGGGGGGGCGTCAGCGCTGGCAGGACGGGCAGTACAGGCTCGCGCGCCCGCCGATGGAGCGGCGGGTGCCCAGCACGGCGGCGCCGCAGGTCCCGCAGGTCTTGCGGCCGTAGACCTTGACCCGCTCCTGCATGCGCCCCGGGCGGCCCAGCGGGTCCAGGAAGGACTCGTCGTCCAGCGTCGCGCCGCCCAGCGCCACGCCGGCCTCCAGGACCTCGCGGCTGGCGCGGGCCAGCGCGGCGGCCTCGGCGCGGGACAGCGAGCCCGCGGCGCGCCCGGGGCGCACGCCGGCGGCGTGCAGGGCCTCGGTCGCATAGATGTTGCCCAGGCCCGCGACCAGGCGCTGGTCCATGATCAGGGCCTTCACGGGCGCGCGGCGGCCGCGAAGGACCTTCCAGAGGTACGCCCCGTCGAAGGCGTCGTCCAGGGGCTCGGGCCCCAGCTCCGGCAGGGGGCAGCCGACGCGGCCGAAGCGGCGGGAGTCGTGGAAGCGCAGGAGTTCCCCGCCGACGGTCAGCTCCAGGCGCACGTGCGGGCTCTCGCCGCCGACGGTCAGGCGCCCGGACATCCCCAGGTGGAAGACCACGCTGGGGCGGCCCTCCAGGTTCAGGAGCAGGTACTTGCCGCGGCGCGAGAAGCCGCGCACGGTCCCGCCGGTCAGCGCGCGCAGGGCGGCGGCGGGAGGGCGGCGGTAGAAGGTCGGCCGCCCGACGCGGACGGACTCCACGACCTTGCCGCGGCAGCGCGCGTCCAGCGCGCGGCGGACCGTCTCGACCTCGGGGAGTTCGGGCATCTCGGGGCGCTCGGGCGGGGCCGGGCGCCGGTCCTCAGTACTGCGGGACGGAGGGGTCGATGCGCTCCGACCAGGCGAGGATGCCGCCGGCCACGTTGACCGCGTCGAAGCCCTGCGCTCGCAGGAACTGCACCGCGCGCGCCGAGCGGGCGCCGCTGCGGCAGTGGACGACGACGAGCGCGGTCTTGTCGATCTCGCCGTGGCGCTGGGGCAGGTCGCCCAGCGGGATCAGCGTGGAGCCCGGGATCCTCGCCAGGTCGTACTCGTGCCGCTCGCGCACGTCGATCAGCACGAACTCTTCCTTCTTGTCCTGCTTGGCCTTCAGTTCTTCGACGGTCATCTCGGGGATCAAGGACTTCTCCTTAGGCGTTTCCTTGAGGCCGCAGAAGGCCTCGTAGTCGATCGGCGCCTTGATTGTGGGATTTTTTCCGCAGACGGGGCAATCGGGGTTCCTACGGATGTTGAGCGTCCGCCAGGACTGCTCCAGGGCGTCGTAGAGCATCAGGCGTCCGGCCAGCGGACGCCCGATCCCGAGCAGGAGCTTCAGGGTCTCCACGGCCTGCATGGTGCCGATGACGCCGGGAAGCACGCCGAGGACGCCGCCCTCCGCGCAGGACGGGACCAGGCCCGGCGGGGGGGGCTCGGGGTACAGACAGCGGTAGCAGGGGCCGTCCTGCGCGGCGAAGACCGAGAGCTGGCCCTCGAAGCGGAAGATGGAGCCGTAGGCGTTGGGCTTGCCGGTCAGCACGCAGGCGTCGTTGACGAGATATCGCGTCGGGAAGTTGTCGGTCCCGTCCGCGATCACGTCGTATTTCTCGAACAGCGCGACGGCATTCGCCGAGCTCAGGCGCGTCTCGTGCGTCTCCACCGTGATGTGGGGGTTCAAGCCGAGCAGGCGCTTCTTGGCCGACCCGAGCTTCGAGGTCCCCACCGAGGCCGTGTCGTGAAGAATCTGGCGCTGGAGGTTGGATTCGTCCACCGCGTCGAAGTCCACCAGGCCGATGCGGCCCACGCCGGCCGCGGCCAGGTACAGCGCCAGGGGCGAGCCCAGCCCGCCCGCGCCGACGCACAGGACGGAGGAGGCCTTCAGGCGCTCCTGCCCCGCGATCCCGACCTCGGGCAGGATCAGGTGGCGGTTGTAGCGCCGGCGCTCGTCGGCGGTCAGGCCCGCTGCGGCCGCCGGGGCGGCCCCGCCGGCGATCGCCGGCACGATCAGCACGGCGTCGCCGTCCTTGAGGGGGGTGGCCAGGCCCTGCTGGTCGCGCGCGTCGTCCTCGTTGACGTAGACGTTGACGAAGCTGCGCAGTTTGCCGTCCGGTCCCAGCAGCTGGGCCTTCAGGCGCTCGTGGCGCGCGAACAGGGCGTCGAGCGCCTCGCCCACGGTCTTGGCCTCGACCGTCACCGTCGCCTGCTTGTCGGCCAGCGCGCGCAGGGCCGTCGGAAGCCTGATGTCGATGGACATGCTCATCCCTCCAGGTGGATCGGTTCTTCCACGAACGAGCGTCCGTCCTCGCTGCGCTGCCAGCTGCGCGAGTCCGCGGCCTTGCCGCCGTCCACGCGCAGGATCCAGTAGCTGACGCAGGGCCAGGCCATCATCAGGTCGAACGGGGACGGCCAGGCCGGGGCGTCGGGGTGGGAGTGGAAGAAGCCCACCACGCCGCGCCCGGAGGCGGCCAGCTCCGTCTCGACGCGGGCGAGGTCGAGCGGGTCGATCAGGTAGCGGTTGGTCTTGGCCGAGGAGTCCCAGCCGTTGGGCAGGGGGCGGACCTCGTCCACGACGAGGGCGCGACCCGGCGCGTCGAAGTCCCCGGGCGGGCTCCCGATCAGAAGGCCGCAGGCCTCGTTCGGATGGGCCTTCTCGCAGGCCTCGACGACGAGGCTCTCCAGCGCGCGGGTGACCTCGAGGCTCACGGGTTCCAGAACCTCTCGCCGAGATAACGCTCGCCGGCGTCCGGGAAGACGGTGACCACGACGGCCTCGCGGCCCTGCTCGCCGAGGTCGCGGCCCAAGCGCACGGCGGCGGCCAGGTTCGCGCCGCCGGAGGGGCCCAGCAGGATCCCGCCGCGGCGCGCCAGGGCGCGGGCGGCGTCCTGCGCCTCTTCGGTGGAGACCTGCATCTTGCCGTCGGCGACGGCCTCGTCGTAGATCGCCGGGACGATGGAGGTCTCCATGTGCTTGAGGCCCTCCAGGCCGTGCAGGGGGCCGTCGGGCTCCATCGAGACCAGGCGCACGCCGGGCTTGAGCTCGCGCAGGCGCCGGCCGGTCCCCACGAAGGTCCCGCTGGTCCCTAGTCCGGCGACGAAATGAGTGATCCGACCCTCCGTCTGGGCGAAGATCTCCGGGGCGGTCGTCTCGTAGTGCGCGCGCCAGGTCATCGGGTTGGAGTACTGGTCGGCGTAGACGAAGCGCTCGGGCTCGGCCTTCATCATCAGGCGCACCTCGCGGATCGCGCCGTCGGAGCCTTCCAGCGGGTCCGTGAACAGGAGCTCCACGCCGTAGGCCTCCAGGATCGCCCTGCGGTGGCGCGAGATGGAGCCGGGCACGGCCAAGCTCACCTTGCGGCCCAGGCGCGCGCCGATCCAGGCGTAGGCGATGCCGGTGTTGCCGGAGGAGGAGTCGAGCAGGACTTTGTCCGGGGTCAGGCGGCCGGAATCGATGGCGTCGCGCACGATGTACCAGCCGGCGCGGTCCTTGATGGAGCCGCCCGGGTTGACCCACTCCGCTTTGCCGAAGACCCGGACCCCCGCGCCGAGTTCCGGGAACGCGAGGGAGACGTCCAGGAGGGGGGTGTTTCCGACGAGGGCTTCGCGGGAGGCGGTCCCGTTCGCGGCGGGCATGGGTTGAGTATAAGATACATGACAAATTTAGTCAAGTATTTGGGAGCGAGGAGGCGTTCCGGCGCTGGGCCGTTCTGGTGCGAACATCATCGCAGAGGGGGAGCGTCGCCATGGATGCCGAGCTGATCGACGCGCTCAGACCGCTGTTCGACTGTCTCACCGACGGCATGTGCATCGCCGACGACGCCGGGCGCCTCCTGTACGCCAACGACGCCGCCGGGCGCCTTCTGGGACGGGGCGCCGCGCAGGTCCAGCCGCACGCGATTTGCGACCTCCTCTGCGGTAGTCTGGAGGGCCCGGAGGACGATGCCGCGCAGTGCCCGCTGCGCCGTCCAGGTCCGGAGGACGGGGTGACCTTCCGCGGCAAGTACAGCCCGCCGGCCCAGATTCAGCGCGGGGGACTCTACCCGGGCCTGGTCACCGGGCGGGACCTGCGCGTGCGCTGCCAGCGCGTGCGCTCGCCGCGCGGCGAGAGCCACTTCATATTGATCGAGGACATCTCCGACGAGGCCGCGCGCGAGCGCCGCGAGGAGGAGTGGCGCAACACGCTCGCCCACGACCTGCGCGTGCCTCTGACCAACGCGTTGGGCGCCCTGCGCGCGATGGAGGACCTCGGCGTCGGGCATGCCCTGGGCGAGGACGACCTGGAGCTGATCCGCGTCGGCGTGCGGGCCTGCCGCCGCATCGAGGGGCTCATTGAGATTTTCCTGGAGGTCGCGCGCCTGGAGGCGGGGGGGATGCCGGTCCATCCCGAGCTCCTCGACGCGGCGCGGCTGACGCGGGAGTGCGCCGCGGATTCGGCCGCGGCGGCGCGCAGCCGGCGCCTGGAGCTGGAGGTCTCGGCGCCCGAGCGGCTGGACGCCTCGGCCGACCCGGATCTCCTGCGCCGGGCGCTGATGAACCTGCTCGACAACGCGCTGAAGTTCACGCCGTCCGGCGGGCGCGTGAAGGTCGAGGCGTCGTCCCGCGCGGAGGCGGTCCTGATCCGCGTGAGCGACAACGGCCCGGGGATCGCGCCCGAGGACCTGCCGCGAGTCTTCGACCGGTTCTACCAGGGCGGCGGGCGCCGAGGCGTGGGCCTGGGGCTGGGGCTGACCTTCTGCCGCGCCGCTCTGCGCGCGATGAACGGCGACATCCTCGTGGAGTCGAAGGCCGGGGAGGGCAGCGCGTTCACGCTGATGCTGCCCGCGCCGGCACCGACCAGTGGAGGCGGGGCGTGAGCGTGTTCAAGTCGCTGACCGCGGAACACCGCCTGCTGTGGGGGCTGGTCGTGCGCCTGGAGGCGGCCATCCAAGAGAAGGACGAGCGCGTCGCGCGGCGCGAGGCCCGGGGGGTCCTGCTCGTGCTGCTGCACGCCCTGGAGGGCCACCAAGCCCTCGAGGACTTGGTCTTCGAGAGCGCGGGGGACGCCGCGTCGCCCGAGGCTCTCCAGGCGCTGGCCTTCGCCGGGCGCCAGCACGAGGGCTTGGAGGCCTTGCGTGCGGAGGCCTCGGGCCTGCTGGAGAAGGCCGCCGGCCCGGACCTGGCGGCTCTGCGGCCGCTGGCCGCGCGGCTCTCGGCCGCGCTGCGCGCTCATTTCGAGACCGAGGAGCGCGAGCTCTGGCCCTGCTGGAACGCCGCCGCCAGCCGCTCGTCCCTGCGCGCCCTGGAGCACCGCGCGGCCCACCGCGTGGAAGCCCTCAAGCGCGAGCTCCGCGGTCTGTGGGCCGGGGTGGACGAGTACCTGACCGGCGCTTAGAATTCCTCGGTGAAGGCGACGGCGCCGGAGACGCCGACCTGGTAGGCCGAGACGCGGCGTTCGAAGAAGTTCGCCAGCTCCTGGACGTCCTGCAGTTCCATGAAATTGAACGGGTTCCGGGAGCCGAAGACGGGCTTCATGTTCAGGTTCACGAGACGCTGGTCGGCGATGAACTGCAGGTACTGGCGCATGCCGTTGGCCGACAGGCCCGCCACGCCCATGTCGAGCAGGTCCTCGGCGAAGACCATCTCGCACTCGATGGCCTCCTTGAGCATCTCCACCACGTCGGCCTCCATCTTGGGCGTGAACAGAGTGGGGTCCTCGGCGCGGGCGGTCTTGATGATCTCCATCGCGGCGGCGATGTGCATGGACTCGTCGCGGAACACCCAGTTGGTGCCGCCGGCCAGGCCGTTGAGCAGGCCCTTCGAGCGCAGGAAGTACACGTACGCGAACGCGGCGAAGAAGAACAGGCCCTCCACGCAGGACGCGAAGCAGATCAGGTTCATCAGGAACTGGCGCTTCTGCTCCGGGGTCTCCAGGCGGTCCAGGGAGTCGATGGAGTTCATCCACTTGAACATGAACTCGCCCTTGCGCTTGATCGAGGGGATGCTGTCGATCGCGGAGAAAGCCTGCTCGCGCTCGGCCGGGTCAGGGATGTAGGTGTCGAGCAGCGTCAGGTAGAACTCGACGTGGACGGCCTCCTCGAACAGCTGGCGGGAGAGATACACGCGCGCCTCCGGAGAGTTCACGTGCTTGTAGAGGTTCAGCACCAGGTTGTTGCTGACGATGGAATCCCCGGTCGCGAAGAAGGCGACCAGGCGATGGATCAGGTGCTTCTCCGCGGGGGAGAGCTTGTTCTTCAGGTCTCCGACGTCGTGCGAGAAGTCCACCTCCTCGACGGTCCAGGTGTTCTTGATGGCCGCCTTGTACATCTCGAAGAAGATCGGGTACTTCATCGGGCGCAGGGTGAGGTTGAAGCCGGGGTCGAGGATCATCGGGCGGGTCTCCTGCGTCGCGAGGCGACGCGTGCGGGCGGGGGAAATCGCCGGGCGGGGCCCGCGCGGGCCCCGCCCGGCACGGGGTATCTTACTGGCAGGCCTCGCAGCTCTCGGGACTCTCCAGGGAGCAGGCGACCTTCTCGGCGTCGGTCTTGGCGGCCGCGTCCGGAGCGGCCGGCAGCGGCGCAGCGGCGGCGGCCGTCACCTTCGCGATGCGAGTCGCCGGGCGGGAGCGCAGGTAGTAGGTGGATTTGAGCCCCCTCTTCCACGCGTGCATGTACATGGAGGAGAGCTTCCCGATGTTCGGGCTCTCGATGAAGAGGTTCAGCGACTGGCTCTGGTCGAGGTAGGCGCCGCGGTCGGCGGCCATGTCGACCAGGGAGCGCATCGGGATCTCCCAGACGGTGCGGAACATCGTGCGCACGGACTCCGGAATCTCGACGATGTCCTGGATCGAGCCCTCGGCCATCTTGATGCGCGCGCGCATACCCTCGTTCCAGAGGCCCAGGCGCTTGAGCTCGAGGACCAGGTACTTGTTGATCTGCAGGAACTCGCCGGACAGGGTCTCGCGCTTGAACAGGTTGGAGATCTGCGGCTCGATCGCCTCGTAGGATCCGACGATCGACGCGATCGTCGCGGTCGGCGCGATCGCCAGCAGCAGCGAGTTGCGCAGGCCCTTCTTGACCATCTCCGCGCGCAGCTTCTCCCAGCGCGTCATGTCCGCGGGCTTTACGCCCCACAGCTCGAACTGGAACACGCCCTTGGCGGCCTTGGTCTCGGCGAACGCCCCGTGAGGGCCCTTGGCCGCCGCGAGCTCGACCGACGCCGACAGCGCGTGGAAGTAGATGTCCTCGGAGATCTTGCGCGAGAGCTCTCGCGCCTCCGGGGCGTCGAAGGCCAGGCCCAGCTGGAAGAACGCGTCCTGCAGGCCCATCACGCCCAGTCCGACGGGGCGCCAGCGCTTGTTGCTGGACGCGGCCGCCTGGGTCGGGTAGAAATTGATGTCCACGACGCGGTCCAGGTACTTGACCGCGGTGCGCACATTGGCGGCGAGCTTGACGAAGTCGAAGCGCCCGTCCTCCACGTGCTTGGCTAGGTTGATCGAGCCGAGATTGCAGACCGCGGTCTCGCCCTGGCTGGTGACCTCGATGATCTCGGTGCACAGGTTCGACGAGTGCACGACGTTGGCCGGCGCGCCGGTCTGGTTGGACTTCAGGTTGGACGAATCCTTGAAGTTGATCCAGCCGTTGCCGGTCTCCGCCAGGGTCTTCATCATGCGGCCGTAGAGCTCGCGCGCCTTCAACTGACGGACGAAAAGCTTCTTCTCCTCGCCTTCCAGGTACGCGTCCTCGAACGCCTTGCCGTAGAGGTCGGTCAGGTGCGGCATCGTCTTCGGGTCGAACAGCGACCAGGCGCCGTCCTCCTCGACGCGCTTCATGAACAGGTCCGGGATCCAGTGCGCGAGGTGCAGGTTGTGGGCGCGGCGGGCCTGGTCGCCGGTGTTGTCGCGAAGCTCCAGGAACTCCTCGATGTCCGGGTGCCAGGTCTCCAGGTACACCGCGCAGGCGCCCTTGCGCTTGCCGCCCTGGTTGACCGCGATGACCGAGCTGTCGAGGGTCTTCAGCCACGGGATGATGCCGTTGGACTTCCCGTTCGTCGAGCGGATCAGGGAGCCCCGCGCGCGGATGCGCGAGTACGACACGCCGATGCCGCCGGAGAACTTCGACAGCAGCGCTATGTCGGTGTAGCGGTTGTAGATCGCCTCCAGGTCGTCCACCGGGCTGTCGAGCAGGTAGCACGAGGACATCTGCGGGTGGCGCGTGCCGGAGTTGAACAGCGTCGGCGAGCTCGGCATGTGCTCGAAGCGGGAGATCAGATTGTAGAACTCCACGGCCTCGTGCACGGTCTCCGCCAGGCCGCAGGCGACGCGCATGAAGAAGTACTGCGGGGTCTCCAGGACCTCGCGGGTCTCAGGGTTCTTCAGCAGGTAGCGGTCGTAGACGGTGCGCAGTCCAAAGTACTCGAAGAGGTCGGTGCGGTTGTAGTCCACCGCGTCGTTGAGCTTGCGGGAGTTGGCGGCGACGAACTGGCCCACCTTGTCCGCGATCAGGCCGTGGCGCACGCCGGCCGAGATCGACTGGGAGAAGGACTGGATGTCCTGGTTCTCCACCTCCTTGTGGATGTAGGTGGCCAGCAGGCGTGCCGCCAAGCGCGAGTACTCCGGGGACTCGGCGATCAGCAGCGCCGAGGTCTGGATCGACAGGTTGTCGAGCTCCTTGGTGGTGGCGCCGTCATAGAGTCCGCCGATTGTCTTCGTCGCGATCTTGAGGACGTCCACGTTCTCGAGGCCCTGGCCGCAGCGGGCGACGGCGCGCACGATCTTGTTGACATCCACGGGTTCGAGAGAGCCGTTGCGCTTGCGCACCTGCATGGTGCCGGCGGCGGCGTCCAGAATCTCGATGGGATTGATCGGCGTGGTGGGAGCCGTGTTCATCCGTTTCTCCGTGACATATTTTGTAGGGTTGGTGCTCGGGGCCGCGGAGCGGCCCGCGCGCGATTGCGGACAGGTCTTTAGAATAACCGATGCCCGTATCTTTGTAAAGACCTAGATGTTGGGTATTGCTCGATGAGGTGCTTGCAGTGTTTTTAAGTGCTGTCTTTTGCTTTGCGACTTTTGTCATCTCCGGCTGCGCGAAGGCGCCGCCCGCGATCCGCGCCCTTCCCGACTTCGCGCTGACCGCCGTCACCGTCGACGGGACCCGGCCCTTGGACCTCGCGGCCCTGCGCGGCCGCGCGTGGGTCGCGGACTTCGTGTACACGCGCTGCGCGGGTCCGTGCCCGATGCTGAGCGCGAACATGGCCGGGCTGCAGAAGCGTCTTCCCGCGGCGATCGGCCTGCTGTCCTTCACGGTGGATCCGGACCACGATTCGCCGGCGGTGCTGGCCCGGTACGCGCGGTCCTTCGGCGCGGACCCGGGGCGCTGGCTCTTCGTCACCGGCAACAAGGCCGCGCTCGTGCGCCTGTTCCGCGACGGCTTCCTGATCTCCGCGGTGGCCGATCCCAAGGCCGCGCCGGGACAGAACGTCGCGCACACCACCGAGTTCGTTCTGATCGACGCGCGCGGGCGGATCCGCGGCTACTACCACGGGGACGACCCCGACGCGCTGGACCGCCTGAGCGCCGACGCGCTGCGCCTCTCGCCGCGCCCGGCGTTATAAAAAGGAAGGCCCGCCTGTCGGCGGGCCTTCGCGGGTCCGGGGCCGGCGTTCGGGATTACTTCTTCTGCGCCTCGAGCCGCGCGATGATCTTGTCGAACTCGGACGGGGGGTAGGCGCCGCGCAGCGGCACGCCGTTGATGAGGAACCCCGGGGTGCCGGTGAAGCCGAACTTGTGCGCCTCGTCCACGTCGGCCTGGATCTTGTCGGCGACCGCCTTGCTCTTGCGGTCCTTGGCGGCCTTGTCCACGTCGAGTCCCAGCTCCTTGACGGTCTGGCGGTAGAAGTCCTCGCCGAGCTTGTCCTGGTTCTCGAACATCTTGTCGTGGAACAGCCAAGCCTTCTCCGGGGACTGAATCGCCACGGCCTCCTGCCACTCGGCCGCGGGCAGGGCCTCGGGGTGGAGGTTCGTCAGCGGGAGGTGCTTGTAGATGAAGCGGACCTTCTTGCCGTACTCCTTGCGCACGGCCTCGACGGTGTGGAACCCGCGCTCGCAGAACGGGCACTGGAAGTCCGAGTACTCGACGATCGTGATCGGGGCGTCCTTGTCGCCGCGGATGCGGGTGTGCGCGTCGATCACCGGCTTCATCGGGTGCTTGAAGGCCTCCTCGCGCTCGGCCTTCTCCTTGGCCTCCTCCGCCTTCGCGCGGGACATCTGATACTCGCGCTGGCCGTCGATGACCATCTGGAAGAGCTTCCCCTTGTCCGCTTTGTCCAGGGCCTGCAGGACCAGGTCCGGGTTCGCGTCCAGGGCTTTTTTCAGCTCGGCGCGGGTGATGGCGGCGCCGGCGGGCGCGGCGAGCAGCAGCGACAGGACTGCGGCGGCGATTCGGTTCATGACGGTCTCCTTTTGAGAAGACTCACGATATCATTTTCCACCGCGTTCGGGTCCAGCGGACCGACATAGCGGCGCACGATCGACCCGTCCGGGGCGATCAGATACGAGGTCGGCAGGTCGCGGACCGCGTAGGCGTCGACGACGGTCCGGTCGGCGTACAGGATCGGGAAAGTCAGCCCGTGGGCGGCGGCGAAGGCGGGCACGACCTTGGCCGGGTCGTCGTCCACGCTGACCGCCAGCAGGACGAAGCGCCCGCCGTCGCGCGCTTCCAGGGCCTGGAGCGAGGGGAGCTCCTCCTTGCACGAGTCGCACCAGGTGGCCCAGAAGTTGAGCAGGACCACGCGGCCCTTCTGCCCGGAGAGGGTGACGGTCTTCCCCGCGGCGGACGGGAGGCTGAAGTCCGGGGCGGCGCGGTCGGCGCCGCCTCCGCCGCAGGCGGAGAGGGCGCCGGCGGCGGCCAGCAGGACGGCGAGGGCGGCGCGGCGTGGGGTCATGGGATCTCCGTGGCGGCGGTCTTAAACGGCGCGCCGGCCTCCGCCCGCGAGGGGCGGAGGCCGGCGGTTTCAGCGGCTTAGCAGCCGCAGGGAGTCTTGGGGGCCATCATCGTGCGTTTCCTCCTGTCTTCGGTCTTGTGCTGCTCAAGGATCGAGCGGGCGACTTTACCCACCCGCCTGAAGATCTTCGCGTCGCGCTGGGAGCGGGTCAGCATGATCGCGCCCTCGTACAGCGCGACGATCGCCTCGGCCGAGGCGCGCGAGTCCAGCGACGCGCGGAAGTACCCCGAGGCCTTCGTCCGCTCCAGGCACTCGGCCATGCTCGCGGCCCACTCGGCGAAGAAGCGGCCGACGCGCCGGCGGAACGCCTCGTCGCGGTCGCTCATCTCCAGCGCGATGTTGCCGACGAAGCAGCCGGCGCGGCAACCGATGCCGTGGAAGAAGCGCGCGCCTTCCTCGAACATCGCCTCGATCGCGAGCTCCGGGGCGGCCTGCGCGCACAGAGGCTGGACCTTGCGGGAGCGGAAGTCGGCGATCTTGTAGTCGAGCACGGCCAGGGCCAGGTCGGCCTTCGAGCCGTAGTGGTGGAAGAGGTTGGCCTTGGTCATCCCGCAGGCCTTGGCGATCTCGTCCAGGGACGCGGAATGATATCCCTTCAGGTGGATGACGTGCTCCGCCTCCTGGAGGATGCGCTCACGAACCGCCGGGTCTGGTTTTCGTCCCATGATTGACTGACCGTCCGGTCAAATAATAGCATGGCCGCCCCGTCGCGTCAAGCCCCTGCCGGCCGCGGCTTGACGCCGCGCGGTTCCGGGGACAAACTCTCGGGATGAGCGAGACCGGCCCGGGCGAAGAGGGCTTCGAAGGGCAGTGCCTGGAGGCGCTCAAGGCGCTCAGCAAGGCGATGCTCCAGCTCAGCCTGTACGAGGCTTCCCACCCGTCGGTCGCGGACAAGCTCAAGGAAGGCGCGCGGCTCCTCGCCGCCGCCGCGGCGGCCGGCGCGCGCGGGGAACTGACCTTCGCCAAGGACCAGGACCGCTGGCTGGCCAACGGACGCATCATCGGCTCCGCCGGGCAGGAGGGCGGTCCCGTCGCCGCGCTGATCGCGCGCTTCAAGCTCACCAGCATCACCTTCCTTCCCGGACTGAGCGAGGCGGAGCTGGCGGCCTTCTGCGAGCTGGCGGCGGCGCGCCCCGACTCGGTCCCGGACTTCGCCGCGTTCCTGAGCGAGCGGGGCGTCGAGCGCGTCCGCTTCAACGAGGCGATCTACGCGAAGGTCGACGAGCGCTTCCCGGGGATCGGCCTGGGCTCGGGCGCGGGGGGCGCGGCGCCCGGCGCCGGCGGCGGCGC
>JAJXTZ010000234.1 GCA_021783355.1 bacterium | reverse complement strand
CGCCTGGGCGACCTGCTGCGCGACCGCGGCCTGCGCCGCGGCTGCGTGGTCTTCGCCTACCTGCCGACCGCCACCACGCTGGCCCTGATCGAGGAGATCGCCCCCGCGCTGGTGGTCTACGACTGCGTGGACAACTTCTACGGCCTGCCCTCGCCGCCGCCCGACCTGGCCGCCACCGAGGCCGCGCTGATGGCCCGCGCCGGCCTGGTGCTGACCACCTCGCGCACGCTCTACGAGGACAAGAAGGGCCTGCACCCCAACGTGCTGGAGCTGCACCACGGCGTGAGCCGCGGCTTCTTCCTGCCCCCTCCGCCGGACCGCCCGCGCCGGCGCCTGGCCTACTTCGGCACGCTGTGGCGCGCGGTGGACTACGAGCCGATCAAGGCCCTGGCCGAGGCCGGCTTCGAGGTGGAGCTGATCGGCCCGGTCAAGGAGCCGCCGCCGCCCCTGCCCGCGGGCGTGACCCTGCGCGGCCCCTTCCCGCACGAGGAGCTCCCCGCGCTCCTGGCCGACTTCGACGCCCTGCTGCTGCCCTACGTGAACGACGAGTACAACCGGGGCGTGATCCCGGCCAAGACCTACGAGTGCCTGGCCACCGGACGGCCCGTGCTCGCAAGCCCCCTGCCGGCGCTGGCCGGCCTCGCGGGCCCGCTGACGATCTGCCGGACCCCGGGCGAGTGGGTGGCCGCCGCCCGCGCGCTGGACGACGACGGAGAGACCGCCCGGCGCGCGCGCGTCGCGCTCGCGCGCGCCAACGCCGAGGAGACGGTCTTCGCGGCCCTGGAGGATGCCGTGGAGGACGCGCGACGCCGCGCCCCGGACGCGGCGCCGCCGCACCGGCGCCACCGCCGCGTCCTTCTCTCCGGCCTGGGCTGGATCGGCGCGCTCTACGGCGCCACGCGCGCCTCCACGCTGCTGACCCAGTTGCTCGCCGGGCGCTGGCTGGGGCCCGTCGAGTACGGCCGCGCCAACCTCGCGGTGGCCGCCGCGGCGTACCTGCAGATCATCCCGATGCTGGGCTTCCCGCTCGCGACCAGCAAGCTGGTGGCCGACGAGCACGACGAGGAGCGCCGCGCGCGTCTGATTTCCACCGCGCTGACCGCCTTCGCGCTCTGGTCCGTGCTGAGCCTGCCGCTGATGCTCGTCGCGCACCGGTTCCTGGAACGCGCGATGGGCCTGCCGTCGGACCTCTTCGCGCTCTCGGCCCTGCTGGCCATCGCCACGGCGCTGAGCCAGGTCCTGGCGAGCCCGCTCCTGGGCCTCAAGCGCTTCGCGCACCGGGGGCTCGTGGAGACCGTCTACGGCTTCACGGCCCCGCTCCTCCTCGTCGCGCTGATCCTGTCCTCCGGGCCCACGCACCGGGCGATGATCGAGGCCTTCGCGGGCGCCCTGCTGGCCAGCTCGGCCTACGCGCTGTGGGTCCTGCGCCGCTCGCTGAAGCCCGCGTTCGACCCGCAGTTCCTGAAGGCCGTCGGCCGCTACGCGGCGACGGCGACGCTGACCTTGTTCGCGACGGCCTGCGTGCTGGCCCCCGCGCGCCTTTTCCTCAACCGCAGCGGCACGCCCCGCGACGTGGGCCTCTTCAGCGCCTATTTCACCTCGACGGTGCAGGTGGCGCTGGCGTTCCTCTACATGCTCCAGGCCGTCCTGGTCCCGATGGCCAGCGGTCCCGACGGCCAGCGCGAGCTCTGGCCGCTCTTCCGCCGCTGGTCCGCGCCGGCCGCGGCGGCGGCTTTCGTCTTCTTCTCGGTCACGGCGCTCGGCGGCCTGGCCCTCTTCGGCCGCAGCTATCCTCTGGACCTCGCCTGGGCCGCGGCCTTCGCGGCGGCGGCGGCGCTGGTCCTGCTCCACGGCGCGGCCTCCGCGCTTTACGCCGCCCGCGACTTCTCGGGCCTGCGCGTCTCCGTGACCGGCGCGCTGGCCGCCGGCCTGGGAAACGTCTTCCTGACCGCGCGCCTGGTGCCGGCGTACGGCGTTCTGGGCGCGGCCTTCTCCCTGATCCTCTCGTTCGCGGGAGGCCTGGTCCTGTACGCCCTCTTCGGCGCCTGGGAGAGGCGGCGGGCGTGAGGCGCCCGTCCGCGACCGTTCCGGCCGCCGCCGCCGCGGCGGCCGCCGCGTTCGCCGCGACGGCGTGGCACCTGGCCCGCAACGCCGCCCCGCCGGCCTGGGACGACGCCTGGTACCTGGAGGTCAGCTTCCGACTCTGGTCGGCGCTGAAAGCCGGGCCGCTCGCGTTCCTGCGCGCTTACGAGAACGCCTTCCACATCAAGGCGCCGCTGATCGCGCTGGCGCCGTTCCCGCTCTACCCGCTCTTCGGGACCGGCGAGCGCGTCGCGGTCTGGATCAACCTGCCCCTGGCGATGCTGGCCGCCTGGGCCTGGTCGCGCGCGGCCGCCGCGTGGTGGAAGGACCATCCGCGCGGGAAGGAAGCCGCGGCCCTGGGCGGGGCCCTCGCGGCGCTCCTGCCCCTGGCCTACGGGCTCTCGCGCGTCTTCTTCGTCGAAACCTTGCTGTCGGCCCTCCTGGCCTTGACCGCCTGGCGCTGCGCCGCGGCGAAAGCCGACGACCGCCGCGAGGGCGCCCGCCTCGGCGTCCTGCTGGGCCTGGGCCTGCTGACCAAGGTCACCTTCCCGCTTCTGGCGGCGGGCTTGCTCTGGCCCGCGCGCGAGCGCCTCAAGCCCCACGCCAAGACCGCCCTGCTGGTCGCGACGCTGATCGCCGCGACCTGGTACGCCGAGAACGCCCTCTACATCCTGGGCTTCGCCTGGAGCGCCGGCTTCGGGAAGATCGCGCGCGACTACGCGGGAGGCGGCGGTCTGATCGCGCATTGGCGCTGGCTGGAGACCCTGCTGCGCGGCGGCCTGTCCTGGCCGCTGGCCGCGGCGATGGGCGCGGTCGCCTTGGGCGCGGCCGCGGGCGGGCCGCGCCGGCCCGACGCCGGGACGCGGGCGGCGCTCTGGGGACTGTCGCCCTTGCTGGTCTTCGCCGCCGGCGTCAACCCCGAGCCGCGCCTGTCGGCGCCCCTCCTCCCCATCCTGGCCTTGCTGGCCGCGCGCGCCGCCGTCGCGC
>JAJXTZ010000062.1 GCA_021783355.1 bacterium | reverse complement strand
GCGCGCGAAGGTCCGCGCCGAGGCCTGGGCGCCGGTCGTGCGGACGCTGACCGCGGCCGCGGGCGACGGCCGCGTCGCCGACGCGCTGGTCGCCGCGGTCGCGGAGGCCGCGAAGGTCCTGCGCGAGGCGGGCTTCTCCGGGCGCTCGGACGACGAGCTCGGCGACGCCCCGGTGGACGAGGACGGACGATGAGGCGCGTCCTCGCCGCCGCCGCCGTCCTGGCCGCGCTGGCGCTGCCCGCGCGGGCGCTGGAGGTCCCCTTCCTGACCGGCCGCGTGGTGGACGACGCGCACCTGCTCGACGCGGGCTCCGCCTCGCGGCTGGAGGCCGTGCTGCGCGGCTACGAGAAGAAGACCGGCCGCCAACTGGTCGTGCTGACCCTGCCCTCGCTGGACGGCGAGCCTCTGGAGGACTTCTCCATCAAGGTCGCCCGCACCTGGAAGCTGGGGCGCAAGGGCAAGGACGACGGGATCCTGCTCCTCGTCGCGCGCGACGACCGCCAGGTCCGCATCGAGGTCGGCTACGGCCTGGAAGGCGACCTCCCCGACGCCCTGTGCGGTCGCATCATCCGCGGCGTGATCGTGCCCCGCTTCCGCGCCGGAGACTATCCCGGCGGCATCGCGGCCGGCGTGAACGCGATCATCGGGACTCTCGCCGGCTCCTACTCGCCCCCCTCCGACGCGCCCCCGTTCCATCCCGGCCGCAACGAGTTCGCGGCGATGGGCGCGGCGCAGAAGCTGCTGATGAGCGCCTTCGTCTTCGGCATCCTGGGCGTCTTCGAGTTCACCGGCATGGCGACCCCGGGCGTGGGCTGGTTCCTGTATTTCTTCCTGATTCCGTTCTGGGCCGCGTTCCCGATGGCGATCTGGGGCGCGACCTTCGGCGCCTGCGCGCTGGGCCTGCACTTGGTCGGCTTCCCGATCGCCAAGGTCTTCCTGCAGAAGACGGACTGGGGCAAGGCCCTGGCCAAGAAGATGCAGTCAGGCGGGGGCGGCTACTACGGCGGTTCGGGTTGGGGCGGCGGCTTCGGCGGCGGCGGCTGGAGCGGCGGCGGTTTCTCCGGCGGCGGCTTCTCTGGCGGCGGCGGCTCCTTCGGCGGCGGCGGCGCCTCCGGAGGCTGGTGACGCCCCGGGCGCGGGGCTTACGCCTTTAGGCTCTTGACGATGGCGGCATCCAGGTCCGCAATCAGGTCGGCCTCGTCCTCGACGCCCACCGACAATCGGATCAGTCCGTCGACGAGGCCGGCCTTGAGCCGCTCCTCGCGCGGGATCGCGCCGTGCGTCATGCTCGCCGGATGGCCGATCAGGGACTCGACCCCGCCCAGGCTCTCGGCCAGGGAGAAGACCCCGCACGAGGAGATCATGCGCTTGGCGCGCTCGAGGTCCCCCTTGAGCTCGAAGGAGATCATCCCGCCGAAGCCGCTCATCTGGCCCTTGGCGATCTCGTGGCCGGGGTGCGTGGGCAGGCCCGGGTAGTGGACCTTGGTCACCTCGGGGTGAGCGAGCAGGTGCTTGGCCACCGCCGCGGCGTTGCGGCAGTGGCGCTCGAGGCGCAGGGGCAGGGTCTTGGTCCCGCGCAGGACCAGGAAGCAGTCCAGGGGGCCGGGCACCGCGCCCAGCGAGTTCTGCACGAACTTGCAGTCCTTGAAGAGCTGTTCGTCGCTGGTCAGCACCGCGCCGCCGATCACGTCCGAGTGCCCGCCCAGGTACTTGGTCGTCGAGTGGACCACCGCGTCGGCGCCGAGGGAGAGGGGGCGCTGGAGGGCGGGGCTGGCGAAGGTGTTGTCCACGACCAGCTTGGCGCCCTTCGCGTGCGCGAGCTTGGCCAGCGCGCGCAGGTCGGCGATCTTCAGCAGCGGGTTGGACGGCGTCTCCACCCAGACCAGCTTGGTCTCGGGGACGAACGCGGCCTCCACCGCCGCGAGGTCGGACATGTCCACGAAGGAGAACTTCATCCCGAAGCGGGCGAACACCTTGGTGAACGCGCGGTAGGTCCCGCCGTAGAGGTCGTTGCCGCAGAGCACGGCGTCGCCAGACGACAAGGTCTCGATCACCGCGGAGGCCGCCGCCATGCCGGAGGAGAAGCACAGGCCGTGCGCGGCGCCTTCCAGGGCCGCCAGGTTGCGCTCCAGCGCCTGGCGCGTCGGGTGCACGGTGCGCGAGTAGTCGAAGCCCTTGTGCCGGTCCGGCCACTCCTGGACGTAGGTGGAGGTCAGGTAGACCGGGGTCATGATGGCGCCGGTCGCGGGATCTGGAGACTGGCCGGCGTGGACCGCGAGCGTGGCGAAGCCGGGCTCGCGGGAGGTCTTCGGGTCGGACGGGACTTTGCTCATGCCGCGATTCTAACACTTTGCGTCGGAACGCGGCCGGACGCGGGAGGCCGTGGCTATTTCGTTGCTTCCACCATTTTTTCCACCCTCACCCTCGATGAAGACCTTCTCCAGCGCCTTCGCCGCCGGACGCGAACGCCCCGGGGCCGTCGTCGCCCTGGGCAAGTTCGACGGCCTCCACCGCGGCCACCGGCGCCTCCTGCGCGCCGCGGCGCGCAGCGCCCGCGCGCTGGCCGCCGCATGCCTGGTGGTCACCTTCGACCCGTCGCCGGAGGCCTTCTTCGGCCTGGGCCCGGGCCGGCCGCTCACCTCCCGCGCCGAGCTCCCCGCCCTGCTGGGACGGCTCGGGGTGGACGGCGTGGTCTTCCTCCCCTTCGGCCGGGCTCTCGCCTGCCAGGCCCCGCGCGCCTTCGCGCGCGACGTGCTCGCCCGCGCGCTGCGCGCCGCCGAGGTGTGGGTGGGAGAGGATTTCTGCTTCGGCCGGGACCGCGCCGGCCGCGTCGAGCACCTCGCCGATTTCGGGCGGGAGTACGGCTACCGCACGCGCGCGGTTCCGCTGCTGCGCGACGGCAAGGAGAAGATCAGCTCCAGCCGCATCCGGGTGCTGCTCGCGCGCGGAGACACGGCGCGCGCCGAGCGCCTGCTCGGACGCCGCCTGCCGCGCAGCGGCTAGACCGTCAGGCCGGATCGGCCAGCAGGTCGGCGACGGCCCGCTCCACGTCGACGGTCTGCGGCTGCGTGAAGTACTCCAGGTTCGGCGACAGGCCGATGCCCGGAGTGGCCTTGCCCGCCAGCAGGCGCGGCCGGACCCGGAGCTCGTAGAACATCTCGTCGACGAGGCGGCGGATCAGGTGCTCGCCGAAATTGGTGATCTCGGTCTCCTCGTTGACGAAGATCACGCGCCCCGTCTTCTTGACCGAGGCCTTGATCGCCTCCCAGTCGTACGGGATCAGCGAGCGCAGGTCCAGGACCTCCACCGAGCCGCGGCCCTCGGCCGCGAAGCGCCGCGCGACGTCCAGGCACACGGGCGCCAGGCGCCCGTGGGTGACGACCGTCGCGTCCGAGCCGGGGTGGGAGACCTTCGCCTTGCCGATCTCGACCGAGTAGTCGGTCAGCTTCGGCCACTTCGGCTTCCACTTGGACCGGTCGCCGACCGGGGCGTCGATCATCTCCTTGAGCGTCTTCTCGTCGGCGGGCTCGCCGGGGATGAGCTCCTCGCCCTTCGCGCGCAGCAGCGCCTTGGGCTTCAGGAACAGGACGGGGTCGTCGGTCTTGATCGCGGAGATCATCAGGCCGTAGGCGTCGATGGGCGTGGACGGGCAGACCACCTTCATGCCGTGCAGCTTGGTGGCCACCGAGTCGAACGAGTGGGAGTGGTACATCGAGCCGTGGATGCCGGACCCCGTCGGGGTCATGATCACCAGCGGCGTCTTGAACTTGCCGCCGGACGCCCAGTGGCCGTTGCCGGCGAGCTTGAGCAGGTCGATGGTGTTGAAGATGTAGTCCACGAACTGGACCTCGGCGACCGGACGGGAGCCGGCCCAGGCCAGCCCCATCGCCGCGCCCACGATGCCGCGCTCGTCGAGCGGCGAGTTCCAGGAGCAGTCCACGCCCTGCGTGGCGGTGAACACGCCGCCCAGCGGCGGACCCACGTCCTCGCCGTAGACTTCCTTGACGCCGAGCTTCTGCTCGCCGTAATGCAGGGCCATCCGGATGGCCTGAGCCATGTTCGCCATGTCAGCGCCCTCCCCGGGTCGGATAGGACGCGGGCACGGGATCGACGAACACGTCCTCCCAGATGGACTCGTCTCCCGGAGGCGTCTCGCTCTTCACCGCGCGATGGGCCTCGTCGAGGGCCGCGGCCTCGCGCTCCCAGACCTTCTTGAGCGCGTCGGCCTTGGCAATCCCGCGCTCGGCCAGCTGCTCCTCGAAGCGGGCGATGCAGTCGACCTCCGGGAGCCGGTTGGCCCCGGACGAAGACGAGTGGCCGTAGAGGCGGCTGCAGCGGGCCTCCAGCAGGTACGGGCGGCGGTTGCGGCGCGCGTAGGAGAACGCCTCGTCGAGCGCCGCCCAGGACGCGACGACGTCGTTGCCGTCCACGGTGCGGCCCGGCATGTCGGGGAAGACCTTCGCCCAGTCGCAGACGCTCTTCTCGCCGTGCTGATCGGAGCCCTTCGTGGAGATCGCCCAGCCGTTGTTGACCACGATCATGACGATGGGCAGCGGCAGGGCCGGGCGGTTCGCCCAGACCAGGCAGGAGTGGAAATCGCCCTCGGCCGTGCCGCCGTCGCCGCCGTTGACGATGGTGACGGAGTCGGTCTTCGCGCGGGCCTGCGCGATCCCGGTCCCGATCGCGGTCACGTACTGGGTCTCGATCGTGGGGGAGACGGGCGGGACGTTGAGCTCGGGGATCGCGTAGTGGTTGACGAACTGGCGGCCCTTCGAGTACGGGTCGCCGGCGACCGAGCGCATCTGGCGCAGCGTGTCGATCGGCTTGGCGCCCATCGCCAGCATGATCGACGAGGAGCGGTAGTGGAGGTGGAGGAAATCGTAGTCCACGCCCCGGCCCTTCTTGACGTGCAGTCCGAGGGAGACGTTGAACGCCTCCTCGCCCGGTCCTCCGATCCAAAAGAAGCCGTCGCCGCCCTTGCTCATCTTAATGAGGCGCTCCTCGAGCAGGCGCGCGCGCACCATGATCTCGTGGATGTTCAGCAGGCGGGTCGTGCCGAGGGCCTTGAAAGGGTCCTTGGGGGACGCGGGAAGGGCGGTCTTCGAGGGCATGGGCCGATTTTATGAAATCGGCGGCCCCCGGACAAGGACCCGGCGGCCCGGCTACTTCCCGGAGAGCTTGTCCGCCCGGGACTGCGCCTTGCGCGCGTAGCGCGAGGACGGGAACTTGGCGACGGTCGCCTGGTACGCCGCCAGGGCCTTCGCGGCGTCCTTGAGGTCGTACTGGTAGGCGTATCCGGCGTCGTAGAGGGCCTCGGGAGCCTCGCGGGACGCCGGGTAATCGGCGGCGACCTGCTCGAGCAGGGCGCCCTGGCGCGCGTAGTCCTTGAGGTCCCCGCGCGCGATCTTCGCGGCCAGAAGCAGGGCGTCGACGCCGTCCTGGCCGCCGTGCATCCGGGACAGGCGCTGGAGGGTCTTGATCGCGTCGGCGGGCTTGTCCAGGCGGTCGCGCTGGAGGCGCGCGACGTCCTTGAGGGCCTGAAGCGAGGCCGGAGTCTTCGGATACAAGGCGACGAGGCGCTCGTCCACCTCCACGGCCAGCGCGTACTGCTTGAGCTTCTCCTCGAAGAGGCGCGCGCAAGACTGCAGCGCCGGCTGAACCTCCGCGGCCTTCGGGTAGTCCTCGGCCAGGGCCTGGTAGGCGGCGATCGCGCGCTTGGGGTCGCGCAGGGCCCCGGCGTACAGGTCCCCGATCGCCAGCTGGGCGCGGGGACGCAGGGCGCTTCCCGGGTACAGGGCCAGCAGGCGGCGCCACTCCAGCAGGGCGGCGGCGGGCTTGCCCGCCGCCGCGTGGAGCTCGGCCAGAGCGGCCGTCACGGCGTCGGCGTCGGGGCGGCCCGGGAAGCGGGCCAGGAAGTCGCGCGCGCCGGCCGCGGCCGGCTCGTAGAGCGCCGCCGGGGCCTTCGCGGCCAAGGCCCGCCACAGGGCGGACAGGCGGTCCGCGGCGGTCCCCCCGGCCGGCGGCTCCACCAGGGACTTCAGCGCGTCGCGGTCGTGCCGCGAGGCCTTGCGAGCCACCAGGTCCAGATAGGCGGACTTGGCGCCCAGCTCCGCCGGAGAGCCGGCGTACTCGTAGATCGCGGTCAGCAGCGCCGCGGCCGCCGGCTTCCAGTCTCCGGCCTTGGCCTGGAGCCCGGCCTGCAGGACCAGGGCGTCGGGCGCGCGGGCGTCGGCGGGATGGCGGCGCACGAAGAGTCCCAGTTCGTCGACCGCCGCGGCGCGCACCGCCTCGTCGGGGTCGGCGGCGGCGGCCGAGACGAAGGCCCATTCGGCGGCCGGATCGGCGGCGGCCGGCGCGGGCGGCAAGGGCTTGATCTCCTCGACCGGGGGCGCGGTCACCGTGACGGTCGGCGCGGCCTCCTCGGCGGCGGGAGCGGCGGCCGGCGTCTCGGGCGCGGCCTCGGCCGGGGCGGGGTGCTTGGCGGTCACCTCCTCGGCGGCCTTGCGCGCGGCGTCCTGGACCTCCGGCGACGGCGGGACGACGGTCGCCGCCTCGTGCGTCCCGGCGACGGGCGCGTCCGCGGACGGCGCCTCCGCGGCGAGCGCGGCGACGGCCGGCAGGAGCAGCGCGAGCAGGAAACCCATGGCGTTCAACCCTCCGTGACGCTCGACACCGCGTTGACCACGTCGTACTTGGTCACGATGTCGTAGCCTTTGCCCGCCCGCACCAGAACGGCCGGGCGGTCCGGCGTGAAGCAGCGCAGCAGGGCCTCGATGCGCGTCTCCGGGGCCAGGACCGGCAGCGGCTGGCCCATCGCCTCGCGCACGATCATCTTCTTGATCGGGCGCCCCTTCAGCATCAGCCCCAGCACGTCGTCCTCGAACACGGTCCCCACGACGCGCCCTTTCTCCACGACCGGCAGCTGGGAGATGTCGCCGCGGCGCATCGCGCTCATCGCGCCGAACAAGGAGTCGGTCGGGCGCGCGACGGCCAGCGCCCGACGCTTGCCGGAGCGGCGCTTGACGGCCAGCACGTCGGAGGCCTTCAGCGGGGCGTCGCTCTCGAAGTACTGGTTCTCGCGCATCCACTCGTCGTTGTAGATCTTGGACAGGTAGCGCATGCCGGTGTCCGGCAGCAGGATCACCATGAAGTCCTTCTCGCTGAGGCGCTTGGCGTACTCCAGGCCCGCCCAGACCGCGGCGCCGCCCGAGCCGCCGGTCAGCAGGCCCTCGGTGCGCGCCAGGCGCCGCGTCGTCACGAAGCAGTCGCGGTCGGTGACCTGCAGGGCGTCGTCCATGACCTTGAGGTCCATCGTGGCCGGGAAGATGTCCTCGCCGATGCCCTCGACCACGTAGGGCTTGGCCGCCCCCACGCGGCCGAACTTGATCTTCTCGTAGTACAGCGAGCCGATCGGGTCCGCGCCGACGATCCGGATCCTCGGGTTCTGCTCCTTCAGGTATTTGGCCACGCCGGTGACGGTGCCGCCGGTCCCCATGCCGGCCACGAAATGCGTGACCTCCCCCTCGCTGTCGCGCCAGATCTCGGGGCCGGTCGAACGGTAGTGCGCCTCCGGGTTCTGCGGGTTGGCGTATTGGTTCGGGTGGTACGCGTTCGGGATCTCCGCGGCGAGCTTGTCGGCCACCGAGTAGTACGAGCGCGGGTCCTCGGGCGCGACGTTGGTCGGGCAGACGATGACCTCGGCGCCCAGGGCCTTGAGCAGGTTGATCTTCTCGCGGCTCTGCTTGTCGGTGATGGTGAAGATCAGCTTGTAGCCGCGAAGCGCCGCCACCAGGGCCAAGCCGATGCCGGTGTTGCCCGAGGTCCCCTCGATGATGGTGCCGCCGGGCTTGAGCTTGCCGGTGCGCTCGGCCTCGTCGACCATCGCCACGCCGATGCGGTCCTTCACCGAGCCTCCGGGGTTCATGAACTCGGCCTTCGCGTAGATCCGGGGCTTGAGCCCCGCGGCGATCCGGTTCAGGCGGATCAGCGGGGTCCCGCCGATGGCCTCCAGCACGTTCTCGTAGCGCATCGTCGCCTCCTAGAATTCGCGTCGCCCGGACAGGGCGTGGGACAGGGTCCGCTCGTCGATGTAGTCGAGGTCGCCGCCCATCGGCACGCCCTGGGCGATGCGCGTGATCTTGACCGGGAACGCCTTGAGCTGCTGGGCCAGGTAGAGCGCGGTCGCCTCGCCCTCGGCGTCGGGGTCGGTGGCCAGCACCACTTCCTTGACGGCGCCGGCCGAGGCGCGCACGCGCTCGATCAGCTCGGCCGCCTTGATCCGGTCCGGGCCCACGCCGTCCAGCGGCGACAGCGCGCCGTGCAGGACGTGGTAGAGGCCGCGGTAGGCGCGCGTGCGCTCCAGCGCGGCCGCGTCCTGCGGCTCCTCGACGACGCAGAGGAGCGACTGGTCGCGCCCGGGATCCGAGCACAGACGGCAGGTCTCGCGGTCCGTGAAGTCGCCGCAGCGCGCGCACAGGCGCGTCTCGGCCTTGGCCTGGAGCAGAGCCTCGGAGAGGCCCTCGACCTCGCCGCGCGGCGCGCGCAGCAGGTGGATGGCCAGGCGCTCGGCCTGCTTGGGGCCCACGCCGGGCAGGCGCTTGAGCGCCGCAATCAAGCGGTCGACGCCCTTCACGCCCCGGCTCCGCCGCGCGCGCTCATGATGGCGCTCACCGCGGCTTCTTGACGACGCGCGCCCGGCCGCCGAAGACGCCCTCGGCCTTGCCCAGCGCGCCGCCGGAGGCGCCCTCGCCCTCGGTCACGTCCTTCCAGCGCGCGCCCTCTGGCGCGCCGCCCGGGGTCTCGGGGATGGCCGGGTCGACGATGTCGGTCGGGACCGCGGGGGCCGCGCCGCCCGCCGCCAACTCCACGAGGGCCGGCCGTCCGGCCAGCGCCGCCGCGGCCTCGTTGAGGAGGTCCTGGGCGCGGCGCGCCATCTCCAGGTCGAACTCCTTGGCAAAGCGGATCGCCCAGCCGCCGTCCGGGCGCGCCTCGTGCGCGCAGGTCTTGAGCGTCGCGCCCAGGGAGAACTTGCGCTTGCCCACCGCTTCGACGAAGGCCTCCCACGAGGCCCCCCCCGGCTCCGGCGCCGCCGGAGGCGGCGCGGCCGCGCCGGACGCGGCCGGGGCGGGAGGCAGCGCGGGGCCGCCGCCGCCGGCGGAGAGGCGGCGCTCCAAAGCTTCCAGGCGCGCGAGCCACGCCCCCAGGTCGTGCGCGGCCTCCAGGGCGGAGAACAGCCCCAGCTCCAGCGAGAGGCGCGGCGAGTCCCCGTAGCGCAGCTCCTCGAGCGCGCGGTTCAGGCGCCGCAGCAGGAAGCCCAGGGCCTCCGGGGTCGCCCCCGACAGGGCCTCGGACCAGACCGGCTCCGCGGCCGCCCCCGCGCCCAGGGCCTCGAGATAGACGCTCTCCAGGGCCGCGCGCAGGTCCTTGAGGAACTGCGCGGGCTCCACGCCCTCCTCGTAGACCTTCTTGAGCCAGACGGCCATGGACTTGGCGTCGCGCGCGAGCAGGGCCTTGGCCGCGCCGACGAGCATTTCCTGCGGCACGAAGCCGAAGGTGTCGCGCACCGACTCAAGCGTGAGCTTGCCCTCGCCCGACGAGCGGCACTGGTCGAGCAGGCTGACCGCGTCGCGCAGCGAGCCCTCGGCGGCCCGCGCCAGGAGCGCCAAGGCTTCCGGCTCGACCGCGATCCTCTCCTTCTTGGCGATGCCGGCCAGGTGCTCGGCCAGGGCGTCGGGCGCCACCGGGCGGAACTTGAAGCGCTGGCAGCGCGAGGCGATCGTCGCCGGGACCTTATGCGCCTCGGTGGTGGCCAGGATGAAGACCACGTGCGGCGGCGGCTCCTCGATGGTCTTGAGCAGCGCGTTGAAGGCCGCGGCCGAGAGCATGTGCGTCTCGTCGATGATGAAGACCTTGTAGCGGTCGCGGTTGGGGGCGAGCGCCACGGTCTCGATGATCACCTCGCGGACGTTGTCCACGCCGGTGTGGGACGCCGCGTCCATCTCCAGCACGTCCAGGCAGGAACTGGCGGCGATCTCGCGACAGGGGACGCACTCGCCGCAGGGCTCGGGCGTGGGGCCCTTCGCGCAGTTGAGGCCCTTGGCCAGGATGCGCGCGGTGGTGGTCTTGCCGCAGCCGCGCGGGCCGGTGAACAGGTACGCGTGGTGGACGCGGCCGGAGGCCAGGGCGTTGGACAGCGTCTGGGACACCCCGGGCTGGCCGACCAGCTCGGCGAAGCCCTGCGGCCGGTATTTGCGCGCGAGGACCTGGTGCGGCGCGTTCTCCTTGGCCGTCACGACGCCCGCCCGCCGGCTTCCAGGCTGATCGGCCCGGGGCCCAGCGCGACCACGTGCAGGAGCCCGCCCAGGATGGCCAGGTTCTTGAGCAGCTGGATGCGCTGGTCCGGCGCGGTGTGGAAGATCCAGGTGGCCGCGACCAGGAACGCGGACAGCGCCGCCGCGCCCCAGCGCGTCCTGTAGCCCAGGATCAGCGAGACCGCGCCCAGGGTCTCGACGACGATGGCCGCGACGCAGAAGAAGGCCGCCGCCGGCATCCCGTGCGCGTCCATGTACTGGAGCGTGCCGTCGAAATTGGTGATCTTGCCGAAAGCCGAGGCCAGGAAGATGAGGGCGAGGAAGAGGCGGCCGACCAGGGCGAGGACGTCGTCGGTGTTCACCTCGCCATCATACCAAAGCGGCGTGACGGGCCGTCAACCGCGCCCGGCCGTCCTTCAGGGGGCCAGCTCGGCGGGCGCGGCGGCGCGCCAATAGCCGGCGCCGTAGTCGAGCAGGAGCTGGGCGCCGGCGGGCACGGCGGCGGCGGCCACGAACGCGACGCGCACCAGCCCCGCGCGCGGGACCAGGACGCGCCGCACGTTGGCGCGCGCCGCGGAGTGGTTGATGAAGCGCGTCTCGTTGCCCTCCTCGCGCGCGTCGACCGCGTACGCGCTGGCGAACGGGTACTTGAGCAGGTACGGGTTGAAGTCTGCGGGGACGCGGACGCTCCGGGCCCAGTCCCGCGTCAGGCGTCCCGCGTACTCTCCGATCAGCCGCCCCGCCCTCAGCGGACGCCGGGCGAAGAGGCCGTAGCCGACCTCCGGGCTCACCGCGGCGATGAAGGTCGCCGCGGTCTCCTCGGCGGCCAGCGCGCGGCCGAGGCGCGCGGCCTCGGCGCGGGCGGCGCCGGGCAGCCGGGGGGCCCGGCCCGGCGGCTCGGGAGCGAGCAGGCGCGGCGCGTAGCGCGCGCCGAAGACGCGCTCGAACTCCGCGGCCGTCATCGTCCGCACCCGGCCGTCCCTCTCCCGGAAATGGATCATGGCGCCAGCCTAGCAAACCGGCGCCCCGCGCCGCCCGGCGGGAGCGCCCCTTCCATAATACCGGCCCATGACTTATACTGTCGCCATGACCCTCCGTCGCGGGGCCCTCGCCCTCCTGCTCGCGCTCCCGGCCGCGGCGGCGCCCGCCGCGGCCGCGCTCGACCAGGCGCCGACGCTGTGGCAGGAGCGCTACTTCTGGGACGCGCTCTTGCCCTCGCGCGACAAGATGGCGCGCCAGCAGAGCGACCCGATGATGGTCCCGGTCATGAAGGCCATCGCCGGGCAGATCGCCCAGCAGGTCGCCAACCTGGGCCAGATCGACCGCTACGTGAAGGCCCAGTCCGACAATCTGAACTACGCGTACGCCCAGCCCGACCCCGGCCCCAGCCTGAAGACCATCGAGGGGAACTTCACCACGCTGACCGCCGGCTGCGACCAGGTCCGCCAGAACCTCTACTTCCTGACCGCGCGCCAGCGCATGGCCCAGTCCCAGGCCCTGCCCGACCCCGAGATGTACCAGGCGGGGCTCTTGATCCTGGGCCAGGTCCAGCAGCTGCAGCTGACCCTGAACGCGCTCTACTACGACACCCTGGCCGCGCGCGGCGTCGTCTATCAGAACCGCTGGGCCGACGACCAGTTCTTCCTGGACAAGACCGAGGAACTGATGCGCAGCGTCGTGCGCGTCCAGGACTCGGTCTTCACCGTCTACAACGCGGGCTACGACCTGACGATCCGATGCCGGTGACCGGCCTGGCTCTCCTCCTGACGGCGGCCGCCGCCGCCGCGCCCGTCCCGGCTCGGACGCGCGCCGCGCCGCCCCCGCCCGCGCCTCGGACCGTCGTCTTCAAGACCCGCGACGGCTGGACGCTGGACGCCCTCTACCGCCCGGCCCGGCGCGGCCGCGCCACGGTGATCCTCGCGCACGGCGTGGGCAGCTCGAAGAGCGAGTGGGCGCCGCTGACCGGCCTCCTGGCGAAGGCGGGCGTCGGCACCCTGGCCTTGGACCTGCGCGGCCACGCCGGCAGCCAGGCGGGCCCGGACGGTCCGCGCAGCTACCAGACCTTCGACGCCGACGGGGAGTGGGGGCGCGCCGTCGAGGACCTGGACGCGGCCGCGCGCTGGCTCAAGGCGCGCGGCGTGCCCGCCGCGCGGATCGGCTTCGGCGGGGCGTCGATCGGCGCCAACCTGGCCGCGGCGGCCGCCGTCCGCGACCGGGCCGCCCCGTTCCTGCTCCTGCTCTCCCCCGGGCCGGATTACCGCGGCGTCCGTCTGACCCTGCGCCCGGGCCTGCCCACCCTGATCGGCGCCGCGCCCACCGACCCGTACGCGGACGCGGTCCTCAAGCCGGCGTCCGAGGTGCCCGGGGTCAGGACCTTCTCCGCGCCCGCGGGCCACGGCGTGCAGATGTTCGCCGACGCGAGGGCCCTGCGCCTCGTCGCGTCCTGGGTGGAGCGCGAAGCCGCCCCCCGCTCCCGTTAACATCCGCGACGCCACAACCCGCGGCCGCTTTGTTACACTGGGAGGCGTGACCGATCCCGGACGCCTGTTCATGTTCGGCGCGTACGGCACGCGCCCCTCGCGCGGGACCGTCTCCTTGTTCAAGTCCTCCGGCGCGACCGGCCTGCTGCTGCTGGCGCGCAACATCGAGACCCCGGCGCAGACGCGCGCCTTCGTCGACGAGCTCGAGCAGAGGCTGGGCCGCCCGCTGCTGGTCGCCGTGGACCACGAGGGCGGCTGGGTCCTGCGCTTCGTCTCCGGCGTGACCGCGTTCCCGGGCAACGCCGCCCTCGGGCGCGCGCGCGATCCGCGCCTCGCGTACGCGGTCGGGCGGCAGATGGCGCGCGAACTGGCCCCGATCGGCATCCGCATGAACCTGGCCCCGGTGGTGGACGTGGCGACGAAGGACTACAACCCCGGCGTCGGCATCCGCTCGTTCGGCGCGGACCCGCGCCTGGTCTCGCGCCTGGGCGCGGCCTTCGTCCGCGGCCTGCAGGACCACGGCGTCTCCGCCTGCGCCAAGCACTTCCCGGGCAAGGGCGCGGCCACCGTGGACGCGCACGTGGACCTGCCCACGATCCGGCTGTCCCGCGCCGTCTACCGGCGCGACCACCTGGCCCCGTTCCGCGCCGCGGTCGCGGCCGGCGCGGACGCGGTGATGACCTCGCACGCGCGCGTGCCCGCCTTCGACTCGGTCCCGGCCACCTTCTCCCGGAAGATCGTCGAGGAGGTCCTGCGCCGCGACCTCGGCTTCGACGGCCTCGTCGTCAGCGACGACCTGTGCATGGGCGCCATCACCCGCCGCTGGCCGGTGGCCGAGGCGACCTGGCGCTGCCTGGAGGCCGGCCACGACGTGCTGATGATCGCGCACGACCTCCAGGGGATGAGCGACGCCGTCGAGCTCCTGCGCGAGGCCGCGGGCGCCG
>JAJXTZ010000233.1 GCA_021783355.1 bacterium | reverse complement strand
TGCGCCTCTTCGGCGAGGACAAGATCGACGACAAGACCGTCCTTGAGGAGGCGACCAATCCCGAGGACGTCGCCCTGCGCTTGAAGGGTCTCAGCGCCGGCGGTTCGTGACGATGGCCGACGAGCCCACGAATCAGCCCGACGAGATCCAGGATATCCTGTCCGGTCTCGACGAGATCCTCTCGGACATGGGCGCGGCCGCCCCCGCCGCCGAGCCGCCCAAGGCCGCCGAGCCGCCCAAGGCCGCCGAGCCGCCCAAGGCCGCCGAGCCGCCCAAGGCCGCCGAGCCGCCCAAGCCCGCCGAGCCGCCCAAGCCCGCCGAGCCGCCCAAGCCAGTCGAGCCCCCCAAGCCCGCGAGCGAGCCGGGCCTGAAGATCGAGCTGGCCCCGCGCGAAGGGTCCCTGCCTCCGGTCCACGGGAGCGTCGCCCCACCCAAGCCCGCGGCCCACGCTCCTCACGCGTCAGACGCGAAGCCGCCTTTGGAGATCCCGGCCGCGTCCGCGAAGGCGCCGGAGGCCGCAAAACCCGTCGAGCCGGCCAAGCCCGCCGCGCCGGCCAAGGCGGCGGAGCCGCCCAAGCCCGCCGAACCCTCCAAGCCGGCGGTCGAGGCGATCACCGCGACCACGCCGAAGGACCAGATCCGCCGCGTCGCCTACATCTACACCTCCGAGTGCGCCGATGCGCGCAACGCCTTCGCCGAGTTCCTGTCCCAGGCGGCGCGCACGATCTCGAAGAAGCCGCTGTACCTGCGCGAGGTGGCGTCGCTGGAGGTCTCCGCCTCCAGCGACCCCGTCGCGGTCTGCGAGAAGGCGCGCCGCGTCCAGGCGGCGGCGATGCTGGCCGTGGTGGACGGCTGGCCGGCGGCCAAGACCGACGCGATGTCCGAGGCCTGCTCGCGCGCGGGCATCCTGTTCCGGGCCGTGGCGCCGTCCGACGTCCAGAAGAAATCCACCGCGGTGGACGTGATCGTGGACATGATGCTCCTCCCGGGCGAGGCCTGATGGAGCGCTGGGAACTGCGGCCGTCGCCCAGCGAGGACGACCCGGAGCGTCATCTCCTGCTCGTCCAGGGCGGGCCCCAGGATGTGGCCGCGCTGCTCAAGCGCTTCGGCGCCCGGCTGGGGCGTCCGGTGCCGTGCGCGGACGAGGGCTTCAACCTGAGTTTCGTGGTCCACCGCCTGTCGAAGGAGCCGCGGGCCAAGCTCGACGACTGGCTGCGCAAGGCCGCTCCTCCGGCGGAGCCCCCGGCCGCCGCGGCCCCGGCGCCCGCCCCGGTCCCGTCCGAACCGGCGCCGGCCGCGCCCGAACCCGCCGCCCCGCCCGTTCCGGAACTGCCGGAGATGCCGGAGCTGAAGCCCCCGGTCCCGGAGACTCCCGTGCTCGTGGAGTTGGCGCCGGAAACGCCCGCGGTCCCGCCTCCGCCGGAGCCCGCGCCCATGGCGGAGGCGACCCCGGTCCCGGTCCCCGAGCCCGCGCCGGCGCCCGTTCCGGCCCCCGCCCCCGCGCCGGTCGCGGCGGCGGCCACTCCGGCACCGGCGCCCGCCGCCGCGGGGGCCTTGGATCTCCCGGCGACCATCGAGCTGCGCTCGGACTGGACCTTCGAGACCCTGCAGGTCGGGGCCTACAACCGCTTCGCCCACGCGGCGTCCATGTCGGTGGTCTCCTCGCCGGGCTCGATGTACAACCCGCTGTTCCTGTTCGGCGTCCCGGGGACCGGGAAGTCGCACCTCCTGCACGCCGTCGGCGGCGCGCTGGCCAAGACCCTGGGCGAGGGCGCCGTGATGACCACCTCGGGGCCGCGCCTGTCGCGCGCGGTGAACTCGGCGCTGGCGCGCAAGAACACCGCGGCGCTCGACGCGCGCGTGGCCGGGGCCAAGGCGTTCCTGATCGACGACATCCATTTGATGGCCGTCTCGGACCAGAACAAGGCCGCGCTGGCCAAGATCTTCAAGTCCTTCTTCGACCGGCAGCAGCAGGTGGTCATCACCTCCCTCTACCCGCCGCGCTCCCTGGGGGCGCTGGAGGAGGCGCTCAAGTTCTCCTTCTCGAAGGGCTGGTCGGTGGACCTGAAGATCCCGAGTCCGGCCGTCCAGAAGGACCTGATCGGCGCCGCGGCGGACCGCTCCGCGGCGAAGCTGGCCTCCGAGGAGATCTCGCTTCTGCACGAGAAGCTCTCGGTGTGGGGCTATTCGGACCTGAGCCTGTGGCTCAAGCGCGTGGCCGTGCTCAAGGCGGCGCGCGCGGCGGCGTCCCAGTCCGCGGCGCTCCAGGACCTCATGCCGCTGATCTACGAGCCGGTCCTGGCCGGCGGGGGCGAGCCCCCCAAGATCTCCGGCGCGAGCTTCTCGCCCCCGGCGGCCGCCGCCGACGCCCCCGCGATGGCCGTCCTGGCGCCGAAGGGCCAGGAGGGCGTCGGCGCCTACGCGGCGTCCGTGTTCTACGACATCGGGAGCAAGAACGGCCTGGCCCGGACCTACCGCCACGTCCTCTGGGACACCTACGATGCCGAGCAGCCCTTCGGCGTCCCGTTCAACATCGGCGAGGCCTGCTCGCGGGCGGGGGTGGCCTGCGCGCTGATCGTGGGCCCGCCGCCGGATTCCCCGCTGGGCCCGCGCTCCGCCGAGTTCTCCCACGCGGTGCGGCGCATCCTGGAGAGCCTGGGCATCGAGATGGGCTACATCCCCTTCGGCGGCCTGCAGCTGGCCGCCCACTACCTGAACGCCCAGCTGGACCTGGCTCCGGCGCCGCGCGCCTCATGACCTCGCTCCCGGCGGGAGCCGCCGCCGTCCTGCTGGCCGCGGCGTCCGCCGCGGCGGCGTGGTGGGCGTTCGTGTTCCGCCGCCAGCTCCCGCTGGAGCGCGGACTGCGCGAGAAGGAGGCGGAGCTGGCCGCGGCCCGGCGTCTCGCCGCGCGGCTGGTGGACGCGCAGACCCAGGCCTGCCGCCCCGTCCAGGCACGCACCGCCACGGCCGGCTTGGTCCTGGACGCCCTGCATTCGGCGCGGCCCGAGCTGGCGCTGGCGGCGGTGGCGCGCCGCCCCGACGGCAGCGCCGCCCTGCTGGCCCACCGCGGCGG
>JAJXTZ010000061.1 GCA_021783355.1 bacterium | reverse complement strand
CAGGTACCGGCGCATCGCGCGGCGTTGGGAGGGGGGCAGGACGCTGAAGCGGGCGCGCACGGCGCGCAGGCGGCGGATCTGCGCCCGCATCAGCCTGCGGCGCGCGGCGAAACGCCGCAGCGCGAAGGCCCGCGCCGGACCGAAGCCCCGGCGCACGAAGGTCTCCTGGTTGGGAGTCAGCAGCTCCGAGCCGCCCGCGCGGGAGGTGACCTCGACTCGGCCCTCGTCGAAGACGCCCACGTGGCTCTGCTGATCCGCGTCCACCTCCACGCCGAACTCGGTGCCGCGCACGGCGGCCACGGCGGTCGGGGTGCGCACGCTCAGGTCCCAGCCCTCGAGCTTCTGGATCTTGGCCAGGAGCGAGCCCACGGCCAGCGTGAACGAGGACTCGGTCTTCTGCAGGCGCGTCAGCGTGAAGTCGGCGCCCGGCTGGAGGTCGATCAGGCTGTCGCCGTCCAGGGAGATCTCCGCCGACGAGCCCGCGGCCACGACGACGCGGTCGCCCTCGTCGAGCGGCATGTCGGCCGCGGCGGCGGCGTCGCCGGAGCCGTCGGCCGGGGTCACGGTCACGGTCCCCGAGGACGAGACGATGCGCGCGTCCCAGTTCCCGGAGGCGGCGGGCTCCTGCGCGCTGGCGGGGGCCAGGAGCGCGGCGGCGGCCAGCACGGCGGCGAGCAGGGTCATCGGCGTCTCCTCACGCGCTCAGGTCGATCTTCACGAACTGGTGCTTGCCCATCTGCAGGACGAACTCGGCCGGGGTGGTCACCGGGGCGTCGCCCGGGGCCTTCGCGCCGTCGATCTTGACGCCGCCCTGCGCGATCAGGCGCCGCGCCTCCGAGCGGGACTTGACGCCCTCGGCGCGCACCAGGATCTCGGACAGGGTCAGGCCGGGCGGCACGCGCACGACGCGCAGGTCCTTGGGCAGCTCCTTCTTGGAGAAAGTGGACTCGAAGTAGGCCAGCGCCGCGGCGCCGGCCTCGGCGCCGTGGAAGCGCGCGGTCAGCAGGCGCGCGAGCTCCTTCTTGGCCTTCATCGGGTGCTCGGCCTTGACCGCGGCGAGGTCCGCGTCGGTCAAGAGCTCGTAGTACTGGAGCATCAGCTCGTCGGAGACGCGCATCGCCTTGCCGAACATCTCGTTGGGGGGGTCGTTGAGCGCGATCGCGTTGCCGTAGGATTTGGACATCTTCTTGGCGCCGTCGAGCCCCACCAGCAGCGGCATCGTCAGCGCCACCTGCATCTCCTGGCCGTCGTCCTGCTGCATCTTGCGGCCCATCAGCAGGTTGGTCAGCTGGTCGTTGCCGCCCAGCTCCACGTCGGCCTTGATGGCCACCGAGTCGCGGCCCTGCAGGATCGGGTAGAGCGTCTCGAGCAAGGTCAGCGGGGAGTTCTCGGCCAGGCGCTTCTTGAAGTCCTCGCGGGAGAGCACCTGCTGGACCGTGTGCCGCTTGAGGGTCGCCAGCAGCTCGTCGCGCATGAAGGCGTTGAGCCACTCGGAGTTGAAGCGCAGCTCGGTCTTCGCGCGGTCCAGGATCTTGAACGCCTGCTCCTGGTAGGTCCTCGCGTTGGCGGCCGTCTGCTCGGGGGTCAGCGTCGGGCGCGTCGCGTCGCGACCGGACGGGTCGCCGACCTGAGCGGTGAAGTCGCCGATGATGAGGACCGCGGTGTGGCCCAGGTCCTGGAACTGGCGCAGCTTGTTGAGCACGACGGAGTGGCCGAGGTGCAGGTCGGCCGAGGTCGGGTCCACCCCGAGCTTGACGCGCAGGGCGCGGCCCGACGCGAGCTTCTTGGCGAGTTCGCCCTCGCTGACGAGGGAGACCGCGCCGCGCTTGAGCAGGGCCAGCTGAGCGTTCAATTCCATGCTTTGTGGAATATAACAAATCCAGGCGAGACGCCGGGAGGGGGCGCTAGATCCGGAACAGGACGTTCCGGAAGGCGTCGATGAAGGCGTGGGTGAAGGCGGGCACGGCGAGGTTGCCGCTCCGGCGCCAGGAGATCGACAGCGGCACGCCGATCAGCGCGTGGGCGGCGACGAGGAGGGCCCCGGTGCGCAGGAGCGCGGCCGCCCCGGTCGCGCCGGTGAGAGGCAGGTGCCAGAGTCCCCACAGCGCGGAGACGAAGAACGCCGAACCCCAGCCGCCGCGCGTCCCGGCCTCGACGAGGTGCGAGTCCAGGACGCCGCGGAAGGTCACCTCTTCCAAGACGAAGCAGACCAGGAACAAGGCCAGCAGGTTCAAGGCGAACGAGGAGGCGGCCGCGAGCGGGAACCGCGGGCGACCGTGAGCGAGCAGGAAGAAGCCCAGCATCCACGCGCAGCCGAGGACGCCGCCGGTCGCGAGGCAAAGGCCCAGTTCTCGCCGCCCCGCGCGGTCCAGGCGCCGGGCGGCGAACCACGCCGGCAGGGCTCCGCAGACGCACGCGACCCACCAGAGCGACTCGGCCCAGCCGACGCCCGGATGGACTCTCCGCAGGATCAAGACCACGATCACGGCCGCGGCCGCGGCGCGCGCCAGGCGCGCGCGTGACACGGGGAGAGACGGAGCGCCGCGCACCCATGCGTCGGCCAGCGGCTTGCGGCGCACGACCAGCTGGAAGCCCGCGGTCAGCGGGACGCCGAGGAGGAGATAGGCGTGCACCCCCAGATGGAAGAGCCAGCCCAAGGCCATCCAGGCGAAGACGAATCCGGCGACCTCCAGACAGCGCCGGGTCATCGCCTCAGAACATGTCATAGGGGTCGACGTCCAGCGTCAGGCGCACGCCCGACGGCTGGGGGGCGGCGCGCGCGGCGGCCAGGGCGGCCTCCAGGCGCTCCGGGGGCAGCTTGATCAGGAGGTGGTGGCGGAACTTGCCGCGCACCTCGCGCAGGAGGGCGGGGGCGGGGCCGACCACCTGGGCCTCGAGGCCGAGGGCGTCGGCGAGCGCGGCGGCCAGGTCCGTCGCGGCCTTGATCACGCGCGCCTCGTCCTTGCCGGCCAGCACCGCCCGCATCAGCGACGACGCGGGAGGGTAGCGCAGGTCGCGGCGGGCCTCCAGTTCCTGGTCGGCCCAGGCGGCGTAGTCGCCGGAGGCGGCGCCCTGGATGGCCTCGTGGTCCGGGGAGAGCGTCTGCAGGAGCACCTCGCCGGGCTTCTCGGCGCGGCCGGAGCGGCCGGCCACCTGGGCCAGCATCTGCATCGTGCGCTCGGCGGAGCGGAAGTCGGGCATGTGGAGCATGGTGTCGGCGTCCACGACTCCGACCAGCGTCACGTCCGGGAAGTGGAAGCTCTTGGCCACCAGCTTGGTGCCCACCAGCACGTCGGCCTTGCGCTTGCGGAAGCTGTCGTAGATGCGCTCCTCGAGCTTGTGCTCCTTGGAGAGCGTGTCGCGGTCCATGCGCAGGACGCGCGCGCCCGGCAGGCGGCGCTTGACCTCGGCCGCGACCTTCTGCGTGCCGACGCCGGACACGCGCACCGACGGGTCGCCGCAGTTGCCGCACTTCTCCGGCGGGGCCCAGGTCTTGCCGCAGTGGTGGCAGACCAGCACCCAGCCCGGGCGTCCGTCCGGAGCGTCCGGCGCCTGGTGCTGGATCTTGGCCACGCCGCAGTCCGGACAGCGGTCCACCCAGCGGCATTTGCGGCACATCGTCAGCGTCGAGAAGCCGCGGCGGTTGACGAGCAGGATGGTCTGCTCGCCGCGCTGGAGCCTCTCGCGCATCTTGGCCAGGAGCTCCTCGGAGAGGACCTCGCCGAAGCCGGGCAACGGGATCACGCGCACGCCCGGGCGCTCCACGCGCGAGACGCGGTCGGGCATCGCGAGCATCTCGGCCTCGCCGCGGCGCGCCAGGTCCCACGCCTCCAAGGACGGCGTGGCCGAGCCCAGCACCGCCAGCGCGCCGAACGCCCGCGCGCGCTCGAGCGCGGCGTCGCGCGCGTGGTAGTACGGCGCGGCGCCGTCCTGCTTGAAGGACTCGTCCTGCTCCTCGTCGAGCACCGCCAGGCGCAGGTCCGAGAACGGCAGCAGGACCGCCGAGCGCGCGCCGACCACGACCTTCACGTCGCCGCGGCGCACCGCCAGCCAGGTCAGCCGCCGCTCGCGCGCGGTCAGCCCGCTGTGCCACAGCGCGACGGGCACGCCCAGGCCGGCCTTGAACTCATCGAAGAACGGGCGCGTGAGCCCGATCTCGGGCAGCAGGAACAGGGCCTGGCCGCCGTCCTTCACCGCGCGGCGGATCAGGCGCAGGTAGACCTCGGTCTTGCCGGAGGCGGGGACGCCGAAGAGCACCACGCGCGCGGCGCGGCGCGCGTCCAAGAGCGCGGTCAGGCGCTCCAGCGCCCCGGTCTGACCCGGCGTCAGCTCGAAGCCCGGCGCGGCGGTCCAGCGCGGTTCCTCGGCGGAGACGGGAGCGGGCTCGTCCAGGGACTTCACGAACGGCGGCAGGAGGGCCTTCACGCACTCGCCGATGGACGCCCCGAAGCGCCGCGCCATCCAGCGCGCGCAGGCGACGCCTTCCTCCGTGAGCGCCGGCTCGCGGTCCACCAGGCCGTCCAGCGGCTTCAGCGGCCGCGTCGGCTCCCCGTCGAAGACGGAGAGCACCGTGCCCACCGCGCGCCGGGGTCCGAAGGAGGCGCGCACGCGGTGTCCGGGACGGACCGGCATCCCGTCGGGGACCCGGTAATGGAAGGCCTTGGGGAGCGGGACCGGGAAGGCGACCTCGGCGATCCTCACGGCGAGCGCGCTACTTGAACCCGGTGAAGACGAAACAAGGGGGGATGTTCCGCACTTCGTACTGGATGTCGACCTTGCCGAAATAATCCTTGAGGAGCGGGATCAGGTGCGTCGTGATCTGGTAGGTCGCCACGAAGCGCCCGCCGGGCGGCAGGAGGGCGGAGGTCTTGGCCAGCAGGTCCCGGCGGCCCTTCTCGGTGAGGAACGAGAAGGGGATCCCGGAGACCACGCGGTCCGCGCCCGAGATCCCCAGCCCGGCCAGGATCTCGTCGATGCGCGTCACGTCGCCGTGGACCGGGATCAGGCGCGGGTCGCGCACGCGCGCGGAGAAGTCGTCGAAGAACTCGCGGTTGAACTCGACGGCGACGAGGCGCGCGTCGGGGTCGAGCTTTTGGAGGATGCGCCGGGTGAGCACCCCGCGCGCCGCGCCGTACTCGACGACGACCTTCGCCCCGCCCAGGGACAGCGCCTTGACCGTGCGCGCGGCCAAGTACCGGCTGGACGGCGTGATCGCGGCCACGCCGGGGTCGGACAGGAAGGCTCTCAGGTAACCGAAGAACTCGTCCGGACTCCCGGCCCCCGCCTCCTTCTTGCGCGACGCGAGCATCCTCTCGAGCTTGGCCCGGCTCTTCTTGAACTGGCCGCCGATCATCGCGCCCAGCGCGTCGAGGGCGTCGCGCTCCGGCTCGCCGGACCCGGCGCGGCGCTGGCTCATGGCTTGGAGAGCTCCTCGCGCAGGCTCTTCATGTCCTCCCAGACGTCGCGCTTGAGGTCGGGATTGCGCAGCAGGGCGGCGGGATGGAAGGTGGGAAGGAGGCGCACCGGCGGCGCGCCCTCGCCCGGGTCGTAGGTCCGCCAGCGGCCGCGGATCTTGGTGATGCCGGTCGCGTCGTCCAGCAGGACGCGGGCCGGGACGGCCCCGAGGGTCACCAGGAAGCGGGGCCGGATGGTGCGGATCTGCGTGTCGAGCCAGCCGCGGCAGGCCGCGATCTCCTCCGGAGACGGCGGGCGGTCGTTGCCGCGCTTCTCGGGATCGGACGGGTCCACCATCGGGTGGCACTTGACGATGTTGGCGATGTAGACCGACCCGCGCGACAGGCCGATCGAGGCCATGATCTTGTCGAGGAGCTGGCCCGAGCGTCCGACGAACGGCTCGCCCTTGTGGTCCTCGTCGAAGCCCGGCCCCTCGCCGACGAACATCACCTGCGCGTCGGGGGAGCCCACGCCCGGCACGGCCTGGATCCGCGCGGAGCCCAGCGGGCAGGCGCGGCAGGCCCGGATCTTCCCGGAGAGCGCGGCGAAGACCTCCGCCTTGGGGCGCGCGCCGGGCCGCGGCGCGGCGGCGACGGGCGCGGCGGCGGCCAGCGGCGCCGCGGCCGGCACGAACGCGCCCGTCCAATCGGATGCGTCCGACAGCGCGACGCGGCGCTTCAGGGAACGGGCCAGGTCCTTCAATTCGTCAAGCTCTCTGCTCATCGAGGAGTCTCGCGGCCTCCGACACGATCGCGCGCGCGACGCGCGTCTTGGGGCCTTCCACCCGGAGCGCGGCGCCGCGGCGGAAGACGAGCGCGACGCGGGCGCGGGAGGAGCCCAGGTTCCCGGGACCGTTGGCGACGACCAGGTCCAGGCCCTTGCGCGCCAGCTTCGCGCGCGCGCGGGCCTCGGCGCGGCCCGTCTCCAGGGCGAACCCGACGAAGACCTGTCCCGGACGGCGCCGCGACGCGGCGTCCTTGATGATATCGCGATTGGGGAGCAAGGTCAAGCGCAGGGCCCCGGGGCCGCGCTTGAGCTTCACGCGCGCCGGACGCGCGGCGCGCCAGTCGCAGACCGCGGCCGCGCCCACGACGAGCGCCGCGGCGCGCGAGCGCTTGAGCGTCTCGCGCCGCATCTGGCGCGCGGTCTCGACCGGCACCACCGCGACGCCGCGAGGGGAGGGCAGCGCCGTGGGCCCGGAGACCACGGTCACGCGCGCGCCGGCGCGGCGCGCGGCCGCGGCCAGCGCGAAGCCCATCGCCCCGGACGAGGCGTTGCTCAGGTAGCGGACCGGGTCCAAGGGCTCGCGCGTGGGGCCGGAGGTGATCAGCACGCGCCGCCCGCGCAGGGCCCGCGCGCTCACGCCGCCTTCAGCGCGCGGCGCACGATCTCGTCGGGCTCCAGCATGCGTCCGGTCCCGACGCGGCCGCTGGCCAGCTCGCCCTTGGCCGGACCCCAGACGCGGTAGCCGTAGCCGGCGATCGTCCGGGCGTTGGCGCGGGTGGCCGGGTGCGCCCACATCTCGGCGTCCATCGCCGGGCAGACCGCCACCGGCGAGCGCGCGGAGAGGACCAGGGCGTCCAGCAGGCCCTCGGCGCGGCCGTGGGCCAGGCGCGCCAGGAAGTCGGCGGTGGCGGGCGCCACTAGGATCAGGTCGGCCCAGGAGGCCAGCGACAGGTGGGCCATCTCCCACAAGGACGGGTCGGCGGAGCGGCGCGCGACGGGGGCGCGGGAGAGCGCGGCCAGCGCGGTCGGCGTCGTGAAGCGCTCCCCGTTGGGGGTGAGCACGCAGCGCACCTCGACGCCTTTCTTGACCAGGCCGCGGACGATCAGCGGGGCCTTGACGGCCGCGATGCTCCCGGTCACCCCCAGGACGACGCGGCGGACGGGCCGCGCCATCCTACTCGGCCTTCACGTCGGCGGGCGCGACGACGGCCGCCTTCTTCAGGTCCTTCCAGTCCACCTGACCGTTGAGCACCTCGCGCAAGGCCAGGTCCAGCAGCTCGGCCGGCGTCAGGTGGCGGTTCTCCTCGCGCTTCTTGAGCTCCTTGGCCCAGAGGGCGGCCATCGGGATCGCGGTGTACTTGCCCTTGCCGAAATCGAGAATCATGTCCTCGGTGGACTTCTTGGTCTCGGGGGCGTCCTTGGCGGCTTCCTTCTTCGACATTGAACTTCCTCCTTACGCGAGCGCGGCAACGGGATGCGACGGGTCGAGGCGCGAGGCGCGCAGCGACTCCGCCGTCAGGATGCATGAGATCTGGGAGACGGCCCGCGCGAGGTCGTCGTTGACGACCACGTAGTCGTAGTCCTTGGCCGCGGCCAGCTCGCCCCGGGAGTTGGCCAGGCGCTTGGCGACCGACTCCTGCGCCTCGCGCCGGCGCGCCAAGCGGGACTTCAGCGCGTCCAAGGACGGGGGCAGCACGAAGGTCAGGATCGCGGCCGGGTGCTTGCGGCGGATCGCCAGCGCGCCCTGGACATCGATGGCCATCACCACGTTCAGGCCGCGCGCAAGCTGGTCCTCGACGAAGCGCAGCGGCGTGCCGTAGTACTCGTCGTGGACGAGGGCCCACTCCAGGAACTCGCCGCGGCGGATCTTGCGCTTGAACTCCTCGCGGCTCAGGAAAAAGTAGGCCTTGCCGTCCTTCTCGCCGGGACGCGGCGCGCGCGTGGTGCAGGAGGTCGAATAGCGCAGGTCCTTGCGGCGCGCGAGGAGCTTGCGGCAGATGGTGGTCTTTCCCGCTCCGGAGGGTGCCGAGATGATCAGCAGCGCGCCTTTCCTCATTAGACCGATGATGATAGCGAATATTAAGGGAACCATGCAAGACGCGCGGCGGGGGACTTTCCCGCGCGGAAGAATTGCGGTAGAATCCGGGGGACACGACCGCCAGGAGGTCCCATGTCGAAAGCCCGCGGCTACGCCGCCCTGAAGCCCGCCGCACCGCTCGTTCCCTTCTCGTTCGACCGCCGGGAGCCCGGCGACATGGACGTCCGCATCGAGATCGCGTACTGCGGCATCTGCCACTCCGACCTGCATCAGGTCCGCGACGAGTGGAGCGAGGGTCTCTTCCCGATGGTCCCCGGCCACGAGATCGCCGGCCGCGTGACCCAGGTCGGGCGCAAGGTCCGCAAGTTCAAGGTCGGCGACCTGGCCGGCGTCGGCTGCCTGGTGGACTCCTGCCGCAAGTGCCCGAGCTGCCGGCGCGGCGAGGAGCAGTTCTGCGACGGCCCGCTCTCCTTCACCTACAACGGGACCGAGCGCGACCGCAAGACCCCGACCTACGGCGGCTACTCGTCGCACGTGGTCGTCGACGAGGCCTTCGCGCTGAAGGTGCGCGCGGGCCAGCCGCTCGAGCGCGTGGCGCCGCTGCTCTGCGCCGGCATCACCACCTACTCCCCGCTGAAGCGCCACGGCGCCGGCAAGGGCCGGCGCGTGGGCGTGCTCGGCCTCGGCGGCCTGGGCCACATGGCGGTCAAGATCGCCGCGGCGATGGGCGCCGAGGTGACGGTCCTCAGCGGCACCGCGTCCAAGAAGACGGACGCGCGGCGCCTGGGCGCGCACGACTTCGCGCTGACCTCGGACCCGAAGACCGCGGCGCGGATGGCCGGCCGCCTGGACCTGATCGTGGACACGGTCTCCGGCCCGCACGACGTGAACGCCGCGCTCGGCATGCTCGGCGTCGGCGGCACCCTGGCCCTCGTCGGCGCGTCGCCCAAGCCCCTGGAGATCGGAGCCTTCCCGCTGATCGCGCGGCGCCGCGCGGTCGCCGGCTCGCTGATCGGCGGCATCGCGCAAACGCAGGAGATGCTGGACTTCTGCGCGCGGAACAAGGTGCTGGCCGACGTCGAGGTGATTCCGGCCTCCGGGATCAACGCCGCCTACGAGCGCATGCTCAAGAGCGACGTGCGCTACCGCTTCTCGATCGACCTGAAGACCCTTCCCGGAGAGGAGTGCTGACATGGAGCAGACCCCGCCGCCGCTGCAGATCGAGATCGACGAGGCCGTGGGCCGGGGGATCTACACGAACCTCGCGCTCATCACGCACAGCGAGACCGAGATGGTCCTGGACTTCCTGTTCCTCCAGCCCAACGCGCCCAAGTCCAAGGTGCTGTCGCGCCTGATCACCTCGCCGGTGCACGCGAAACGCTTCCTCGCGGCCCTGCAGGACAACGTCGCCAAGTACGAGGCGCGCTTCGGGACCATCCAGGCCGGGGAGCCGCCCGAGACCCCGGGCCGGCCCGGCATCTACCAATAGGAACCCGGATGCGCGTCCCGAAGGCGGCCCTGGTCTGCGTCGGCTCCGAGCTCCTCGCGGGGCAGGTCAACACCCACCAGGCCTGGCTGTCGGTGCGCCTGCGCCGCGCCGGATTCGAGGTGACCGGGGAGGAGTCGGTCCCCGACGACGTGACCGCGATCGCCGCCGCGCTGCGGCGCGCGCTCGCCCGCGCCGACGCGGTGATCGTCGGCGGCGGCCTCGGCCCGACCTTCGACGACCTCACGCGCGAGGCCGCCGCGGACGCCTTCGGACGGGCCCTGGTCTTCCGGCCCGGCCTGTGGCGGACCATCCGCCGGCGCTACGCGCGCTACCACGCCGCCGTGCCGGAGGAGAACAAGCGCCAGGCGCTGGTCGTGAGCGGCGCCGAGGTCCTGCCCAACCCGCACGGCTCCGCGCCCGGCCAGAGGATCCGGGTGCGCGGCCGGCGCAGCGTGTGCCTGCTGCCCGGACCGGCGACCGAGTTCTACCCGATGTTCGAGCGCCTGGTCCTGCCGCGCCTGGTCCGCGACCACGCGCGCGGGGTCCGTCCCGCCGCGTTCTCGGTGCGGCTGTCCGGCGTGCCGGAGTCCGTCGCGGACGAGCGCCTGGACCCCGTGCGCGCGCGCTGGCCGCGCGCGCGCTTCACGATCCTGGCCTCGGGGGGGGAGGTCTCCTTCCACGCCGCGCAGAACGAGACCTCCGCGGCCGCCGCGCGCCGGACGGCCGCGCGCCTGCGCCGGGAGATCCTGGCCGCCGTCGGGGAGTTCGCCCACGGCGAGGGCGACGAGACGCTCGAGGCCGCGTTGGGCCGCCGGCTGCGCGCGCGCGGGCTGACCTTGGCGGTCGCGGAGTCCTGCACCGGCGGCCTGATCGGCGCGCGCCTGACCTCCGTCCCCGGCGCCTCGGAGTACTTCCGGGGCGGGACCATCGCGTACGCCAACGCGGTCAAGGTCCGCGCGCTGGGCGTGCCGCGCGCGCTGCTCGCGCGCCGCGGGGCGGTCTCGCCTGAGGTCGCGGCCGCGATGGCGCGCGGCGCCCGCCGCGCGGCCGGCGCGAGCGTCGGCCTCGCGGTGACCGGGATCGCCGGACCGGGCGGGGGGACGAAGGCCAAGCCCGTGGGCCTCGTCTACGCGGCCGTCAGCGGACCCGGACGGCGCGGCTGCGTGCGGCGCTTGCGCATCCACGGTCCGCGCGAGGCGGTGCGCTCGCGCGCCGCGACCGCGGCTCTGCGCCTCGCCTTCGACGCCGCCGCGTCCTGAGCCCGGACTCGTTCCTTGACCGGGCCCGTCGAGGTTTCCTACAATCCTCCTTAATCATGATCACCAAAGAGAACAGGGCGGAAAACGTGAAGAAGTACGGCAAGTCGTCCGGCGACACCGGCAGCACCCCGGTCCAGATCGCGCTCCTGACCGAGCGCATCAAGGACCTTTCGGGCCACCTTAAGTCGAACAAGAAGGACCACTCGTCCACGCGCGGCCTCCTCAAGATGGTCGGTCAGCGCCGCCGCCTCCTCGGCTACCTGAAGAAGCGCGACCTGGCGTCCTACAATTCCATCATCAAGCAGCTCGAGCTGAGGAAATAAACCATGTCCGACATCCAGAAGATCAGCCTGCAGGAGACTGTGGGCGGCAAGGGCGTGACTTTGGGCACCGGGACGCTGGCCAAGCAGGCCGGCGGCTCGGTCACCATCCAGCTCGGCGAGACGATCGTGTTCTCCGCCGCGACCTGCTCGGAAAACGCGAAGGAAGTCCACTTCGTGCCGCTGACCTCCGACTACCGCGAGCGCGCGTACGCCGCCGGCCGCGTGCCGGGCGGCTTCTTCAAGCGCGAGATGCGCCCGCGCGACAAGGAGACGCTGACCTCCCGCCTTGTGGACCGGCCCATCCGGCCGCTGTTCCCCGAGGGCTGGAACCATGAGACCTCGATCCAGTCGATCGTGATCTCCTGCGACATGGTCAACGATCCCGACGTCCTGGCCATCACCTCCGCGTCCGCCGCGCTGATGCTCTCCGACGCCCCGTTCAACGGGCCGGTCGGCGGCGTGCGCATCTGCCGCGTCAACGGCGCGTTCGTGCTGTTCCCGACCTGGGAGGAGCGCGCGACGGCGGAGATGGAGCTGGTCGTGGCCGGCAAGAAGGACGCCCTGCTGATGGTCGAAGGCTCGGCTCACGAGGTCTCCGAGGAGGTCTTCGCCGAGGCCCTGGACGCGGCCCAGAAGGAGATCAACAAGCTCTGCGAGCTGCAGCTGGAGCTGGTCAAGCGCAGCGAGGCCGCCGGCCGCAAGGTGGTCCGCTACGTGGTGGAGCCGCCGCCGATCCCGGCCGCGGTCCTGGAGCTCGTCAAGACCAAGGCCACGGAGCCCATCCGCCAGGCCCTGCGCGCCAAGTCCGACAAGCACGGTCTCGACGAGAAGATCGGCGCGATCAAGGACGGCCTCAAGAAGGAAGTCGAGGAGAAGATGAAGGCCGGCGACCCGGCGTACGCCGACGGCCTCAAGTGGGTCTCGAAGTGCATCGAGGACATCCTCTACGTCGAGAGCCGCAACCTGACTCTCGTCGACCGGGTCCGCCCCGACGGCCGCGGCTTCGAGGAGATCCGCCCGATCTCCATCATGCTCAAGCCCTTCCCGCGCCTGCACGGCTCGGTGGTCTTCACGCGCGGCCAGACGCAGGCGTTCTGCTCCGCGACGCTGGGCACCCCCGGCGACATGCAGATCATGGACGTGATCGAGGGGGAGTATAAGGAGCGCTTCATGCTCCATTACAACTTCCCCGCCTTCTCCGTCGGCGAGGTCCGCCCCGAGCGCGGCCCCGGCCGGCGCGAGATCGGCCACGGCGCGCTCGCGCGCCGCGGCCTCGACCAGCTTCTTCCCGCCGAGGAGGAGTTCGCCTACACGCTGCGCGTCGTCAGCGAGATCTGGGAGTCCAACGGCTCCAGCTCGATGGCGTCGGTCTGCGGCGGATCCCTGGCGCTGTTCGACGCGGGCGTGCCCATGAAGGCCGCCTGCGCCGGCATCGCGATGGGCCTCGTCCTGGAGGGCGGCAAGTACGCCGTCCTCACCGACATCGCCGGCATCGAGGATCACAACGGCGACATGGACTTCAAGGTCGCCGGCTCGCGCAACGGCATCACCGGGTTCCAGATGGACATGAAGGTCGAGGGCCTCTCGATCGACATCCTGAAGGAGGCGCTGGCCCAGGCCAAGCGCGGCCGCCTGTTCATCCTGGACAAGATGGACGCGATCCTGCCCGAGCCCCGCAAGGAGCTCTCGGCGTTCGCGCCGCGCCTGTTCCGCCTGCAGATCCCGACCGACAAGATCGGGGCGCTGATCGGCCCCGGCGGCAAGAACATCCGGCGGCTCATCGACACCTACGGCGTGCAGGTGGACGTCGAGGACGACGGGTCCGTGTTCATCGCGGGCGTCGACACCGTGGGCTGCGAGCAGGCCAAGGCCGAAGTCGAGGCCCTGACCATCGAGGCCGAGGTCGGCAAGATCTACAAGGGGCACGTCGTCTCCATCAAGGAGTTCGGCGCGTTCATCGAGATCTTCCCCGGCAAGGAAGGCCTGCTGCACGTCAGCCAGATCGACGTGAAGCGCGTCAACAAGGTGGAGGACGTCCTGAAGATCGGAGACGAGGTCGAGGTGAAGTGCCTCGAGGTCGATCCGACCGGCAAGATCCGCCTGTCGCGCAAGGCCGTCCTGGCTCCGGGCTCCGAGAACGACACCCCCGGCCCGCGCCGCGACGGCGGCGGCGGGCGCGAGCACGCCGGCGGGGGACCCCGCCGCGGAGGCGGGGGACGCCGCTAAGGATTCACGGGAGAGCTTCATGGCCAAGAAGACGCAGACGCCGAATCAGAACGGGACGGCCGAAGGGCCGCTCAAGACGCTGAAGGCCGTCTACGACTTCATGACCTCCAACGGTCTCGACTCCGTCGAGATCGCGGAGGAGGGCGCCATGATCAAGCTCGTCCGGCGCCGGGCGCAGGCCACGCAAGTGGCGGTGCCCGTGCCGGTGGCGGCGGCGGGAGCGGCGCAAGCTCCCGCCGCCGCTCCGGCGGCCGCGCCCGCGGCCGCC
>JAJXTZ010000060.1 GCA_021783355.1 bacterium | reverse complement strand
GTGGGCGGCGCCGCAGCGGGCGTGGAAGCCCGCGCCCACGACGCGTCCGCCCTTGACCAGCACGCAGCCGACGCGCGGGTTGGGGGCCGTTGCGCGCGCGCGGGCGCGCGCGGCCAGGGCCAGGGCGCGGCGCAGGAAGCGCAGGTCGTCGCTCCGGCTCACGGGCGCACCACCGCCTTGGGGACGGACTTGTCCGCGTTCGCGGCGAAGTAGCGGGGGAGGTCGGCCAGCGCCACCTCGCCCTTCACCAGCAGCCCGGTCTTCACGCGGCCCTCGGACAGCAGGCGCACGGCCTCGCGGAAGTGGGCGGGGGCGTGATGGAAGACGCCGTGCAGGGTCAGCTGCTTGTAGTGCAGGCGGTGGGCGTCGAAGGGGACGGTCGTCCCCGCCGCGCAGCCGCCGAAGAGGCAGACCTTGCCGCCGTCGCGGACCAGGGCGGCGGCCTGCAGGTAGGTCTCCGGGCGGCCCACGGCCTCGAAGGCGTGGTCGGGCCCGCGCCCCTCGGCCCAGGCGCGCACGGCCGCGTCGGCGGGGCCGTCCAGGGCGGAGAAGACGGCCTCGGCCCCGGCGGCCTTCGCGCTCTCCAGGGGCTCGCGCGAGCGCCCCAGCACCGCCGCGCGCGCGCCGCGCGCGCGCAGGGCGTGGACCAGGAGCAGGGACATGGGGCCCGCGCCGATCACGGCGCAGAGCTCGCCCGCGGCGACCTGATGGACGGCCGCCGCGTGGATGGCGCAGGCGAAGGGCTCGGCCAGGGCGCCGACCTCGAAGGGGACGGACGCGGGGAGCGCGTGGAGGTTGCCGCGCACGATGTGCGCGGGGACCAGGTCGTACTCGGCGTAGGCGCCGTTGTGGAGCTTGAGGTTCGGGCAGAGGTGGCCCTGGCCGCGCGCGCACCAGAAGCAGTCGTCCATGGGCGCGGAGTTGGCCGCCACCACGCGGTCGCCCTCCTTCACGGTCGTCACGCCCCGGCCCAGCGCCGCCACGGTCCCGGCCAGCTCGTGGCCGAACGGGGACGGATAATCGCCCAGCAGGACGCGGTGGCCCTGACGGTAGGCCTTGAAGTCGGTGCCGCAGGTCAGCGCCGCGCCGGTCTTGACCAGGACCTCGCCGGGGCCGGGGACCGGGACCGGGCGCTCCTCCAGGCGGATGTCGCGCGGGCCGTGGAAGATGACGGCGCGCATGGTCTTCGTCACCGGGGCGCCAGCACGGCCTTGAGGATGCGCCGGGACTTCACCGCGGTCACGGCCGCGTCGAAGCCGCCCAGCGGGAAGGTCTCGGGCGACAGCGCGCGCGGGTCGAACGCGCCGGAGGCGATCAGGTCGAAGGCCTCGCGCAGGTCGCCGAGCGCCGGGGAGTACGAGCTCAGGACGGAGAGCTCGCGGTGGTAGACCTGGTTCAAGTCCAGCTTCAAGACCGGGTCCGGGTGGAACGAGGCGAAAATGTTGAGGCTCCCGCCGTCGCGGAGCCACTCCAGCGAGCGCTCCGCCAGGGCCGGCGTGCCGGCCGAGAAGACCACGGCGTCGAAGCCGCGCCCGTCGCTGAGCCGCTGTCCCGCGCGCGCGAACTCGGCGGCGCCCGCGAACGCCTCGCCCCAGCGCGAGAAGAGCCCCACGCGGCCGGGGGCGAGGTCCAGCCCGACGGCCGTCGCGCCCAGGCGCTTGAGCAGCTGTCCGGTCATCTGGCCGATGGCGCCCAGGCCCACCACGCCCACGCAGTCGCCGCGCTCCACGCCCAGGCGCTTGAGGTTGCGCAGGACGCAGGCCAGCGGCTCGGTCTGGGAGGCGGACAGGGGGTCCACCGAGTCGGGGACGCGGAAGGCGGTGTGGCGCGCGTGCGGGGCGGGGACGCGCACGAACTCGGCGAAGCCGCCGGGGGCGATGTTCGTGGCCTTGAACTGCCGGCACATGGACTCCTGGCCCTTGCGGCAGAAGTGGCAGGCCCCGCAGGGCACGTGATGGGAGACCACGATGCGCTCGCCTTCTTTGAACGGCGCGCCGGCCCCGGCCTTGGCCACGCGCCCGACCAGCTCGTGGCCCAGGACCGCGCCCTTGGCGCGCGTGTCCAGCTTCATCACGTCGGTCCCGCACAGGCCGCAGAACTCCACGGCGAGCAGGAGCTCGCCGTCCCCGATGTCGGGGACCGGGACCTCGGACAATGCGGCCGCGCCGTCGCGCGCGAGGATCGCCTTCATAAAAGAACCGCGTTCATCATAGGAAATTATGAGGCCCGGAGCGAGCCGGCGGTTCCCTCGTCGGGGATTCGATGATATAATCTCCGGCATGCCGACCGCCAAGCCGTGGACCATCGACGACTCCGAGCGCCTCTACAACCTGGAGGGCTGGGGCCTCAAATACTTCGGGATCAACGACCGGGGCCACGCGACCATGCAGCTGGCCCGCGCGCCCGAGGGCGCCATCGACGTGATGGACGTGGTCGATGACGTGGCGGCGCGCGGCATCAAGATGCCGGTCTTGATCCGCTTCCAGGACATCCTGCGGCGGCGCGTGGCGCTGCTCAACGAGACCTTCGCGGCGGCCATCGAGGAGCACGGCTACCGCGGACGCTTCTACGGCGTGTACCCGATCAAGGTCAACCAGCTGCGCGAGGTGGTCGAGGAGATCGCCGACGCCGGGCGGCCGTTCCAGTACGGGCTGGAGGCCGGCTCCAAGGGCGAGCTGCTGGCGGTGCTGGCGATGAACCCCTCGGACGCGCTGACCATCGTCAACGGCTACAAGGACGAGTCGATGATGCGCCTGGCCGCGCTGGGCCTGAAGCTCGGCCGCCGCCTGGTGGTGGTCGTCGAGAAGCTCTCCGAGCTGGACCTGCTCCTCAAGGCGACCAAGGCCGAGGGCGTGAAGCCCCTGATCGGGGTGCGCGTCAAGCTCCAGACCCAGGGCTCCGGCAAGTGGCGCTCGTCCACCGGCCACTTCGCCAAGTTCGGCCTGACCACGCCCGAGATCCTGGGCTTGGTCGAGCGCCTGAAGGCCGAGGGGCTCGAGGACTGCCTGAAGCTGATCCACTTCCACATCGGCTCGCAGGTCTGCGACATCCGCACGCTCAAGGACGCGGTCAAGGAGGGCGCGCGCTACTACGCCAAGCTGCGCAAGCTGGGCCTGGGCCTTGAGTACCTGGACTGCGGCGGCGGGCTGGGCGTGGACTACGACGGCACGCACACCGCGGCCGAGTCCTCGATGAACTACTCGCTGCGCGAGTACGTCTCCGACGTGGTGTACTCCGTGCAGGAGGTCTGCAAGGCCGAGAAGGTGCCCGAGCCCAACCTGGTCACGGAGTCCGGCCGCTCGGTCGTCGCGCACCACGCGCTCCTGGTGGTCAACGTGTTCGGCTCCATCGAGGCCGGCGCGTCGCCGGTGGAGCTCGGCGTCAAGGCCGACGAGCACCAGGTGGTCGGCGAGCTGCGCGAGTCGCTCAAGGGCCTGACCCCCAAGAACCTGGCCGAGAGCTTCCACGACGGCCAGCAGCACCTGGAGGAGGCGTTCAGCCTCTTCAAGCTGGGCTACCTGGGCCTGGAGGACAAGGCCAAGGTCGAGCACCTGTACTGGCGCCTGTGCCTGGAGATCGGCAAGCTCCTGCCCAAGGCCAAGTTCGTCTCCGAGGACCTGCTCGAGATGCAGAAGGCCCTGAACGACCAGTACCTGTGCAACTTCTCCCTGTTCCAGTCCCTGCCGGACTCCTGGGCCATCGGCCAGCTCTTCCCGATCATGCCGCTGCACCGCTTGAACGAGGAGCCGGCGCGCCGCGCCAGCCTGGTGGACATCACCTGCGACTCCGACGGCAAGATCACCAACTTCGCCTGCCACCGCGCGGCGGGCGGGACACTGCCGGTGCACGCGCTCGACGGCCGCCCGTACTACCTGGGCTTCTTCCTGATGGGCGCCTACCAGGCCACGATGGGCGACATCCACAACCTGTTCGGCCGCGTCAACGAGGTCCACGTCTTCCAGGACGCCGAGGAGTCCAAGGGCTACTACATCGAGGAGACCATCCAGGGCCAGGCCATCCGCGACGTGCTCTCCGACATCCAGTACTCCGACTACGAGCTGGTCAAGATGATCAAGGAGACCGCCGACGCCCAGGTGAAGGCCGGGGCGCTCAAGCCCCGCGAGGCCGCCGAGCTCGTGGACCGCTACGAGGCCGTCCTGGGCGAGTACACCTACGTGGACCACCTGCCCTCGCCCGACGAGAACCACCCGCGCCGCCGCGCCTCCGACCTGGCGGCCGTCACCGCGCCGCCGCCCGCGCCCGAGCCCGCCAAGGGCGAGACCGTCCCGCAGGCGTCCTGAGGCGGAGCGGCTTCAGGCCGCGTAGCGGTGAAGGAGTTCCGCGACCAGCGTCTGGTAAGGGACGCCGAGTCCCCTCTCGCCTTCCTTATCAGGTCCGCGAGGAAAGTCGCGCGTGCAACCGCTCGGCGAGCCTCGCCGCCGCCGAGCTCCTCCACGCAGATGAGCCGCGCGTCCTAGGACGCCTGCGGGACGGTCTCGTCTTTCTTTCCTTCAGTCCCAGGAACCTGTGCCCGCGGCGATGCCGCGGAGCTGGCCGGCGGAAGGGGTGTCCTCATTGGGATGTCCGTGGGACCGCTCCGGGACTTCCCGCTCGCGCCGGTCGCCGTTGCGCTCTTCACCGCCGCGCTCCGGGCGCCCGCGGGCGGAGAAGCTCTGCCGCGAGGCGCGGAGGGAGCGGAGAGAGGCTTCGAGACGCTGGAGAAAGGTCGGGTGAGCCTCCCGGTATTGCCGCCCCCAATCGGCGAGCGCCGCCCATGAGACGGTCGCGTCCGAGTCGTTGATCTTCTGAAGAAGCTCCATCTGGCATGATGTGACGCCGTGTCCCGGAGAGACCATAGTCAGGAAGGTGGACAGATACTTCCTCTCCATCCCGAAACCTTCGTAATTCCCGCTCCGGACCTCGGCCAAGAAGGCCGATTCATCGGAGCAGGCCAATCCGGCCGCGGAAGACAGGTATCCAAAGCCGTATGAGAGTCGGCGCATCTCCAGCCAGAACTCCCGCTCCTCCTTCTCCTTCTGACGGGTCCGTTCCGCATCGGCAACTTCGTGCTCCAGCCGCTGGAGCCACGCCGTGTAGTTATCATCTTCGGATTGCCGAGCGTTGCGCGCTGCGTCGCCCGCGGGACCCTCGCGACGGAGGAAGTCGTACCGCGAGCGCTGGCGTTCGATCAGTTCCTGCGCTTGGTCGGCCGCCGGCGCCATCGGGTCGTCGCCGCTCGCCTTCGTCACGCGTTGGGTCTCTGCGTTCAAGGCCGTCCGGTACAGGTGCTTTTCCTCGCGTTCGACGCGTGCCTCCTGGGTTTGGCGCAGAGCCAGGCAACTGCCCGGAAACGCCGTAAATGATTTCGTCAAGCTCTCGTCGATCGGTGCCGTTGGGAGGTCATGGGCGTCCTGCATCGCATAGTAATACTTAAATCGATCGTGTGTGCCGCCTTTGTAGCCGTCCTTCATGACGGCCTTCCCGGGCGCGCGACCGGTGGGATTGCAGTCGACGCGACGGCAGGCCTCTTCCCACTGCCGCTCGAACTTGGCCGCCGCGGGCGAGGGCGGGTTCCGGAGAACGACGGCGTCGGTGGCCTCGGCGGCGGCGCCGGCGGCGCGCGCCCCTCCGGCGACGGGGTCGTCCGGGTTCGTGTAGACGACGACATCCGTCCCGGTGTGACGCGCAAGGGCCCGCCATTTCTCAAGGTCGCGGTCGGGCATCCCGCAGACGATCAGGCGCTTCGGCGGGCGGATGCGGCCGGTCAGGATGGCGTTGTAGACGATCTCCGTGCCCCAGCTGTGCGCGACAATCTCATTGACGTCCTTGTTGTGGAGCCGCATGACCGCCGCCTCGGCCGCCGAGGAGATTTGGTTTTGGGCATCCTGGCTAAGACTGTCGAGGTCTTCGACGATCTCTTTCGCGGATTCGAACCAGCGGCCTGCCCTGCTTTTGTTCGGGTCCGCCTTCTTGTCGAGATGGGTTGGTGCGATCATGAGATCGAACAGGGGGCCGAGCCTCCAGTTCGTGTCGTTGTCCTTGCTGTCCGGGGAGAGGATTCCGCGGATCTCGACGCGCTGGTAGTCATAGACCTCCGTCCCGCTCTTCTTCAGTTCGACGACCGCAGCCTTACGCAGAGATTCCGGCGTCACGCCGTTCGCCTGCAGGCGTCTGCGTGCGATCTCTTGGGCCCCTTCCGAGGAGGCGGCCGCCGCGGGCTCGGAGCGCACGGGCGACGGCAGGAGGAGAATGAGGCAGACCGCCGCGAGGGTCCCCGCGCTGCCGCCGCCGCTCGCCGGCGCCGAATCGAGGAGACCGAACAGGAGGCCGCCGACCGCGAACAAGACGAAGCCGAGCGCGCTCCCGAAGCTCGGGAGAAGCGCCGGGTTCAAGGCGCCCCAATCGAGGGCGGACGCGTAGATGAAGAATACCGCAGCCGACACGGACCATAGGACGGTCCCGATCAGCGCTCGGCGCGGCGCGCGGCGGCCGCGGATGCGTCCGACGGCGAGCGCCATCGCCGGGATCAGCGGGCTGGCGAGGGCGCCGACGATAGGGAAGTGTCTGACGAACCAGACGAACGGCCAGCACGCGAGGCCGAGCGCGGCGCCGGCGAGAGCCCCGGCGTGCGCGAATCCCAGCAGTGATATCCCGGCGCGGCGTGGGGCGTCCCAGCCGCCGGCGTTCCCGAGGACGACGAGGAGGAGCGCCAGGCCTAGGATAGCGGCCCATCCCGCCCAGACCCCGCGGAGCGTGAACAGGACCGGCGAGATCCCCCGGGAGACGATCGCCGACGGGCTCTCGTCCGGGACGGGGGCCGGGGTCGGCGCCAGCCACTCGGCCAGGCCGTAGCGCAGGTCCCCGGTGCGGTTGAGCAGGTCGGTCACCCCGCCCGCGTCGACGCCCGAGGTCAGGATGCAGAGATACGACGGCGTCGCGACGTAGAGCTGGGTCAGGCGGTAGGGGGCTTCGACTCTCGCCTCGAAGGTCCCGTCCGGCCACCGGCCGCGGACGAGCGGGAATGGGGGGTTATCCAGGATCCGGAAGCGCGTCCCGGACGCCCGCAAGTCCGCGATCTTCGCCGCCTTCAACTCCGCGAGGGAGCGGAACGAGGACGAGTCGCGCGGAATGATCAATAACTGGATGAGGCTCATCGGAGAGAAGTTCTCCGGGACGAAATCGGAGGCCCGGGGCTTAAGACGCCTGGTCTCGGTGACCGGGAGACGGGGGTCGAGCTCGGGATAGAGGGTGAGGACCTCCGTCGCGCCGTGCATGGACGGGACGATCTGCCAGCCGCCGCGCAGCTTGAAGACCTCGCCGTAACGCCCGACGTAATCGACGTAAGCCTCGCCGGCGATCTCCGTTCCCGGATCAGGGTCGGGCGAGATCGACTGCGGCTGCGGCGCCGCCGGCGCGGCACGGCACAGCAAGGCCAGCGCCGCGGCGGCGAGGAGCACCGCCCGTCTTCGCCTCAGGGCGGCCGTTCTCATCGCGCCTCCAGGTTCGCGTCGAATCGCGAGGCCGACGAGTCCAGAAATCCGTTGATCGCGCGCGTCAGGCCCGCCGAGTCGGCGGGGATCGTGTTCAAGGCGGTCTCCAGGTTCTTGCGGGCGGTCTCGACGCGGTCGAGGAGCTCCGGCGGGATGTCTCCAGGTTCCAGGTGGTCGTCCTCGATCCCAGGACGCGGAACGACGCGGGCGACGAGCTCTCGGGTGACGGCGTCGAAGCGGGAGGCGGCGTCGATGGCGGCCGCGATCGCCTCGGCGCGCGCGGCCAGCCGAGGCGAAGGATAGGACGAGGCCCGGGCCTCGTCCGAGGAGGAGCCGCGGAGGAGCGAGGAGAAGTCCATCGTACAACCGTCGTAGACCCTGGAAGTCCCGGAGGTTCGCGAGCAGTCGACCCAGAACTTCGACCAGGCTGACGCCAGCCGGTCGCTCGCGTCATAGAGGGGGATCCGGAAGGTTCGTACACTCAGCGATCCTGGATAGCGCCCGGTCGAATAAGGCGGGAAGTCGAATTCGATCCCGTCGATCTTCCAGGCCGAGAACTGCTCGCCGATGACGCGGTCGATTCGATCCGAGTCGCTGAACTCGTCGCAATGGAGGTTCTGGAGAATGTCTGACGGCAGGAACGGTGAGATTTTCTTCAGGCGCTGTCTCCAGAGCGCCGCGGTCGCCGGGTTCGCGCTGTTGGGTTCGCGCGAGTGCCGGTAGACGCTCAGCTCTGAACTCACGGCTTCCATGACGTCTTTAGAGGGCGAGAAGCGGGTTCGGTCGGTAGTCCCTAAATCGCGATAGCCCCATCGCTCCAGGTAGGTCTTCATCTCGCCGAGTATCTGCGGAAAGCCCGTGAGGGCGTACACGCGGTCCGACCCGGGAACCTCGGAACGGTAGTCCGCGACCCAAAACGAGACGTTGCCGGAAGCGTCGTAATGACAAGAGGCGGTCATCGTACTGTGGCGCGAGCCAATAGGTTCGTCGGTTCGCGGCCGCTCGGGGATATCGACCTCGCAAGGCAGGGACGAGGCCTTCGCCTTGACCTGCTCTTTGCGCTGCAGCGCGATCGAGCGGTCGACGAGGTCCTGCGCACTCCGTCCGTCCAGATCAGGAGCGGCTCTATCCCCGGACGGCGTCTGGGCCCGGACGCAGGGGCTCAGGAGCAGAACGGCCGCCAGCAGAGCCGGACTCACCGGAGCCTCACGACGTCCACGGCGGCGGCGTCGACGAGCCGCCGCGCCTCCTCCTTCAACGGCTCGAGCGCGGCCTCTTGGACGGGGCCAAAACGGCGCGGATCGGCCTCCTTGTGAATCTCGTCCTCGGGTTCGTTCGCGGCCGGCGGATACTCCTGAACCTTCACGCCGCAGTCGACGGCGCCGAGCCCTATTCCTTGGGTGAATTTGACCGTCGGCGCGAATCCCCGCTCGTCGGCCTCGCGGTAAAATCGGGCGATGTCTTTTCGCCCCCGGGATCCGTCGATCGGCGCCGGAAGACGGAGCGGCTCCGGAGAGATGTATGGGACCCGGTCAAGAGCCTCGTCGTAGCTCGCAAGCGCGTCTTCCGCGGCCTGCGCCGCGGCGCGAGCCCGAGCGAGCGTCGCCTCGTCCCCTCCGTCGGGCGCGCAGCCGGACGCGCCGCCAAGGACCTCCGCGCACACGGCGCCCGCGCCGGCGCGCGCGCTCCGGGCATCTAGGTTTTGCTCGACGCGCGAGAGCCGGTAGTGCAGCATCGTGGAGTCGCTCCTGATTGTCGCCGCATCGCTGATCCCCGTCAAAGGGACGCGCCCCATCGCCACGTCGTCGGCCCAGCGGTTGTAGCGGGTCTGGCGCTTAAGGACTTCGAGGCTGTGTAGGAACCCCCGGGGGTCCTTCCAGTCGAAGGTCCGCTCGTCGGCGCGTTCGCTTTCGGCGACGGTGACTTCCTCGCCGGCGACGCGGACGATCTCGTCGCTTTGAAGCTCACAGCCGTCCGGTTCAGTAGTCTCCGTGTGCGGATCGAATACGGTGGCGTAATCGGACGAGCGAAAATCAGGCTTCATCCTCTCCTCGAGGGGAAGGTCCGCCACCCGGGTCGGGTCCAGTGGCTTCGGCGTGCGCACGGTCTTGTATTTTTGGTCGACCCTGAATGCGAGGCGATCGGAGTTAAGCGCGTCGATGAAATAGATCCTGTTCTTGAGGACGTATTGTCTGAGGATGAGGTAGGGACCGTCGCCCGGGACGGCTCCGGCCGTGGACAAGGGCGCGGCGGCCAAAATCGCTCCCATAAAGGAGCCCCGCGCCAACGACGAGTACGAACGGCGAGATTTTGGATTCATCCACCCCTCCAAACGGCGGCCGGACGCCGGCGCGCCGTCGTGCCCCTGGAGATACCTGATTGCGGTCAGGTCGTGGATGCCCCGGAGCCGATTCCCCGGGTTACAGAGGGCCCTCTCGCGAGGGCTCCCTCAGTGTAGAGTGCCATGCCGCCGACCGCATGAGGCTTCCGTCCCATACCGCGAGGCCAGAGGTCCTAGGCCGCGCGGCTCAGCCGCGCGTGCAGGAGCTCGGCGAGCCACAGGCTCGCGGACGCCAGGGCCAGCCCGCCCAGCGCGTCGGCCAGGAAGTGCCAGGCCAGGAGCAGGGTGGCGGCGATCATGAGCGCGTTGAGCGGGACGACCGCGCGCGCCAGCCTCCGGTCGGCCAGGGACGCCCAGGCCAGCAGGACGGCCCAGACCACGTGGAAGGACGGGAAGGCGATCATGCCGCCGGAGCCGGAGGGCGGCGTCACGCCGGAGTGGATCAGGCGGAACTTCAGCGAGGTGGACAGCTGCTCGGCGGTGAAGTAGGGGCTGGACAGCAGCGACGCGGGGCCGGAGCTCGGGTAAAACCAGTAGAACAGGCCGCCGGCCAGGAAGGACAGGGCGCCCGCGTGCAGGTAGACGCGCATGCGGCGCTCGTCGCCGGTCAGGGCCACCAGGGCGGGGACCACGAAGACCTCGGCGTCGAGGACCGCGTAGCAGACGCGCAGCAGCCGCAGCAGCGGCGGGCGGGCGTGGGTCCAGGCGAGCAGTCCGGTCACGCTCACGCCCGCCCGCGCGTCGAAGGCGGCCAGGCGCGCGTCGATCGCCGCGTGCGGCGTGTACTGCAGGCCGGTCACCATCATGGAGACCGCCGCCATCAAGAGGCCCAGCGCCGCCCAGTGGCCCAGGACGAAGGCGGAGCGCGGGTGCCGGCGGCGCAGCAGGAGCCCCAGCGCGCCCAGCTCCGCCAGGGGGAAGAGCACCGGGATCATCTGGCGCGGGAAGTACGAGATCCCGGGGTAGTGCAGGACGCGGGCGTTGTAGGCGATGAGGGCGTAGGCGACCGCGAAGAGGGCCAGGAGCTCGCCGGCCAGCCAGCGGTCCGAAGCGTCCATGTCAGCTCTGGTAGCCGAACTCCTTCAGCGCGCTCGGGTCCTTGCGCCAGTTCTTGCGCACCTTGATCCACAGCTCCAGGTCGACCTTCCGGCCCAGGAAGTTCTCCAGCGAGGCCTGCGCGCGCTCGGTCAGCCGGCGCAGGTCCTTGCCGCCCTTGCCGATCAGGATGCCCTTCTGCCCGTCGCGCTCGACGAAGAGCGTCGCGTGCACCTCGTCGGGGCGGCCCTGGCGCTCGCGGAAGGACTCCACCACCACCGCGGTCGCGTGCGGGATCTCGTCGTGGAAGAGCTCGAAGACCTGCTCGCGCACGATCTCGGAGGCGAAGAAGCGCTCCCAGCGGTCGGAGAGCTGGCCCTTCTCGTAGAACGGAGGGTTCTCCGGCAGGCGCGCCAGGATCTCGTCGCGCAGCTGCGCGACGCCCTGCCCCTTGAGGGCCGAGAGGCGCAGGACCTTCTCGGGCTTGAGCGCCGCGGAGAAGGCCGCCTCCAGGGCGTCGAGCTTGCCCGCGGGGAGGGTCAGGTCGCACTTGTTGAGGACGAGCAGGACCGGGCAGTCGGGGCGGCGCGGGGGGGTCTCGACCGCCGCGGGGTCCGCATCGGCCGCGTCCACCAGGTAGACGATCGGGTCGGCGTCCTCGCGCAGGGCGCGCGTGGACTCGACGCGCAGGGCCTTCTGCAGGGGGTCGGCCGGGGCGTCGATGAGTCCCGGGGTGTCCAGCAGGCAGGCCTGAAAGCCCTCGCCCTCGAGTATGCCCAGCACGCGGTGGCGCGTGGTCTGGGGCTTGGAGCTGACGATGGACAGCTTCACCTTCAGCAGCGCGTTGAGGAGCGTGGACTTGCCCGCGTTCGGGCGTCCCGCGAGCGCGACGAAGCCGGCCTTGTGTTCGGGCACGCGGGAATGATATCACAATCCCAAGGCCGCTCATTTCCGGAGGCGCCATGCCCATCCCGTTCGTCGTCGTGGTCGTCGTCGCCGTGATCCTGTGCGTGCGCATCGTGACCGAGTACGACCGCGTGGTGATCTTCGTGCTGGGCAAGATCTGGAAGGTGGCCGGCCCCGGCCCGGTGCTGGTGGTGCCCGGCGTGATGAGCGCGCAGAAGGTGTCCCTGCGCATCGTGACCCTGGACGTGCCGCCGCAGGACGTGATCACCAAGGACAACATCTCGCTGAAGGTCACCGCGGTGATCTACTTCCGCGTCGTCGACCCGGAGAAGGCGGTCCTCTCCGTGGAGAACTACATGTACGCCACCAGCCAGATCGCGCAGACCACCCTGCGCTCGGTGCTGGGCAAGCTGGACATGGAGGACCTGCTCGCCAACCGCGACAAGATCAACGCCGAGCTCCAGCAGATCCTGGACGCGCACACCGAGCCGTGGGGCGTGAAGATCGGCACCGTCGAGGTCAAGAACGTGGACCTGCCGCCGGACATGATGCGCGCGATGGCCAAGCAGGCCGAGGCCGAGCGCGAGCGCCGCGCCAAGGTGATCCACGCCGAGGGCGAGCTCCAGGCCTCCGAGAAGCTGGGCGCGGCCGCCAAGGTCCTCTCCGAGAACCCGGCCTCCATCCAGCTGCGCTACCTGCAGACGCTGTCGGAGATCTCCGAGGAGAAGAACTCGGTCACGATCTTCCCGGTGCCCATCGACATCATCTCGGCGTTCCTGAAGAAGGGGTGACCCCGGCCGTGACGCGCCGCGCCGGCGCCCTCGCCGTCGTCGCCGCCGCGCTGGCCGCGGGCGCGTGCGCGATGCGCTCGCCGGGGCGGAGCCTGCTGCTGGCCGCCAAGACCGGGGACTCCCGCGCGGCCGAGGCGGCGCTGCGCGCGGGCGCGTCCGTCCACGAGCGCGACCCCGACGGCTGGACGCCGCTGCTCTGGGCCGCCGCGCACGGCGACCGGCGCACCCTGGACGTCCTGCTCGGCGCCGGCGCCTCCCTGCGCGACGCCACCCCGCGCAAGGGCCAGGACGCGCTGATCCTGGCCGCGCAGTGGAACCGCGCCGAGGTGGTGGCCGACCTCCTGCGCCGCGGCGCGGACCCGGCCCGCCGCGACGCGATCGGCTGGACGGCGCTCTTGTGGGCGTCGCTCAAGGGCCGCGCCGACGTGGTCAAGGTCCTGCTCGACGGCGGCGTCAGCCCTTCACAGACCGACCCCGCCGGCAACACCGCGCTGATGCTGGCCGCGCGGCAGGGCCGGGCGGAGACCGTCCGCCTCCTGCTCGCGCGCGGCGCCGGGCGCGCCGCGCGCAACGCCGACGGGGACACGGCCGCGGGCTTGGCCGCGCGCGCCGGCTACAAGGACCTGGCCGCCGAGATCGGCGGGCGCTAACGCGCCGGGACGAAGGCGCCGCCGCGCGTCAGCGCCGCCTCCAGCCAGCGCGCCACCGCCAGGGTCTCCTCGTCGCGGGTGAGGCGCTTGAGGCCCGCCTTGCGCGCGGTCCTCACGAACACCTCCAGCGGCGGGGCCAGGAACGCCTCGTAGGGCACCCCGCGCATCCCCCGGTGGAAGTTCATGGAGATCGCGCCGCCGTCGGTGATCCGCCCGTCCGCGCGGGCCGCGGCCAGGGCCGGATGGTCCAGGTCGAAGGCCGACAGGACGCCGCCCATGCGCGAGGGCCAGAACAGGATCTCGCCGTTGCGCGCGTCCAGCGCCTCGTACGCGGAGTGGCGCGCGCTCTGGAAGAAGTAGACCTTGTCGTTGAAGTCGCCGCTCGTCGTGTAGCGCAGGGAGATGTCGCCCTTGGACGCGCGGATGCCGGTCCCCACGTAGTCCTCGCGGCGCCCGCCGTGCAGGTTGTAGTGCAGGGCCAGGTTGGCGACCCCGCGCGCGGCCCTGATCCGCGCGAAGGAGGCCTCGGTCTCGGCGCGGACGCGCTCCTTGAGCGCGGCCTTGGGCAGGCGGGCCGCGCGCAGGGCCTCTA
>JAJXTZ010000232.1 GCA_021783355.1 bacterium | reverse complement strand
CCTGCGCCTTCGGCCCGCGCACCAGCGGCGAGGCGGGCAGGCGCACGCGCCGGGCGCGCACGAACTCCTCCACGTTGGCCAGGATGTGGCGCACGCCGCGCTCGCGCAGGAAGTCGTCGGCGTCGGTCTGGTAGGCGCGGTTGGGCGGGGTCGAGGCCAGCTCGCAGAGGGCCGCCAGCTCGTAAAGCTTGCACTCGGGCTTGAACACCAGGCTCTGCAGCGCGTGGCAGCGGAAGGCGATGGCCAGCAGCTCGTAGACGTTGGCGGACTCCGCGACCACGCGGTCGTTGGCCAGCCAGCGGCCCGCCACCAGCGCGAACGACGCCTCCTCCCAGCCGGTCTCGGCGAACAGGTCGTGCAGCAGGTGCCAGGTCTCCTGCAGGGCGGAGGCCGACACCGGGTGTCCCGCGTTGTAGAGCGATACCAGCTTGATCGTCTGGCCGAGCGATTTCAGGAACGCCCGGCACGCCTCGGCGGGTTTGCGGCGGTCCGGCGCGGGGCTCTCGTTCATGGGGCCTCCCCCAGCAGGGCGAAGCCCTGCTCGATCAGCGGATCTCCTGGACTCAGGGCGGCGGCCTTGCGCAGGAGTTCCAGGGCCTTCGGGCGCAGGCCCTTGCGGTCCAGGACCATCGCGACGTCGTAGTAGACCTGCAGGTTGCGCGGGCCGGCGCGCAGGGCCTCGTGGAGCTCGGCCAAGGCCTCGTCGAAGCGGCCGCGCTCGCGCAGGGCCGCCGCGAGGTCCAGGCGCGCGTCCACGAGCTCCGGCGCGCGCTCCAGCGCCCGCCGGACCGCCGGGTCGTCCGGGTCGAAGCCGCGCACGCGCCAAGCCTCAACCGCGTTCTCGGGATCGTCGGGGTCTAGGTCGGCGGCGATCTTGGCCTCTTGCGCGCGGCGCACGGGGTCGGCGCGGGAGCCGCGGCGCAGGGCCGCCGCCATCGCGCGGTGCGCGGACGGCAGGTCGGCGGCCAGGCGCAGGGCCATGTGGGCGTATTCGTAGGCCATGTCGTAGAGGCTCTGGTACTCCAGCGCGCAGAGGTCGCGGCGGAACCCCAGGCAGGAGTTCTCCCGGCGCAGGCCCCAGGAGAAGTAGGCCTGCGAGAGCTCGGCGTAGGCCGGGGCGTAGGCCGGGGACAGCTCGATGGCCTCGCGCAGGAGCGGCACGGCCTCCTCGAGCCCGGGGACGTCGTCGCTCAGGCGCTGCGCGCGCCCGCGGCGGACCAAGGCGAGGGTCTCTTCGGGAGCCTCGGGGACGAGCGGCGCGGCGACGGGGGTCTCGTTCATGGGATCACTCCGAGAGCAGGATGTCGAGCGCCTCGTCCACGGAGGTCTCCCCGGCGGCGACCGCGTCCAGCGCGGCCTCGCGCAGGCTCGTCATCCCCTCGGCCTGCGCCCGCTTGTAGAGCTGGTCCACGCTGGCGTTGGTCAGGATCAGCTGGCGCAGCTCGGGACTGCTGACCTCCATCACCTCGAAGACCGGCATGCGTCCCGCGTAGCCGCTCTGCCCGCAGGCCGGGCAGCCGCGTCCGGCCTGCGCCTTGGCCAGGCGCTCGGCGGCGCCGTCGCCGATCATGCGCACCACCTCGTCGGACGGCGGCGCCGGGGCGCGGCAGGCGCGGCACAGGCGGCGCACCAGCCGCTGCGCGACGACCAGGCGCAGGCTGTCGGCCACCAGGTACGGGGCCAGGCCCATGTGCGTCAGGCGCATGATCGCGGCGGGCGCGTTGTTGGTGTGCAGCGTGGAGAGCACCAGATGGCCGGTGATCGCGGCCTTGACCGCGATCTCGGCGGTCTCCAGGTCGCGGATCTCGCCGACCAGCATGATGTCCGGATCCTGGCGCAGGAACGAGCGCAGGATCGCCTCGAAGGTCACCCCGATGTGCGCCTTGACGGGGACCTGGGTGATGCCGGCCAGCTCGTACTCGACCGGGTCCTCGGCGGTCATGATGTTGACGTCGGGGGTGTTGAGCTGGCGGATCATCGTGTAGAGCGTGGTGCTCTTGCCGCTGCCGGTGGGACCGGTGACCAGGATCAGGCCGTGCGGGCTGCGCAGGGCCTTGGCCGCCGCCTCCAGGTCGCGCGGGGAGAGCTTGAGCTCCTCCAGGCTCTCTTTCAGCTTGGCGCCGCCCAGGATGCGCAGGACCACCTTCTCGCCGTAGATCGACGGGATCGTGCTGACGCGGAACTCGACCTTCTTGCCCCTGATCACCGCGCGCACCTGGCCGTCCTGCGGGCGGCGGCGCTCGGTGATGGTCAGGTTCGACATGATCTTCACGCGCGCGGCGACCTGGGCCTGCAGGGCGATCGGGAGGCGGCAGAGCAGGCGCAGGACGCCGTCCACCCGCACGCGCACCATGATCGCCTTCTCCTGCGGCTCGATGTGCACGTCGCTGGCGCCCATCTCCACGGCCTGGACCAGGATGCGGTTGATGCGGTTGACGAGCGGCGAGTCGTTGGCCAGCACGTCCAGGCCCGCCGCGTCCTCCTCGTGCTCCTTCTTCTGCTCCTCGATGAGCAGGTCGTCGCCGTCGGCGGGCAGATCCTGCGCCTCCGGCGTCCCCTCGCCGAACTCGGCCGCCAGGGCCGTCTCGGCGGCCGCCTCCGCCGGGGCGGGGGCGGGCTCCGGCTCGGGCGCGGTCGCGGCCCCGGGCGAACCCTCGCCCAGGATGGCGCGCACCTCGGCCAGCAGGTCCGCGTTGGGGATGGGCTTCTCCAGGAACTTGGCGATGTCCAATCCCATCTCCTTGAGCTGGCGGCGGTTGGACGCGCCGGTCAGCAGCATCACGGGGATCTTGCGGGTCTCGTCGGCGCGGCGCAGCTCCTGGAGGAGCTCGTAGCCGTTCATGCGCGGCATGTCGAAATCCAGCAGGGCCAGGTCCGGAGGCCGCTCCCGCGCGGCGCGCAGCCCGTCGGCCCCGTTGGCGGCCTCGGAGACCCTGTAGCCGCCCGTGGTGAACAGGTAGCGCAGGACCTTGCGGTAGTCGGCGTCGTCCTCCACGATCAGCACGCGCGGCGCGAAGCGTGCCGCGGCGTCCTCGGCGGCGGGCTCCGGCGCGGCGGCGGGGGCGGTCTCCGGGGCCGCCAACGGGGC
>JAJXTZ010000231.1 GCA_021783355.1 bacterium | reverse complement strand
GGCGGCCGGCGCGCTCCTCCTGCGCGCGCCGCTCGCCGAGCACCGCGACGACTTCCTGGCCTACGACTACGCGCGCGATCTGCGCCGCGCGGTGCCGCCCGGAGGCGCCCTGCTGACCGCCGGGGACACGGCGTCCTACGCGCTGCGCTGGCTGGCGCTCTTCGACCCGGAGACGGTCCCGCGCAGGGTCGCGCCGGCCCTGGCCGTGGACGCGGGGGCTTGGCTGGACGCGCACGCGGACCGCCGGGACGCGTTCGTCTCCGGCCTGGGGCCGGCGGCGCTGGAGGGCCTGGGCCTGCCCTCGCGCGCGCGGCCCCTGTCGCCGGAAGGGCTGGTCCAGCGCCTCGGCGCCCTGCCGCCGACCCCGCGGCCGCCTTCGGTCCTGCGCCGCCCGCGGGCCTGGGCGCGCGACGAGTCCTACGCGCGCGACGTGATCCTGGCCTACGCCTTCGCGCACTGGCTGTCGGCGCGGCTCGACGAGGCGGAAGGGGGCTCTCCGGAGACGGCCCAGCTCGAGGACCTGCGCGCGGCGGCGACGGACCCGCGCGACTACCGCCTGCGCTAAACGCTATAATCCGCCGATGATCCCGCGCCGCCTGGCCGCCGCCCTCGCCGCCGCCGTCCTGGCCGCCGCGCCGGCCTCGGCCGCCTTCTACGACTTGCCCTTCGGCGCGCGCGACGCCGCGATGGGCGGGGCCTTCACCGCGGTCCACAACGGCATCGAGTCCATGGCCTACAACCCGGCCGCGCTGGGACAGGCCCCGGCCCTGGAGACGGCGGCGTCCTACCAGAACGGCACGCACTTCCCGGCGGGACAGATCGACCGCGACCTCTCGCGCGCGGCCGTGGTGGTCCCGGTGCGGCAGGACATCCTGGACGGGGCGTTCGGCTTCGGCGTGCGCTACGACCGCCGCGCGGACCTGGCCAAGGACCGGGAGATCCTGCTTTCCTACGGGACGCGCGGCCTGATGGAGACCGAGGGCGGCGGGCTGGATTTCGGCGCGTCCTTGAAGACCTTCGAGAGCTCTCTGGACGCGGGCGGCTCGGCGGGGCCCAAGGCGGCGCTGGACCTGGGCTCCCTGCTGCGCTTCCGGGACCGCTACGCGGTCGGCGCGTCCCTGCTCAACTTCGGCGGCGCGTCGTTCAAGCACGGCGCTTACGCGGACCGCGCGCCGCTGGCGCTGAAGGTCGGCGCGTCGGACTCCCTGCACGGCTCGGTGGTCACGGCCGACGGCACGGTGCGCGAGCCCTCGTCCGGCCAGGGGCGCTCGGTCAGCTTCGCGGCGGGCTTCGAGCGCTGGTGGCCGACGGCGCGCGCGGGCTCCTTCGCGGCGCGCTCCGGGGCGAGCCTGGGCAACTTGGACCGGACCTGGAGCTGGGGCTTCGGCTGGCGCAACGGCGGCGCGCGGGTGGACTACGCGATGACGGTGCCGCTGACCGGGGTCACGCGCTTCGGCCACGCGCTGACGGTGAGCCTGCGCTTCGGGCGCTACGACCCGGAGGCGGAGTACGCGTCGCTGCTCCAGGGCGAGATGAGCCAGCGGCGCGAGCTGGCGCGGGCGCTGGACGCCGGCGCGGTCAAGCAGCGGGCGCTGGCCGAGGAGATCGGCCGCCTGCGCGACGAGATCGGCTCCCTGCGCGCCTCCCTGGCCGCGAAGGGCGTGTCCGAGGAGGAGGCGCGGCGGCGGGTTCAGGACCTGGAAGAGCGGCGGCGCAAGGCCTCCGCCGAGTTCGACCGCCTGCAGAACCAGAGCGCGCGCGACGCGTCGCGCACCAAGGCCGAGCTCTTCCGCGAGGACTGGGCCGCCTACCAGCGCTCGAAGCTGGACGGCGCCCCGGACGCCGCCCTGCGCGAGCGCGTGCGCCGCCTGTTGGTCGAGTACAAGGACTCGGGCGTGGACCTGGGCGAGGCGAACCGGGAGTTCTCCCGCCTCCAGCGCGCGCCGTAGCCCGCGCATCCGTTAACAATTCCGTCAACACGCGGCGGCGCCGGCGCGCTACACTGAGCCCGTGGCGGATTGGACCCCTGAGGACTTGAGCCGCGAGATCGACCGGCTGTGGGCCCGCGTCGGCTCCGTTGCCGCGGAGCCGTCGTCGGCGTCCGCCGTCCCGGCGTCGCCCCCGGCCGGCGGCCTGGCCGGCGCGGAGGTCGCGTGGGAGACGGTGTCCCTCCTCAAGCGCCAGCAGAACCAGCGCGAGTCGGCGTGGCGCCAGACGATGGACGCGCGCGACGAGGCCCTGCGCGTCCTGCGCGCGCGCCTGGAGTCCGCGGAGGCGGAGCTCGCGCAGCGGCGCGCCCGGGCCGAGTCCGAGGACGAGCGCATCCTGGTGGACGCGCTGGACGCGCGCCAGAAGGTGGCGACGGCGCAGAAGGCGCTGGAGCTGGCCGAGGCCCGCCATGAAGAGGAGCGTCGGACGCTCGCCGAGGCCATGAGCAGCCTGCGCGAGCGCCTGGCCGCGGCCGAGACCCGCGCGCGCGCCGCCGACCAGCGCCGGGAATCCCGCGACCAGGGGCACCTGATCGAGCTCAAGGAGCTGCAGAACGACCTGGCCCGCCGCGAGAAGGAGGCGGCGCAGGCCGAGAAGGCGTCGCGCGCGCACGAAGGGGGCCTGTCCGAGGCGAAGAACGCCCTGGAGAAGACCTTGGCGGAGCTCCTGCTGGAGCGCAAGGAGCGAGAGCGCGCGAGCGGCGAGAGGGATGCCGCGCTCAAGAAGGTGGACGATCTGCGCCGGCACGTCGACGAGCTCTCCCGGATCTGGGAGGAGGAGCGCGCGCAGTGGCGCGAGCTCTGGGACCGCGAGCGCTCCACCTGGGAGGCTCAGCGCGCGGAGTTGGCGCAGTGGGAGGAGAACCTGCGCCGCGAACGGGAAGCCTGGCACGCGGAGCTGCAGGCCAAGGAGAAGGTCCACCTCGCGCTGACCGAGGACCTCTCGGGCAAGATCCGAGAGACCTCGCTCGCCGCCGAGAAGATGTCCGGCCTGATGCAGGGCTTCGAGGCCCGGACGACGGAGGAGTCCGTCGTCTCGGCGGACTCCGCGGAGGCGGCGCTGCGCGAGGCGGCGCGCGCCGCCCTCCTCGCGCGCCGGCTCAAGTCCTGGGGCGCG
>JAJXTZ010000230.1 GCA_021783355.1 bacterium | reverse complement strand
GCGCGGCTCCGCCGCGACCGCGCGGCCGCCGAGGAGGTCCAGCGTGCCGCGCAGGTCGGCCACGGGCAGGGCGCGCAGGCCCGCGGCCCGCGCCTCCTCGGCGTTGTCGGCCGGGACGACGATGGCCTCGAAGCCCTCGGCGCGGGCGCGCTCCGCCATCGCCAGCACGCCGGGCACGGGGCGCACCCGCCCGTCCAGAGACAGCTCCCCGACGAAGCACCAGCGTTTCTCCCAATCCCCGGAGGGAGCCTGGCCGGACGCGGCCAGCAGGGCCACGGCGATCGGGAGGTCGTAGTGGCTGCCCTCCTTGCGCGGGCGCGCCGGGGCCAGGTTCACCGTGATGCGCCGCGACGGGAACTTGAAGCCGGAGTTGCGCACCGCCGAGGTCACGCGCTCGCGGGCCTCCTTGACCGCGTGGTCGGGCTGGCCGACGGTCGCGAAGGAGGGGAGTCCTCCCGCCAGGTCGAGCTCGACGACGACCGGGAAGCCCTCGACGCCGCGCAGGCCCAGGCTGTGGACGCGGGAGAGCACCGCGCTACTCCCAGAGCCCGGGCACGCCCGGGCCCCCGTTCTCGATGAGCGAGAGCTCGTTGTCCTCGGGGTCCACCCCGCCCAGCAGGATGGACGGATCGCGCCGCAGCAGGCGCGCGGCCAGCTCGTCGGACTTCAGCCCCGCCGTGAAGACGCGCAGGGTCAGGTTCCCCTCGTCGGTCCGCCAGACGCCCAGCGCGGCCCCGGCCACGCCGTCCAGGCCGCGCAGCTCGGAGAGCAGCGTCTTGATGCGCGCGGGGTCGCGCGTGCCGGAGACCACCACCGTGATCTCCGCGCGGCCTCCGCGGCGGCGCGCGGTCTCCGCCGCCACGCGCACGGCCTCGTTCTCCCCGGCCTGCGCCAGCGCCCGGCCCAGCGCCGCGGCGGAGGACTCGTCCACCGCCGTCGCCTCCGCCGAAGTCGAGATGGGCTCGGTGGAGCCGGTCAGCCCGTAGAGGTCCGCCCACACCTTGGCGCGCCCCTTCCAGGCCCCGGAATAAGGGTCGGGCGCGGCGGCGGCGGCGGCGGCGCCCAGCATCAGCCAGTCGGCCCCCTCCCGGCCCGCCACCAGCAGCGCCTCGGGGACGGTCTTGGCCTTGAACGGGTAGCGGTTGAGCAGGTCGCGGGCGTTCTGGGCCTCGATCCCGCGCGCGCTGAGGGCGCGGCGCAGGTTGTCGGCCGCCAGCCCCACGCCCAGCGAGGAGTCCTTTTCCGACATGACCAGCAGGACCTTGATCGGGCCGGACTCGTAGCCCTGCGGCCGGACCAGGTCGGCGCGGTCCAAAGCCCCGGCCAGCAGGCCCAGACGCACCTCCTCCACCCGCCGGCCGCCGAGGCGGCGCTCGCGGCCGACGAAGCGCCGCGCCTGGGACAGGACCTCCTTCTCCAGCGCGCCGGCCTTCGCGGCGCGCGCCGACGCGGGCAGGAACAAAGGCAGCAGCGACGCCACCGCCTCGCGGCGGGCCGCGTCCGGAGCGCTCGCCGCGACCGTCACGGCCAGGCCGTCCTGGGTCGGCCCCGGGGCCAGCCGCCACAGCGAGCAGCCGCAGGTCAGCAGGAGGGCGGCCCCCGCCGCGAGGCGCCTCACGGGGCCCGCGCCTCCTCGCGCGCGGCGGGCACCACGAAACGGAAGGTCGTGCCCTGCCCGAGCTCGGAGTCGAACCAGATCTTGCCGCCGTGCTTGGAGACCACCTCGCGCGCGATCGCCAAGCCGAGGCCCGTGCCGGGGGCGTTGACGTCGGCGCGGTTGGAGGCGCGGTAGAAGCGCTCGAAGAGCCGGTCCCGGTCCTGCGGCGGGATGCCGATGCCGTCGTCGGAGACCGACACCATCAGGAACTCGCCCTTGTCCAGCACCTCCACGGTCACGCGCCCGCCGGGGCGGGTGAATTTCAGGGCGTTGGAGATCAGGTTGTCCACCACGAGGCCCAGCCAGCGCTGGTCCCCGACGGCCCGCGCCGGGCGCTCCGGGGGCGTCCACGACAGGCGCTTCTCCCCCTCGGCCGCCAGCGGGGCATGGTTCTCCACGCTCTGGCCGATCAGCTCCAGCAGGTCCAGCGGGCGCAGGTCCATCTTGGCCCCGCCCTCCAGGCGCGAGAGGTCCAGCAGGTCGGACACCAGTCCGGCCAGGCGCTTGGCGGCGGCCTTCGCGATCTGAAGGAATTTCATCTGCTGTTCGGTGAGGTTCCCCGTCTCCCCGTCGATCATGACGCTCAGGAACCCCGTGATCGTGGTCAGCGGGGTCTTGAACTCGTGGCTGACGGTGGAGACGAACTCATCCTTCATACGATTGAGGGCGGCCAATTGTTCCGCGGTCTCGGACAATCTCCGGTTGAGCATCGTGGTCTCGACCAGGATCGAGGCCTCCTCCGCCACCAGGCTGACCAGGGCCAGCGCCTCTTCGGCGAAGGCCTTGCGCCGCCGGCTGCCCACGCGCATGACGCCCAGGACCCGGTCCTCCACCGCCAGCGGCACGACCATCAGCGAATGGATCTTCCAGAGCTGGGCGTAGCTGGCGATGACGCCGGGGTCGTTCTGCGCGTCCGGACTGACGAAGGGCCGGCGCGTCTTGAACACGCGCACGGACGAGGAGCGCGTCTCGGTGAGCGGGATGCGGTACAGGAGATCCTCGCCCTCCACGCCGAAGGCGCCGGGCTGGGTGACCAGCTCGCCGGTGGTCTCGTCCAGGATCAGGAAGGCCACCAGGTCCGCGTCCAGCGCCCGGGCCACGATGGCCACGATCGCGCCCAGCGAGGACGCGTCGCGCCCCACGCGCGCGGTCATCGCCTGCGCGACGTCGTGGAGGGTCTTGATCTCGCGCGACTTGCGGATCAGGCGGTCGTGAGTCTGGGTCAGCTCCGCCATCGCGGCCGACAAGCCGCCGCGCAGGCGCTCGTGCGTCTCGGTCAGGCGCTCGATGCCCTCGGTGAGGACCGCCGAGGCGCGCAGGGCCTCCGCGGCCGCGGCCAGGTCCTGCGCGGCGGCGGCCAGGGCCGGGCCCGGCTGGGACTGGGCGGCCACCAGCGCCCCCCCGCCGCCGTCCCCGCTCCAGCCGTAAGCCGCGACCGCCACGAAGCCCAGGTCGGACAGCGCCGCGGTCAGCGCGTCCTCGCCGCCGGCC
>JAJXTZ010000059.1 GCA_021783355.1 bacterium | reverse complement strand
CCGACGCGGACTTCGCGGCGCGCCTGGGGCTGCCGGCCCGCACCGCGCCCGCGCTGAGCGCGGGTCCCGCGGCCTCGGCGTCCCTGCCCCGCGCGGCGGCGCTCAAGTCCTCCAAGACCAAGGCCCAGCCGGAGCGCGGCGCCTCCGACGAGGTCGGGACCCCGTCCCGCCGCGACGCCGGCATCGACGAGCTGGGCAGCCCGCGCCGCGCCTCCGACGACGGCCCCGACGCGGTCCGCTCCGACGACTCCCGCGGCGGCGACGCGACGCCCCTCTTCGCCCTGCTGGCCGGCGGGGCCGCGGCGGCCGCGGCGGGCTCCCTGACCGGCGCGCTGATGGTGGTGCCGCTGGTGGTCGTCTCCCTGGTCCTGCACGAGATCGGCCACGCGAAGGCCGCCGCCCGCCTGGGCGACCCCACCGCGACCCTGCAGGGCCGCGCCAGCGCCAACCCGTTGAACTGGTGGCGGCACGTGGACCCGCTGCTGACCATCGTGATGCCGATCGCGACCTTCATGATCGGCGGCTTCCTCTTCGGGGGGGCCAAGCCCGTCCCGGTGGAGCCTTCCTATTTCAAGAACCCGGTCAAAGACATGGCCAAGGTCGCCTTCGCGGGCCCGGCGGTCAACATGGCCCTGGCCGGCCTGGGCGCGCTGGCTTACGCGGGCGCGATCGCCGGCGGGCTGGGGACGGTCGCGCTGAGCGCGATCTCCTCTTTCGTGCTGATCAACGTCCTGCTCGCGACGCTGAACCTGATCCCGCTGCGCCCGCTCGACGGCGGCCACATCCTCGCGGCGGTCCTGCCGGCGCGGGTCTCGGCGCGCGTGGACGCGGCCTTCGCCAAGCTGGGGCCGTTCCAGCTCCTGCCCGTGCTGGCCCTGTTCATCGTCGGCGGCGGCGCGATCGCCGGCGCGGCGATCGGCCTGACGCACCTCCTGCTGGGCGCGGCGGTCGCGGCCGCCGGCGTCTCGCTGACCGGCACGCTCCTGCCGGCGGCCGCGGCGCTGAGCGTGGCCCTGGGCACCCTGCGCGGCCCTCCGGCGCCGGCGCTGCTTCAGGCCGGGACGCCGGCGGCCGCGGAGTCCCCGGTCGCCGCGGCGCAGCGTCCGGTGGAGCTGGTGGTGGTCTTCCCGCAAGCCCGCGCGCTGTCGCGCGACCTGCACCTGACGCAGGTGGACCCGGCCGGGGCCAACTACGTGCGGGCCTACGAGTCGGTCCAGCGTTCGCTGCTCTCCGAGTTGGGCGCGGCCGGGCTGGACCCCGACACGCTGGCGTCCTACAACGCCACGCCGATCGCGTCCTACAGCCGCATCAACGCCGCGACGATCCGCTTGGACGCGGCGCGCGCCGCGGAGTTCGAGGCGATGCTGCGCGAGCGCGGCGACCGGGTCTATCCGAACGAGCGCCGCCGCATCATCGAGCCCGTGGTCCCGGTCCTGCCCGAAGGCGCGGACCCGTCCCAGCGCCGCTCGGTGAGCATGGACGAGACCCTGAGCCTGACCGGAGCCGACGCGGTGCTGGCGGAGGCGCGCAGGCTGTGGGGCGACCCGGACATGAACCCGTGGCGCCGGACCCTGCGGCGCCTGCTGGGCCGCGCCGAGCCGGTCCAGCCGAAGATCGCGGTGGTGGACAGCGGGGCGGACATCTCGCACCCGCTCCTCAAGCGCGTGGCCGAGGTCAAGAACATGACCTCCGCCGAGAACACGGACCAGATCGGCCACGGCACCTGGGTCACCAGCATGGTGCTCAACTTCGTCCCGTGGGCCAAGAACCTCACGCACTACAAGACCTTCACCGACGGCGGCGCGACGCTCGACGACATCCTGAAGTCGCTCAACGCCGCGGCCAACGACGGCAGCCTGGTGATCTCCAACTCCTGGGGCTCCGACGACGGCGACCCGGAGAGCCCGGACTCCCTGCTGGTGAAGAAGCTGGCCGCCGAGGGCCACATCATGGTCTTCGCCGCCGGCAACGCCGGCCCGGGCGCCAACACGATCGGCTCCCCGGCCATCGTCCAATACAAGGACCCGCAGACCGGGGTCATCCGCGTGCTGGCCGTCGCCGCGGCCGACCGGAGCAAGAAGATCGCCTACTTCTCCTCGCGCGGCCCCGGCTCGCAGAAGACCCAGGGCAAGGACGGCGGCGCGCACCGTCCCGACCTCACCGCCGTCGGCTATCAGACCGAGGGCGCCTGGCCCGCGGCGCTGGGCGACGCGGACCGCACCGACCCCGCGCTGGGCCCGATCAAGGCCATCTCCGGCACCTCGATGTCCACGCCCGACGTGGCTGGCGCCATCTCGCTCCTGGCGATGATGTTCGGCGTGACCGAGGTCGGGGCCAAGCTCGACGCCATCGTCGGCGCGGTGATGTCCACGCTCGAGCCGATCTCGGGCGGGCCCGACGCCGCCGGCGACGGCTTCCTGAACGTGCGCGCGGCCTACGAGAAGCTCAAGGCGGCCTGGGGCGCTCCCGGGGCGGGAGGGAGCCGGTGACCCCCGAGCCGATGTTCATCGTCGAGGACGACGACCACTTCCGCGAGACCTTCATCGACGTGATGTCCTTGAAGGGCGTCGAGGTCTCCGGCGTGCGCACCGGCGACGAGGCGATCGCCGCCCTGCGCCGCGCGTCGCACCCGTCGGTGATCATCATGGACGTGCAGCTGCCCGACGTGCACGGCTTCGACCTGTGCCGCCGCGTGAAGGGCCTGGACGGCTACCGCGACACCCCGGTGATCTTCGTCTCCGCCTCCTCCCAGTACTCCGATCCGCGCGACCGGGCCGAGGGCCTGCAGGCCGGCGCGTCCCAGTTCCTGCCCAAGCCGATCTCCGTCGAGAGGCTCTGGTCCGAGATCGAGTCGGTCCTTTCCGGCCCGCGCCCGAGCTGACGCCGGGGGCGCGCGCTCGGGCCCCCGCGCGGGCTTAACGACCGGGCCGTATATTAATGTTGACTATTGCAAACTAAGTAACTACAATGCGTCCGCATCCGGGGGACTGTAGCGGCCGCCCGATTTCCCGACGTCGTTGAGGAGGAGAACAAATGCGACTCAAGATCATGGCCGTGGCGCTTGCGCTGGCGGCGAGCCCCGCGGCCGCGCAGGTCGAGAACCTGCGCGTGGCCCCGCACCCGGTGCCCTACCCGTCCTTCGACTCGCAGAAGAACGAGAACACCGCGCTGTCGCTGTCGTACGTCCACTCGAACCTCAAGGTCAGCAATCCGTCGCTGAGCCTCAACGGCTTCGACCTGGGCCTCGGCTACCGCCGCGCCCTCAACGACGACATGGCCTGGGACGCGCACTTCAGCATCGTCCCGGAGTTCGGCAGCACCTCGGCCGGCACGAAGATGTACAACGTCGCCGTGCCGCTGTCCACGAACTTCGAGTATCAGCCGTACCGCTCGCAGGCGTTGAACGTGATCCTGTTCGCAGGCCCGAACATCCAGCTCGGCTCGGGCAACTACGAGTATCACGCGACCTATTCGGGCAACGCCGTCGTCCCCTCCGGCAACGGCGTCGCGACGACCGGGAGCACCTCCTGGATCTACGGCCTGCAGTTCGGCGCGCAGGCCGGCGTGAACGCGGGCCCGGTCACCCTGGTCCCGTTCTTCTCGATGTCCCCGGACTGGATCACCTACACGCGCAAGTACTTCTCCAACAACAACATCGTCAGCAAGAGCGGCTCGACGAGCGCGGCGATGATGACCACCATCGGCGCCCAGGCCTGGCTGCAGAACGGGCTGGGCTTCCACTTCACCTACCAGACCGTGCCCGGCACGTCGGGATTCAAGACCTACGACAACATCCTGACCGGCTTCAACTGGGCGTTCTAGGCCAAGGACCGATCGAAACTTAGGAGATGCCATGAAGACACTGAAAAACGCCGCTCTGGTCCTCGGGATTTCCCTCCTGCTGGCGCCGGTCGTCCGCGCCGAAGGGTTCGTCGACGTGTACGGCGGCGTGTCGAAGTTCGGAAGCTTCGACGCGACGAACAGCGTGAAGACCAGCCCGTCCTACGCGACGGAGACGAACAGCGACTATCCGAACTCGCAGGCCCTCGACAGCTACGTCGCGGGCTTCCGCGTCGGCGCGACGAAGAAGTGGGAGCGGTTCAACCTGAGCCTCGCCTACGACAACTCCTTCTACAACGTCGGCGCCACGCCGATCGACGCCAATCGGGGCTACGTGACCGCCTTCAACGGCCAGGGCTCCGGGACGTACTGGCGCGACTCCCTCGGCGGTCTGGTCTGGCAGCCGGGCGTGGACCTGATCGCGGGCGTGCCGCTCAAGTACTTCCGGCTCTACGCGGGCTACGGGCTGATCATGCCGGTCATGTTCTACAACTACACGGCGATCGACAGGAACGCGAACACGGTCACCTACAACTCGACCGGCGCGTCGGGCTCGATCGGCGGCCACTTCATCATCGGCGGCCGCTGGTTCATCACCAAGCGCCTGAACCTGATGGTCGAGGATCGCATCCAGAGCCTGTACACGCCTCTCGTGATCAAGAATTCCGTGCGCGGGGCGAACGGCGTCGCCTACGACAGCTCCTTCACGTTCAAGGATCTCCCCGCCAACCAGTTCCTGGTCGGCGTGGGCTTCGCCTGGGGCGGGGAATAGGGAGCGATGGGCTGGCGGGCGACCGCCTTACTCGCCCTCTCGCTGCTGACGCTGGCCGGATGCGCTGAGCAAGGGCTCGTCGACGACGCCTCCGTGGCGTTGAGCGAGCGCCGCGACTTTAGGACCGCCAACAACGACGGGAGCACGGCCGCGTGGTCGGGGTTCCTGGACAAGTATCCGGACAGCGCCCTGCGCCCCAAGGCCGAGGCCGCGCTGGAGGACGCCGCGTGGCGCGAGGCCGCGCAGACGAACACCGCGCGCGGCTACCTGTCGTTCCTTCAGCAGCGGCCGGACAACAAGATGGCGGGGGAGGCCCGCGACCGCTGCCGCAAGCTCCTCGAGGGCGGCCAGGGGAGCGAGGCGGACATCGTCGACTACCTGGGGTCGTATCCGGACGACCCGGAAGGGGAGTCCCTGCGGCGGGCCCTGGAGGGCGTGCGCTACGCGGCGGTCCAGAATGCGTCGGACCCGAACGCGGCCGCGCTGTTCGTCGCGCAGTACCCCGGCACGCCCGAGGCGACCAAGCTCCTGCCGGGAGTGGAGGAGCAGGCCTACCAGGACGCCGAGAAGAACGGCTCGCGCCTGGCGCTGGAATTCTACCTGAAGCGCTACCCGCGCTCGCCGCGCGCGGGCGAGGTCGAGAAGGCCTTGTCCGGATTGCCCAGCTCCCCGGTGAGCGACGGGGGGCAATCCCTGGCCCTCCTGCCGAAGCTGCGCGACGCCTCGCCGGAGCTGCGCGCGCAGGAGTGCCGCCGCGCCCTCGCCGAGGACGTGCGCTCCGCCGCGGATCCGATGTCTTCGCAGGCCGAGCGCGCGCGTTCCCAGTTGAGCGCGCTGGCCCGCGGCACGGCGGACTCGTGCGGCGACCGGAAGTTCACGGTCCCGGCCCCGGCGCGTCCGCTGGTGGGCGCGGCCGTGCGCGCGCTGACGGACCTCGCCCAGCGCCAGGCGCGGCTGACCTCGTCCTTCGCGGCCGTCGAGGGCCTGGCCGAGAAGGCGGGGCAGATCGCCGACGCCTCCAGCAAGCTGGCCGACGACTCGGAGTCCTTCGAGCTGGAGCTGGAGGCCTACTTCGGCTCGATGCCCGCCGATCCCGAGCACCCGGAGGTGAAGGCCTCCCGCAACGCCCAGGACGCCGCGCGCCGCGCCCGCAGCGCCGTCGAGCTGGCCCAGGACGACTCCGTCGCGCAGAAGAAGGACGCCGCGCAGGAGCTGATGAACCGGATGAACGACCAGGCCCAGCTCCTGACCCGGATCATCGCCTTCTACGAGAAGCCGAGCCGGAGGGGCTCGTGAGGTCCCGTCTCCTGTTCCTGCTCGCGCTGCTGGCGGCCGGCGCCGCGGCGGCGCCGCGCCTGGCGGCCGACGACTTCCCCGAGCTCGACCTCGTCAAGCTCCAGGCCAAGGCCAAGGACTACCGGCACAGGGCCGAGCTCCTGCGCCGCATGGTGGGCGCGCGCGAGGCGAAGATCGGCGAGGCCCAGAGCCAGGCCGACGCCCTGATTCAGCAGGCCCGGGCGCAGGCGCAGGCGCGCGCGGCCGCCGCGGCCGCGGCCCAGAGCTCGGCGCAGCAGACGGCGCAGTTCGCCGGGATCTTCACCCAATTCCTGCCGGGAGGCGACTCGATGGGCGCCCAGATCCTCAAGAGCGGCGTCAAAGGCGTCGCGCAGGGCGCGGTCAGCGCGGCCGACGCGCAGGCCCAGCAGGCCGGCGCCGAGGGCGCGCAGATCGTCGCCGGCGCCCAAAGCGACTCCGACACGCTGATGGCGCAGGCGGCGACGCTCCAGGGCGAGAAGAAGAAGCTGGCCTACAAGGCCCGCCAGTACGAGCAGCTGGCCGACTCGCTGGACATGCTGGCCGCGGGCGAGGTCCTGCGCCGCCGCGCCCAGGAGCAGACGCAGACCCTCCAGGACATCGACAAGCAGATCGAGTCGGACCGGGCCTTCGTCAAGGGTCTGACGGTCTGGTGAGGCCCCTCGCCGCCGCGGCCGTCCTGGCGCTGTGCGCGGCGGCCGTCCTCTCCGCGCCGACTCCCGCCGCGGCGGACCCGAAGGTCAGCGCAGGCTTCACTCCCGACGGCCAGGCCTTCGCCGGCGTGTCGGGCGTCAAGCCCGCCGCCGGGACTCCGCCCGCGCAGGCCGCCCCGCCCGCGGCCGGCGGCCTCCTGACCGGCGCCGCCGGCATCCTCGGCGCCGCCGCGGGCGCGGGGCTGGTCCAGCCCCTGCCTCCGTTGCCGGCGCGCCAAAAGATCAAGCCGCTCGACGATGAAAACGAGAACGCAGAAGACCCCGACGTGCGCCGGGGCGTGCGGACCGCGCTCGGCGTTCTCGATGACAATGCCTCGGAGGATCGCCTGACGACGATCCAAGAGAGGCTCGCTCCGTTCCTCCGATCCGAACGACGGCCGGACCATAGGTGCTCGGACGGACAGGGAGGCTTTACTTGCAGTTGCCCCCGCGACGGCAAGCCCGTCTGCGGAGTCCGCTGCCAAGGCACCTGTTATGTCCGCGGCGGGAACGATGTCGACGGCATCGATTGCTCGCACCTGGTCGCGGCGACGGATCCGAGCTTCTGGGAGGGCGTGAACGAGCTTCCGCTCGTGTGCCGCGACAAGACCGAGACATGCAAGAGCAGGACGCGATGTCCGCTCCTGAGTCCTATCAACGGATGCGGGCGCGGAACGCAGCAGCAGTTGCAATTGCTCAAGATGAAAGGCTACGACGACATCACGAACCCGGAAGACCTGCGCGCCGGTGACGCGGCGTTCTTCCAAGTCGGAAAAGAGGGGCCGGTCGAGCACGTCGTGCAGGTCATCGGCAAGCCGGAGTGTTCGAGCGTCGGCTCCTCTCAGGTGTGCAGGATCCGGATCGTCAGCGCGCCGAGTCCGGGGTCGCCGGTCCATGAGACGCGTTTGACGCTGACGAACCGCTGTTATTGCGCGTTGCGCGACAAGAAGAAGGTTTGCCTCGAGAACCAATGTCTCGCCGGAGGGGGATCGCCGCCATGAGAGTCACGCTCGTTTGCGCGCTGTTTCTAGCGGCGTCGGGATGGTCGAGAGCCGCCGCCGCTCCCCATCCGAGGCGCGTCCGCCATGCTCCTCCCGCCGAGACCATCGAGGATCAGAGTTTCGTCCGGATCGGCGGCGAGACGGACTGGCGCGTGTGGCTCTCCTCGAATTACCCGGACAATTCGGCGACCTGGCCCGCGGCTTGCGCGGCCGCGGAGAAGGGCGCGAGCGGGAGCGGCCCCGTGATGAAGGGCGATTTCAATAGGAACGGGCGGCCGACCACGCTCGCGGTCCGGACGAAAGACCTCCCGGGCGGCCGTACAATCGCGGCCGACCTCTCCGTGAAGGAGTGCCGGAACGGGCGCTGGCGCGAACTGCTGCGCCTGACGGCGTCCGGGGTCTGGATCGACGGGAAGCGTAGAAGCGGCCTCGCCGTCCCCGGCGCGAGCGGATATTCGATCGTTCTCGCCACGGGTCTCAGGGGGTCTCCGTCGCTTCGAATCAGCGCGAACGAGACGGACGCTCAGGGCGAGGGCATCGCCGAAGCGATGGACTTCTTCTACATCCCGGAAGACGACCGGTATGAGATCCTCGCGCATTGATCCCGCGCTGGAACCGGCGCGAGGATGGCGGGGGCTGAAACGGATTCTGATCGGGGTGTCTTTGGCGCTCTTCGGCTTGGGCGGGCGCGCGCGCGCGGACGGCTCGTCGGCGGCCAAGGAGAGGAAGCGGGCGTTCCGGGAGGCGAGGGAAAAGAAGGCCCGAAACCGGATCGATGCGGAGAGCGGAGCGGATTGGAAAGGATGGCTGAACAAGAATTTCCCCGACGCCTCTTCCGCTTGGCCCGCCGCGGCGGCGAAGTCCTTCCCGGAGGTCGTGGGGAAGGAGCGCTGGGACTACGTGGGTAAGGGGGACATCGACCGCGACGGCTCCCCGACCGGGCTGTTGATCCGGTTCGAGGCGAAGCCGAAGCAGGGCTACCTGGTCGTGTCGCGCCTCGTGATCGCCAAATGGCTGGACGGGCGCTGGACGAGGCTCTTGAGCGCGGACGAGGAGCGCGGCATCGCCGTGAACGGGATCAAGCCCGGGGCGATGCAGTCCCGCGACTTCCACGGCTATCAGCTGACCCTTTTCGCCGGCGACCCCGACGACACGCAGAACCCGGGCATGTGGACCATCCTGGAGGCGGTCGACCGGAAGGGCGAGACGCTGACCGAGCCGGCCGATTTCTATTACGCGCCGAAGGCGAAGAGATACGGAGGCAGTTCCTATTGATGCGGTCCGTCCGGACGGGGAGGCTTGCGCCCTTCGCCAAGAGACGCTATCCTGTGAAAATGAGGCTCGGCTGGACGCCTTTCGCCGCCGTCGCCGTCTTGACTCTGACGACCTTCCGCGCCCGGGCCGAACCCAAGGTCACAGCGGGCTTCACGGCCGACGGCCAGGCTTACGCCGGCGCGACCCCGATGAAAGGCGGCTCCGCCGCGGGTGCGCCGCCCGCGCAGGCCGCGTCGCCCGCGGCCGGAAGCGTCTTGACGGGCGCCGCCGGTCTGTTCGGCGCCGCGGTCGGCGGAAGCTTGGTCCAGCCTCTGCCGCCGATGCCGAAGCGCGCCGCGATCAAGCCGCTGGAGGATGAGAACGAGAAGCCCGAGGACCCCAGCGTGCGTCGCGTCGTGAGCTCCGCGCAGGAGATCGCGTCGCAATACTCGCGGGAGCGCTCGCGGAAGGGGCCTCCTCCGGCGTCTCAAGCGCAAGTGGATGCGACCATCGCGGAATTGACCCCGTTCACCACGTTCGATCGGACGGCGATGGACCGCAACGACCGGAAATACAAACGATGCGAGAGCCGGTGCGGATGCCATGGCAAGTGCACTTTCTCCTGCCGCGGCACCTGCTATTCCTTGGGCATGAAGGACCCTAGACCGGGCGGACGGGGCATCGATTGCAGCGGCCTGATCGCGCAGGAAAACCCGGGATTCTGGCGGGATGCGGCCCGGTTCGGGCCCGCGAACTGCCGTTTAGCCGCTTCGAACGATTGTACATTCGGCACCCAACAACAACTGTCACTGCTGAAATCGAGGGGACTCGACGACATCGACGACGCGAACGACCTGCGCGCCGGCGACGTCGCCTATTTCAACGACGGACCCGAGGACAAGAAGGATCCGCCGAGGATCGACCACGTGATGCAGGTGGTGTCGACGCCGAACTGCAGCACCGACAACGGGCATCAGAGCTGCATCCTCTACGTCATCCATGCGCCGCATGCGGGCGTGGCCGTGCAGCGCAGTCAATTCACCTTCTTGGACGGTCATGTCGTCGAGAAGGACGGTCGTGTGATTGATTCGACTCTCTATTTTTCCGCGGGTGGAACGCCTCCCGCCGGTCCCAGGACAGGAGCGAGATGAAGACGACATTCCGAGCCGGGTGGCTGGCGGGCGTACTCCTTCTTCTGGCGCCTTCGGTCGTCCGTGCCGCAGCCGCCGGCGGAGGGGATCCCGTCATCGTCGAGGACATCACGGTCGACAACCGGGGGTTCTGGACGGGCGATCTCGCCCGGGATTTCTCCGCGGTGAAGGCGTCTTCCGGAGAGGCCGCCGCTCTCGAGAAGGCCTATCCGGGGCGCTGGGACTGGATACAGGCCGGCGACCTGCTCGGCGACGGCGTCCAGACGAGCCTGCTCGTCTCGGGAGAACGGTCCCGCAAGACGGAAGACGGCTTCGTCGTTTTCGACATGCGCGTCGTCCGGCGAGACGGCAAGTCGTGGCGGGAGCTCGCCCGGCTGAGCAAGGGGAAGGGGCTGACCGCCGCCGGGACGAAGAGACCCGGCAAGCCCGCCGAGGGGAGGCGCGGCTACGAGCTGACCCTGCGCGTCCTGCGCCAAGGCGACGGGCCCATCCGCATGGGGCTCATGGCCGCCGCGATCGGGGCGGACGGGCTCCCGCGCGAAGACGCCGTCGAATTGGACTGGTCGCCGGGCGCGAAGAAGTACGTTTATTTCGCGGATCAGTGAGGCGAGGAGGCGGCCGCGGCGGCCTCCGTCCGGGCGGCGCGAACTTGCGCCCCACGACGGTAGTCGCTATCATCTGGTCATGCGATCCGGGCTGGCGCCGTGCGCGGCCGTCCTCGTCCTGGCTCTGACGCCCGGTCCGGCCGCGGCGTGGCAGTGCGTCAAGGACATCCGGGACGCGGGTCCCGACGGGAGACTTTGCACCGGGTCCACCCGTCCGGACGGGCAGGACGCGGCCCCCGCGCCCGTCGTCGCTCCCTCGGCCGCCGGCCTCGCGACGGGCGCCGCCGGCATCCTGGGCGGCCTGATGGGGGCGGGGCTGGTCTCGCCCCTGCCGCCGATGCCGAAGCGCGCCGCGATCAAGCCGCTGGAGGACGAGAACGAGAAGCCGGAGGACCCCAGCGTGCGCCGGGCCGTGCAGGCCGCGCAGGGCATCTTGAGCGACGAGGCCGCGTCCCAACCCGTCACGGCGCGCTCCGCCTGCGACGACGACCCTGGCGTCGTCTGCCTGGCGGGGCGCGAAGGGATCGTGGACATGTCGTCCGTGAGCGAGGGCGAGATGGGGCCGATGGTGGACGCGGTCGCGGAGCCGGCAGACGCGGCGACGAAGCCGGCGGTCCCGCCGGCGAAGGCGCCGGCCGCCAAGGCCGCGGACAAGCTGCGCGAGTCGATCGCCGCCGCGTGGGAACACGGCTCCGAGTGGGTCGAGCATCTGGAGCTGGGCGCGGGCGTCGCGAAGGTCTTCAAGCTCGTGCCCAAAGGCCTCGCGGGGGCCTCGGAGACGCTCGGCACCGTGGGGCGCGCCGTCGGCGTGGTCAACGCCGGCCTCGAGGACTCGCGCGGAGAGCACGCCAAGGCCGGCGGCAGCGCGACCGGGATCGCGCTCGGCATGGCCAGCGAACCGGCCGGCGTCGGCGCCAAGCTCTGCGGGGCCTCCGAATCGTGCTCGAACTTCACGGTCGGCGCCGCCAATGCCGCCGCCAACGCCCCGATCACCGCCGCGCCCGTCGCGAGTTTCGTGAAGAACAACCCGGACCGCCAGATGATCGAGGTGTACGCCCTCCAGAACGGGGGAGACTACGCGAAGGCGACCGCGCGCGCGCAGCAGGACGTGCAGGACCGCATCGACCGGTTGAAGGCGACCAACTCCGGCGGGATCACCTCCTTCTTCTGCGGCGTCATGGGGAGCGGCAAAGGAGAATGCAAATGAAGGCGGTCCTGCTCGCGCTGACGCTCGCCGTCCCGGTCTCGGCGGCGACCGGCAAGACGGAGGCGCCCAAGCTCTTCCCGAAGACGGCGTTCTCCTTGCCGCAGGTCAAGGGCATGCGCCTCGACTGGGTCCTGCCGCCGATCGACCAGCCCGAGAAGGCGCGCGAGGCGACCGCGGAGTCCGGGTTCGCCGTGGACCCCCACGGCAACCCTTGGTTCGGGAACGGCCCGCGCCGCCTGTTCCTGAGTCCCAAGCAGGACCTCGTCTTCCGGACGATGGGGCAGTTCCAGAGCTTCGCGTTCGCCGGGGGCACGGACCTGGTCGCGTGCGACGACGACTACCTCGTGTCTCCCACCCTCCCGGACAAGCCGAAGTACGAGAACGGGGCGCCTTTGATGGACATGGTCGGGATGGTGAAGCTCGACCACGGCGACTGCCGCCTGTTCCCGGCGGGGCCGCACGGGCTTTACCTCGTGCTGCGGGACGGCGACGGCCGCGACGTGATCACGCTCATCGTCAGCCGCCGGGGGAGCAGGGCCAAGTTCCGCCGGTTCCTGCGCGTGGCCGGTCCCGGGATCACCGCGCTGTCCGGGGACGGGGACCGCACCTACTACGCCGAGGGCAAGTCGATCTACGAATTCAAGATGGGCGCGAAGAAGCCGGTCCTTTTCTTCGACGCGCCGGACGAGGTGCGCAGCCTGGCCTACTCGGCGCGGACGGGGCTTTTCTACGCGACGACCAAGGTCGTGGGCTTCGCCAGCCGCAAGTTCCAGATGGAGCTGATCACCTCGCCCGACCCCCAGATCGCGCTGCGGGGCCCGGACCTGTTCATCCGCCTCTCGCGGACGCTGGCGGTCTTGAAGCTCTCGGCCGCGGACCAGATCAAGTACCTGCGCTGGCCCTCGGACAAGAAGACCCCGGCCCGCGGCAAGTAGCCGCCGTTCCAACTTGAGATTGACACGCCCGCGCGCTCCTGCTATCATGGATTTAGACGCCGTTCCCACTTGGAGAACCTCCCGATGTCCGAAATCCAGCTGACCGACGACACCTTCGACAAGGAAGTCCTGGAGTCCGCCCAGCCCGTGCTGGTCGATTTCTGGGCCCCGTGGTGCGGGCCGTGCCGGATGCTGTCGCCGGTCGTCGAGGAGATCGCCAAGGAGTACCAGGGCAAGGTGAAGGTCGCCAAGCTGAACACCGACGAGCACCCCAACGCCCCGGGCCGTTTCCGCATCTCCGCGATCCCGACCCTGCTGTTCTTCAAGGGCGGGAAGATGGTCGAGCAGCGCGTCGGCGTGCAGTCCAAGGCCGACATCAAGAAGCTGCTCGACGGCCTGCTCGCGGCCTAAACCGGCCGCACCCTTTCCGTCCCCGCACCGCCTCGCCGACTCACCGTCTCCGACCATCCGGTCGATGAAGCCCCGCCTCTACCTCGTCGACGCCCACGCCTACCTTCATAGGGCCTACCACGCGCTTCCCCCGCTGACCGATTCCAAGGGGGAGCCGGTGGGCGCCCTCTACGGGTTCGCGCGCACTCTCCTCCAGCTGGTCCGCCGCGACAAGCCGGAGGCCCTGGCCGTCTGCCTGGACACCCCGGGCCCGACCTTCCGCGACAAGATGTACGCCGAGTACAAGGCGACCCGCAAGGAGACCGACCCGGACCTGAAGGTCCAGCTCGCCCGCGCCAAGCCCCTGGCCGAGGCGCTGGGCTTCAAGTGCCTGGAGAAGCCGGGCTTCGAGGCCGACGACCTGATGGCCACGATGGCGCGCAAGGCGGTGAAGGACGGCTGGGACGCCGTCCTGGTCACGGGAGACAAGGACGCCCTGCAGCTGGTGGGGCCCGGGATCCGGGTCTTCAACGCCTCCAAGGACGCCTGGATGGACCCGCCGCAGGTGGCGGAGAAGTTCGGCGTGCCGCCGGAGCAGGTCCGCGACTATCTGGCCATCGTCGGCGACGCCGCGGACAACGTGCCCGGCCTCAAGGGCGTGGGGCCCGTGGGCGCGGTCAAGCTCCTGAAGGCCTACGGCTCGTTCAAGGGCGCCATCGCCGCCGCCCAGAAGGGCGACCAGGCCCTGACCCCGAAGCTGGCCGAGGCGCTGAAGGCCGCCGAGAAGACCGCCGACCTCTCGCTGGACCTGATCCGCCTGGACGAGAAGGTGCCGGTGGACGCCTCGGTGGAGGACTGCCGCGTGCGGCCGATCGACCCGGAGGCCGCGGGCCGGGGCCTGGAGGCCTTCGAGTTCCGCTCGCTGGCCCGCGAGATCGGGGCGACCGTGCCCGACGCCCCGGCGGCCGCGCCCGCGGCCCCGCCGGCGGCGCCGGGA
>JAJXTZ010000229.1 GCA_021783355.1 bacterium | reverse complement strand
CAGCGGCTCCAGGCGCGCGGCCGAGGCGGCGCGCAGGGCCGCCAGCACCGCCGCGCGCGCGTCGGCCGAGCCGCCGGACAGGTACGCGGCGGTCAGCTTCTCGCGCCAGAGCGCGTCGTCGGACGCGGCCTCGGCGGCCAGTCCGGCTTTCGCGGCGTCGGGGGCGGCCTGCCAGCGCGCGGCGAAATCCGCCAGGCGCGGGGCGTCGGCCTCGCGCGGCGCGTACAGCGCGTCCAGGTCCGCGGCCACGCCCTTGGCCACGAAGCCGGTGCGCCGCTGCCAGGCCTCCTTCAGGCGGCGCGTCAGCGCCCCGTCGGACCACAAGTCCGCGGCCACCAGGCCGCCGACGCCGAGGGCCAGCAGGGCGAAGGGCAGGATCTGCGGCCAGGCGCCCAGCGGAATCAGGGCGGCGGCCATCGCGCCGGTGCCGGCCCCCTTGCCGGGCGCGGCCTTCTTCTTGCGGCGCGCGCGCTCCGGCGCGTCGCGGCGCAGCAGGGAGCGGCCGGGCAGGAGCAGGTCGGCCAGCAGCAGCGCCAGCGCGGGCCAGAGCAGGTACACGCCGACCGGCTGGGGCGACTTGATGGTGTCGCCGCGGCGGCCCTGCTCGCGCGCGGCCACCATCCCCATCACGCGGTCGATCGAGGTCCCGTCGCCGGCGCGGAAGTACGCGCCGCCGGTGCCCTCGGACAGGCGCCGCAACTGGGTCTCCACCAGGCGGGAGACGGCGGGCTTGCCGGTCTTGGAGTCGATCAGGTACTCGGTGCCGGTCCCGTCCTCGGTGGGCAGCTTGATCTTGGTCCCCGCAGGGCTGCCGACGCCGATCGCGTAGATGGTGATGCGGTCCTTCTGGGCCAGCGCGACCGCGTCGGCGACCTGCTCGTCGAAGACGTCGCCGTCGGAGATCACGATCAGCACCCGCGGGCGGTCGCCGACCTTCTTGGCCGCGTCGAAGGCCTGCGCGGCGGACTGGACGGCGGAGACCAGGTCGGAGCCGGGGGTCAGGCCGCGGGACTCCACCTCCAGCCGGTCCACCTTGAACTCGAAATTGCCGTAGTCGATGGACAGGGGCGAGGCGTCGCGCGCCGAGCCCGCGAAGACCACCAGGCCCACGCGGTCGGTGCCCTGCAGGGTCTCGATGAAGCGGTCGAGCTCGGCCTTGGTCTTGGCCAGGCGGCCGTCCTCGGCGTAGACCATGCTGTAGGAGCCGTCCACGGCCACCATCAGGTCCTTGCCGCCGAAGTTCACGCGCTGGTCCACGGCCCCGCCGGTGGGCCCGCCGGCGGCCAGGCCGATCAGCGCCAGCGCGCCCAGGAACAGCGCCGACTTCTGCAGGTGGCGGCGCAGGCCCCACCAGTCGCGCGCGCTCTTGGGCGCGGTGCCCGGGGAGAGCTCGCGCGCGGACTTCACGCGCTTGCGCAGGCCGTACCAGATCGCCAGCGCCGCGATCCCCACGCCCGCGGCCGCGGCGCCGATCATCCACGGCGCGGCGAAGGCGACCCCGTGGCCGGCCAGTCCCGCCAGCGGCAGGCCGAGCAGGCCCCAGACCCCGTCGCCGTTGCGCACGATGGCCTGGCGCGCGGCGTCGTCGCCGGCCTTCTTCTGGCCGGCGAGCCCGTCGGCGAGGTTGCCCGCGGCCTCCTTCTGTCCCTGCTTGCCGCCCCCGGGCTGGCCCTGCCCGGGCTGACCCTGGCCCGGCTGTCCCTGCCCCGGCTGGCCTTTCCCGGGCTGCCCTTTCCCCGGCTGGCCCTGGCCGGGCTGGCCCTTGCCGTTTTTCTGGCCCTGCTTGCCCTTGCCGCGGCCCTGGCCCTGCTGGGGCTTCTGCGACTTCTCCAGCACCTCCAGGTTCCACTTGGCGTCCTGGTTGTGCGCGTCCTCGCGCAGGGCCTGCTTGTAGAACTCCAAGGCCTTCCGGCCGTCCTTCTTGGCCAGCGCCGCGTTGCCCATGTTGTAGTACGCCTTGGAGCGCTTGACCGGGTCCCGGGTCAGGTCCAGGTAGCGCTGGTAGGCCTGGGCCGCGCGGTCGGCGTCGCCCATCTTAAGGTAAGCGTCGCCCATGTCGAAGTAGAACTCGGGGACGTCGGGGTGGCGCGCGGCGCCCTCGGAGTACTTCTTGACCGCGTCGGCGTAGCGGCCCTGCGCGTAGAGGCGGTTGCCGTCCTTGAGCTCCTGGGGGACCCGGCTGACGACCGCGGAGACGGCGGACGGGGCCGAGACCCGGGCGAAGGACGCCGGGGTCAGCGTGGTGGCCAGCGGCACGCCCTGCAGGGACAGCGCCAGCACCAGGGCGTTGAGCGTGCGCAGGCGCGTGTTGCCCGCGACGGCCTCGGCGCCGAGCAGGAGGAAGGCCAGCAGCGAGAGCAGCGCGGTGTAGTCCTTGATGGAGACGCTGGAGACGACCTTGGCGGGGCTCTTCTCCAGGCGGCTGATCTCCAGGAGGACGCGGCGCATGCTGTCCGCGTCGCCGGCCTTGTAGAACTGGGCGTGCGTGATCTGCGCGATCTGCTGGAGCGTGGCCGCGTCGAAGCTGTCGCCGACGCCGACCGTGTAGACCTTGACGCCCAGCGCCGCCGCGGTCTGCGCCGCGGAGAGCGGGTCCACGCCGGAGTTGGACTCGCCGTCGGTGAAGAGCACCACCACCTTGGCGCGGTCGGGGCGCAGGACCTCCTTCATCAGGTCCGGGTAGGGGCGGGCGTACTCCAGCGCGGCGGCCAGGCCTTTCTCGCGCAGGATCTGCTTCATGGCCTTGACGCGGGCGTCGGAGTCGCCGTCCAGGCCCATCATGTTCGCCTCGGCGAACTGCCCGACGGCGGCCAGCAGGGACTCTCCGATGGCGGTGGAGCCGCCGGTCTGCAGCTCCTTGAGGTGGGCGATCAGGGCGTCGTAGTCGGTGGTCAGGCGGACGTCGAGGTAGGGGGTGTCGTCGAAGGTGACCATCCCGACGCGGTTCTCGGTCCCCTTGCGCTGCTCGTTGACGAAGGCGGCGACGGCGCTCTCGGCGGCCTGGAGCTTGGACACGTCGCCCATCTTCTCGTCCATGGAGCCGGAGCGGTCGATGGTGACCACCGTGTCGGTGGACGGGGTATAGCTGACCAGGCGCTCGACGCCGATCATCGGGCGCGCGAGGGCCAGGATCAGGAGCGAGATCGCGCCCAGGCGCGCGGCGCGGGGCAGGCCCGCGAGGCGCTCGCGCCA
>JAJXTZ010000228.1 GCA_021783355.1 bacterium | reverse complement strand
GGTGGACCGCCTGGCCGCGCACGCCTGGGAGATGGGTCCGGCGGACTTCCCGTACTACTTCTTCTCCAAGAACTGCTCGTACCAGCTCCTGCCGGTCCTGGAGGCGGCGGCCCCGCGCCTGACCTTGAAGACGATCTCCCGCAGGATCGTGGGCCCGGCCGACACCCTGCGCGCGGTGACGGGAGTCCCGGGACTGGTGGCCTCCGAGACCTTCCGGCCCTCGCACGCCACGGTCCTGCTGGAGCGCCGCGCGCTCTTGACCGGCCCCGAGCGCCGCGCCGCTTGGGACTACGCGCACGGCCGCGACGGCGCGGGCGACGCCGCGACCGCCGCCCTGCCCTCGGCGCGGCGCGCCCTGGTCCTGGACGCCGCGGAGGACTTCGTCCTCTACGAGAAGGGCTTCTCGCCGGAGGTGGACGCCCCGGTGCGCGCGGTGGAGCGCGCCATCCTCGTGCGGCGCGCGCGCGTCCCCGACCCGCCCGCCGTTCTTCCGGCCCCGCCCTGGGCGGTGCCGCCCGAGCGCCAGCACCCGCGCCGCCGGCTGATGGTCGGCGGCGGGGCCCGGCGCGGAGGCGGCTTCGCGGAGCTCGCCTGGCGCCCGGGCTACCACGACCTCTACGACCGTCCCGAGGGCTTCACCCCCGGGGCCGCCATTCACGGCCTGTCCTGGCGCCTGCGCTACGACGGGACAGAGGACCGGATCTACCTCCGCGACCTGCGCTTGGTGGAGATCCTCTCCGCCGTGCCCTGGGACTCCTGGACGCGCAAGCCGTCCTGGGGCCTGGGCACGGGGCTGGACACGGCCTTCGAGCTGGGCAAGCCCCCGTCCCAGTCGCTGGTCTACGAGGGGCACCTCGGCGCGGGGCTTTCCGCCGCGCCCTGGGCGGGAGCCCTGGCCTTCGCGTTGGCCGGACCCACCTTCGCGGTCGGCGCGCCGCTGCGCGACGGCTGGCGCGCGGGGGGGGAGCTGCGCGGCGGCTTGGCCCAGGACCTGGGCCCGCGCTGGCGCGCGGTGCTGGAGGGGGACCTCGGCGGCGAAGTCCTGGGCGACCGCACGCCGAACGACCGCCTGCGCGCGGACCTCAACTGGGCCCCGGCCGCGGACAAGGCGCTGCGCCTGGAGGCCTTGTGGCGCGGACATTACCGGGAGGCGGGACTCTATGCGATCCTCTACCACTAAGGGGCTGGTCGTCCTCCTCGCGGCGGGACTGTCGGCCTGCACGAGCGTCTTCCTCCAGCCCGACCGCGTCCTGTACGCCCGCCCGGAGAACGTGGGCGCGGTCTGGAAGGAGGCGGACTTCAAGGCCGCCGACGGCACGCGCCTGTTCGGGATGTGGTTTCCGGCGCGCACGACGCCGGCCAAGGGCGTGGTGGTGCAGTTCCACGGCAACGGAGCCAACGTCAGCGCCCATTTCCTGACGGTGTACTGGCTGGCCCTGGAAGGCTGGGACGTGCTGGCCTTCGACTACCGCGGCTACGGCGGCTCGGAAGGCAAGAAGTCCCTGGACGGGGCGGTGCTCGACGGGCGCGCCGCGCTGGCCTACGCCCGCGCCCGGGCTCCGGGCCTGCCGCTGGTCGTGCTGGGACAGAGTCTGGGCGGGGCGGTCGCCCTGGCCGCGCTGGACAAGGACGGCGGCAAGGACCTGCGCGCGCTGGTGCTGGATTCCACCTTCGCCTCCTACCGGAGCGTCGCGCGCGAGAAGCTGGCCGGCTTCTGGCTGACCAGCCCGCTGCGCTGGCCGCTGTCACTGCTAATCTCCGACCGCTACGAGCCCCTGCGACTCATCGCGCGCCGCAAGCGGGTCCCGCTGCTCATGATGCACGCCAAGGAGGACCCGGTGGTCCCCTATGGCGAGGGGCGGCGCCTGTTCGCGGCCGCGCCCGGGCCCAAGAAGTGGTGGACGGTCCCGGGCAAGGAGCACGCCGCCGCGCTGGGACCCGAGGGCGCGGTGTTCCGGCCCCGTCTGGCGAAATGGCTGGATGAAGCGTTGCTGAAGTAGAGGGAGCATGCCCAAGTTCTCCTTCGTCACCGCCGAGGCGGCGCTTGCCCGCGTGCGCTCCGGCCAGCACCTGCTGGTGGGCTCCGGCTGCGCCGAACCCGAGCTGCTGGTGCGGGCCCTGGCCGCGCGCGCCCCGGAGCTACACGACGTGGAAGTCCTGCACCTGCTGACCACGGGCGCGGCTCCGTACGCGGACCCGGCCCTGCAGGAGAGCTTCCGCCACAACGCCTTTTTCATCGGCCCCAACGTGCGCGCGGCGGTCGGCCGGGGCGCGGCGGACTACACGCCCTGCTTCCTGCACGAGATCCCCCGTCTGATCCGCTCCGGACGCGTCCCGGTGGACGTCGCGCTGATCCAGGTCTCGCCGCCGGACGCCCACGGGCGCTTCTCGCTGGGCATCGCGGTGGACATCCTGCCGGCCGCGGTGGAGAGCGCGCGGCTGGTGATCGCCCAGGTCAACCCGCGCATGCCGCGCACGCGCGGGGCCAGCGCGCTCCCGCGCGAGAGCGTGGACCTTCTCGTGGAGGGGGACGCGCCGCTTCTGGAGCTCCGGGGGCGCGACGGCGGCACGGAGACCGCGGCCATCGGCCGGCACTGCGCGCTGCTCGTCGAGGACGGGGCCACCCTGCAGATGGGCATCGGCGGCATCCCCGACGCGGTGCTGGGGGCGCTGGAGGGCAAGAACGACCTCGGCGTGCACACGGAGATGTTCTCCGACGGCCTCCTGCCGCTGGTGGAGTCCGGCGTGGTGAACGGACGGCGCAAGACCCGGCATAAGGGGCGCGTCGTCGCCTCGTTCTGCATGGGCACGCGCCGCCTCTACGAGGCCGTCGACGACGACTGGCGCTACGAGTTCCACCCGTCGGACTACGTCAACGATCCCTTCGTCATCGCGCAGAACGACCGCATGGTCTCCATCAACTCCGCCCTTCAGGTGGACCTGACCGGCCAGGTCTGCGCGGACTCCCTGGGCACGCGCTTCTACAGCGGGTTCGGCGGGCAGGTGGACTTCGCCCGCGGGGCCGCGCGCTCGCGCGGGGGCAAGGCCTTGCTGGCCCTGCCGTCCACGGCCCGGGGCGGGACGCTGTCGCGGATCGTCCCGGTCCTGAGCGCCGGGGCGGGCGTGGTGACTTCCCGCGCGGACGTGGACTACGTGGTGACCGAGTGGGGCATCGCCAGCCTCAAGGGGCGTTCGGTGCGC
>JAJXTZ010000058.1 GCA_021783355.1 bacterium | reverse complement strand
GGACGGCCCCGCGCGCGCGGCGCGCCTGCCGCCCCTGCTGGCCGCCTACCTGCGCCTCGGCGCCCGCGTGGCCGGCGAGCCCAGCTGGGATCCGGACTTCGGAACCGCCGACGTCCTGGTGGTCCTGGCGGTCGAGAAGCTGACCGAGCGCCGCTTTTTCAGCCGCCGCGCGGAGGCCGCGTCGTGCGCCTCCTGAGGATCGTCCGCCGCGGGGCGGGCCTGGCCGCGCACTTGGCGCTGGGCGCGGCCGCGCTGGCGGTCCTGCGCCGGGGGCCCGGCGCCTGGACCCTGCGCGGCCGGCGCCTGGACGAGCTCTTCGCGCCCTGGTGGCACGCGCGCGCCTGCCGCGTCCTGGGCCTGCGCGTGCGCGTCGCCGGCACGCCGACCCCGCTGCCCGCCCTGTTCGCCGCCAACCACGTCTCCTGGCTGGAGGTGCTCGCGCTGGGGTCGGTCGCCCCGATGAGCTTCGTGGCCAAGGCGGAGGTGGAACGCTGGCCGCTGATCGGGCCCCTGGCCCGGGCCGCGGGCACCCTCTTCGTGCGCCGCGGCGCCGCGCGCCCGGCCGCGGAAGCCGTGGACGCGGCCGTCGGGCGGCTCGCGGAGGGCGGCGGGATCTGCGTGTTCCCGGAGGGGACCTCGACCACCGGCGAGAGCGTCCTGCCGTTCCGCGCCGCGTTCTTCGAGGCCGCGGTGCGCCTCGGCTGCGAGGTCCAGCCGGTGGCCGTGCGCTACCCACGGGGGCGGACCGTCGCGCCCTTCGTCGGCGACGACGAGTTCCTGCCGCACCTCCTGCGCGTGCTGGGCGAGCGCGAGGTCGCCGTGGACCTGCTCTTCACCCCGGTCCTCGACTCCCACGGGCGCGACCGCGGCGCGCTGGCCGAGCGCGCGCGCACGCAGATCCTGCTGGCCCTCGCCGGCAGCCGCCCCGCGCCGCCGCGTCGTCGGGGGGGGACGGAACTTCCGGCCCCGGAAATCGTAAGATGAGGGCGTGACTCCCGAGCAGGTCCTGCAAGGCGTCTTCGGCTACCGCTCCTTCCGCCCCGGCCAGAGGGAGATCATCGAGGCCGTGCTCGCGGGCCGCGACTGCGTGGGCGTGATGCCCACCGGGGGCGGGAAGTCGCTCACCTACCAGATCCCGGCGCGCGTGCTGGGGGGGACGGCCCTGGTGGTCAGCCCCCTGATCTCGCTGATGAAGGACCAGGTGGACGCCGCGACTTCCGTGGGCCTGCGCGCGACCTTCCTCAACTCGAGCCTGGCCGCGGACGAGCGGCGGGCGCGCGTGGAGGCTGTGCGCCGCGGCGAGTACGAGCTGGTCTACGCCGCGCCCGAGGGCCTGGAAGCCGGGACCGGCGCGGCCCTCGCCGGCGTGAAGCTCTCGCTGATCGCGGTGGACGAGGCGCACTGCATCTCACAGTGGGGCCACGACTTCCGGCCCGCGTACCGCAACCTCAAGGGCCTCAAGGACCGCTTCGACGCGCCGGTGCTGGCCCTGACCGCCACCGCCACGCCGCACGTGACGGGGGACATCGTCGCCCAGCTGGCCATGCGCGAGCCGCTCTCCGTGCGCGGCTCCTTCTTCCGCCCCAACCTGCGCCTGTCGGCCTACCTGAAGACGGGCGAGAGGTCCGCGCCGCGCCCCGGGACCGTCAACGACACCCGCAGCTCCCTGCTGCGCCTGGTGCGTGCGCGCGCGGGCGAAAGCGGGATCGTCTACTGCCTCTCGCGCCGCTCGGTCGAGAGCACCGCGGAGTTCCTCTGCTCGCGCGGGGTCAAGGCCCTGGCCTATCACGCCGGCCTGCCCGCCCCCGAGCGCGAGCGCGTGCAGGACGCCTTCAAGCGCGACGACGCCGACGTGATCGTGGCCACCGTGGCCTTCGGCATGGGCATCGACAAGCCCGACGTGCGCTTCGTCATCCACCGCGACATGCCCCGCTCCATCGAAGCCTACGCGCAGGAGGTCGGCCGCGCCGGCCGCGACGGCGCGCCCAGCGACTGCGTCCTGCTCTTCTCCTGGGCCGACGTGATCGGCTACGAGCGACTGACCGGCGACCTGGAGCCGGCGCTCGCGGATTGGCATCGCGGCCGGGCGCGGGAGATGTTTCGCCTCGCCGAACGCCGCGCCTGCCGCCACCAGTCCCTGTCGCGCGCGCTGGGCGAGGAGATCGCCCCCTGCGGATCCTCCTGCGACGCCTGCGCGGGCCTGGACCCCGTGGAGGCCGCGCCGGCCGTCGCGGCCAAGCGCGCGTCGTACGGCACCCGCGCCGCGGAGCCCGGCGCGCCGGCCGCAGCCGTGCCGCCGCTCTTCCTCAAGCTCAAGGCCCTGCGCAAGAGGCTGGCGGACGCGCGCCGCGTGCCCGCGTACATGGTGTTCAACGACGCCACGCTGCTGGCGATGGCCGCCTCCCGGCCGTCCGACGAGGACGGCATGCGCGCCGTCCCGGGCATGGGCCCCAAGAAGTGGGCCGAGTACGGCGAGATCTTCCTCGCCGCCCTGCGCGAGGGCTGAGGCGCTCAGCGGGCCGAGGCCAGCGGCGGCGGGGTCTTGGCTCCGGCCCCGGGGAGCCGGACCACGAAGGAGGTGCCCTTGCCCGGCGCGCTCTGCGCCTGGATGAGCCCGCGGTGCAGGTCGGCGATCTCCTTGCAGATCGCCAGGCCCAAGCCGGTCCCCTTGTACCCGCCCCCGCCCCGCGGCCGCTCCAGCTGGCCGTAGCGCGTGAAGAGCAAGCCCAACCGGTCGGAGGGAATGCCGGCCCCGTCGTCCGTCACCGACAGCTCGTGGAAGCCCTCCGCCGCCGCCGCCAGGCGCACCGTCACCGTCCGCCGCGCGAAGCGCAGGGCGTTGTCCACCAGGTTCACGACCAACTCCTCGAAGAGGTCGGGGTCCGCGAAGATCTGGCCCGATCCCGGGACGACCTCGACGCCCAGGGTCAGCCCGCGCTCCGCCGCGGCGCGCTCGAAGCCCTTCGCCGCGAGGCGCACCGCCCCGTCCGCGTCCATCGCCCGGCACTCGGCCCGGACCCGCCCGGACTCCAGGCGCGTCAGGTCCAGCAGGCGCACGACCAGGCGCTCCACGCGCTCGGATTGGCGCCGGGCCAGCGCGACGAGGGTGCCCTGGTCGGCGTTGAGCGGGCCCGCGCGCCCCTCGTCGAGCTCCAGGACCGCGCCCTTGATGATGGACAGCGGGTTGCGCAGGTCGTGCGTGAGAGTGCCGAGCCAGCGATCCTTGAGCTCGTCGACGCGCCGGCGCTCGTCGATCTCGGACTCGTAGCGGGCGCAGCGGGCGTCGGCCTCCCGCCGCGCGATCGCATAGCGCAGGGCGCGCTGGAGCAGCGCCTCGCCGGCCTCGGTCTTGAGAAGGAAGTCCTGCGCGCCCAGCCGGACCGCGTCCAGCGCCAGGGTCTCGTCGCCGTGGTTCGTGAACACGACGAGGGGCGTCTGCGGAGCGGCGTCGAGCAGGGCCCGCACCGCCTCCAGCCCGGTCGCGTCCGGAAGCTGCAGGTCGGTGAGGATGGCGCTGAAGGGACCGGCGGCGAGCGCGTCCACGGCCTCGGTCAGCCGGCGCGCGAGACGGATCGAGAAGGGCTCGCGTCCGGGGGTGGGACGGCGCAGGCCCAGGGCCACCGACTCCGCATAGTCCGCATCGTCCTCGACGAGCAGCACGCTGATCGGACTCTGTGCCATGGGTCCCTCCGACCGTCCGGCCGGCCGGCGGGGGGGGAGGGTCGGCCGCCCGCCGTGTGTAACTTTTGTCAGTGTACAGCCCCGCGCGGGCGCGCGCAAGGCCTAGATGGTCACGCGCCGTCAGGCGGGGCGGGAGGGGCCGATCTGCTCGACCAAGGCGTCGAGCAGGGCCTGGCGGGAGATCGGCTTGGTCAGGTAGCGGCTGCCGCCGGTCTCCAGGTGCTGGACGAAGTCCTCGTCGGTCTTGGAACCCGTGAGGAACACCACCGGCAGGGTCTCAAAGCCGGGCTGGGCGCGCAGGCGCTTGCACAGGGCGAAGCCGCTCTCGGCGGGCATGTGCACGTCCAGGATCGCCACGTCCGGGACCAGCGCGCGGACCCGGTCGGCGACGGCCTCCGGGTCGGAGAACGAGAAGACCTCGTATTGAGGCCTCAGCCAGTTCTCCATCAGCTTAAGGAAGTCCTTCTCGTCGTCGACGAGGACCACCTTCGGTTTCGACGCCTCGTTCTCGCTCATCTCGGTTCCTTACCGGTATTGTAGACCCGCGGGAACAGGCCCGCAAGACCCATGGCGCCGATTCCCGTCAGCGGCCGGACGCGAAGACCGGGGGGCGGCGCGCGCGCACCGCGGCCAGCCCCTCGGCTGCGTCGGGGCCGCGGAAGGTCCGGGCCTGGCCGCGGGCCTCGTGGGCCAGGAACGGCCGCAGGTCCTCGCCCAGGCGGGTCTCGGCCTTGAGGAGGCGCAAGGACCGAGCCGAGCCCGACGCGATCGCGCGCGCCAGGTCCTCGGCCACGCCGTCCATCTCGCCCGCCGTCGGCGCGCCCGCCGCGGCCGCGCCCCAGCCCAGCAGGTCGCGGCCGGTGAAGAAGCGCCCGGTGGCCAGCAGTTCTCTGGCGCGCGCGTCGCCCAGGGCGGCGCGCGCCAGCGGCCAGGCGGCCATGCCCGGGCTCAGGCCCAGGCGCACGAAGTTGAACGCCAGCTTGGCGTCGAAGGCCGCGACGCGCAGGTCGCAGGCCAGCGCCAGGCAGAGCCCGGCGCCGACGGCCGCCCCGTGGACCTTGGCGATCGTGACCTGGGGCAGGTCGCGCACGGACAGGAAGGCGCCGTAGAAGCGGCGCATGCGCGGGGCCAGCTCGCGCTCCGGGCGCCGTCGGTTCTCCTCGATGAACGAGAGGTCGCCGCCCGCGCAGAAGGCTTTGCCCGCGCCCTGCACGATCACCGCCGACGAGCGCTCGCGCGCGATGCGGCGCACGGCCGCCGCGAACTCGCGCGACATGTCCTCACTGAGCGCGTTCAGCGCCTCGGGGCGGTTCAGGGTCAGGCGCGTGACCGGTCCGTCGGTGCGCCACTCGATGCGGGGCATGGGCGGATTATAACAAAGTGATAGAATCCCCTCCGTGGGACGCGTGAAGAAGGCCGGCAAGAGCCTGGAGAAGGGCGGCAAGGCGCTGCTGCGCGCGAGTCTCGTGCGCCTCCTGCCCCGCCCTCGCCGTCCGCAGGCCGCGGTGGACCCGGCCTCCGTGCGCCGCGTTCTCGCGGTGCGCCACGACGCGCGGCTGGGCAACCTCCTCCTGCTGACGCCCGCCCTGCGCCTGATCAAGACCGCGTTCCCGGCCGCGCGCGTGGAGGTCCTGCTCGCCGACAAGTACGGCGCGGCCCTGCGCTTCAACCCGTGCGTGGACGAGATCCTCACCGCGCGCGCCCTGCCCGGACTGCGTCTGCGCCGCTACGACCTGGCCTTCGACTTCTCGCCGCAGCACGCGTTCTCGCTGTCCAGCGCGACCTGGACCGCGCTGTCCGGCGCCAAGCGCCGCATCGGCTTCGACCGCGGCGACGCGGCCAAGTTCCTGGACGACCTGGTCCCGGTCCCCGCCGGGCGCGCGCACGAGACGGCCAACCTGGCGTCCCTGGTCCGCCACGCCGCGCCGGACGCGGCCCTGCCGCCGGACGCGGACCTGCGCACCGAGTGGCATTTCGGTCCGGGCGAGCGCGAGGCCGGGGCGCGGACCTGGCGGGAGTGGGGGCTCGACGAGGGATCCGTCGCTGTGTTCCTGGGCGCGCGCGCGGAGAAGCGCCTGCCGCCGGAGTGGTTCCTGGAGCTCGCCCGCCGCCTGCGCGCCGCCGGGCGCCGCGTGGTCCTCACGGGCGGCCCCGCCGAGCGCGAGCTGCTGAAGGGGCTGACGCTCCCCGAGGGCGTGGCCGCCGCGCCGGAGCTGCCCCTGCGGGAGTTCGCCGCGGCGGTCTCCCACGCGCGCGCGGTGCTCACCGCCGACACGGGCCCGATGCATCTCGCCGTCGCCGCGGGGACGCCGACGGTGGAGCTCTTCAGCCACACCGAGCCCTGGCGCTTCGGCTACGCGCGCCTGCCCGGGCACCGCGTGCTGGACTCCGGCGGGCGGCACCCGAGCGTGGACGAGGCGTGGGCGGAGCTCTCCGCCCTGCTGGCCGCGCCGCGGCCCTCGGCTTAGACCCAGGGGCTCAGGCGCCCGAGGTGGTCCTTGAGCGCCGCGTACGCCTCGTCCACGGTCGTCGAGCCCACGCCGCTCCAGGAGTCGCTGACGGTGCCGCCGTGCCGGGCGCCGCGAGGGCGCCAGACGGTCTGCGTGTAGCCCTCGTAGAACGAGAAGGTGGGGACTCCCAGCGCCGCGGCCAGGTGCGTGGTGGAGGTCAGGCTCCCGGCCAGCAGGTTCATGCGCCGCACCATCCCGCCGACGACGGACAGCGGCGCGGCGGGCAGCAGCGGCGCCGGCGCGGGCAGGCCCGCGGCGATGCGGCTCACCGTGTCGCGCTCGCCGGGCCCGGCCAGGAAGAACAGGCGCAGGGTCGGGTCCTTCTGCAGGCGCGCGCAGAGCTCGGTCAGGCGCTCGGCCGGCCAGAACGCGGGCGGGCGGGTGATGTTGCCCGGGTGGATCAGGATCTTGAACGCGCCGCCGCTCCAGCCGGGCACGCCCGCGAGCAGGGCCTCGGCGCGCGCGTCGTCGGCCGGGGGGACCTTCAGCTCCAGGTCCGGGCCGTAAGGCGCGCCCAGCGCCTCGGCCAGGCGCGCGAAGCGCTCGCTCATGTGCTCGCGCTCGCCCGGGGCGGGGATGATCCGGTTGAAGACCGCCGGGCCGCGCCCCTTGTCGAAGGACAGGCGCAGGCGCGCGCGCGCCGCGCGGGCCAGCCCCGTGGAGGTCTTGGAGAACGAGGAGTTGAGGTCCACCAGCAGGTCGCAGGGCTCGCGCAGCATCGTCCAGGCGAGCTTCAGGTGCGAGCCCACGCGCAGGGGCTTGTCGAGCACCGCGGTCTCGTCCACGAAGGGCAACAGCGGCAGGACCCCGGCCGCGCGGCCGCCCACCACCAGGCGGAGGCGCGCCTTGGGGAAGCGCGCGCGCAGGGCGCGCAGGAAGGGCGTGGCGACGATCACGTCGCCGATGCGCCCGATGTAGAGTCCGGTGACGCGCCGGATGGGCTCGGTCCCGAGGTCGACTCGCACGCCGAGATTATAGCAGGCCGAGCGCGGGCCACGGCCCGCCGGGGAAGACGCGCGCGAGGTCGCGCAGGCCCCGGAGCGTCGTCAGGGACTCGGCGGCGACGCGGCGAAAGTCGGTGGTGAGGGCCAGGTCGCGGTTCTCGAAGCGCTGGCAGGGCCCAGGCCCGGCCAGCGACCCCAGACGCGCCCGCCCTATGCGATTCCCGGAGCCGGGAGTTCGTCTGGGACTTTCGACCCAGACGCGGATGGGTCCTCGGACTCTCGCGGCCGTGGGTCCTCGGGGCCATACTGCCTGGGTCCCGGGGATCCGACGCAAAGGGGAACGAACAACCAGATGAAAGGACGCGCGAAGACTTGGACGGTCGTCGTACTGTCGGCGCTGACGGCGGGAGCGGCCGCGGCGCATGCGGCGCCGGACGGCGCCCCGCGCCGCAAGCGGATGGTCGTCAGCTTCAAGGCCGGGACCACCCTGGCCCAGCGCGAGGAGACGGCCAAGTCCCTGGGCATGACGCTCGTCGACGACCTGCCCGCGCTCGAGGTCTCGGTCCTGCAGGCCAACGGGGACGTGGCGCCGGAGGAGTTCGACCGCGCCCGCACCCAGCCCGGCATCGCGGACGCGGAGGACGACGTCTACCGCAACTGGCTGCTCGACGCCCCCGTGTCGTTCCAGCAGGCGCCCCTGCCCAGCCTGGACGCGGTGATGTCCGCCCTGCGCAAGCCGCGCAAGCGCCCCGCGGCACCCGCGCCGTCCGGCAACGCGCCCTCCGGCGCGAGCGGCGCCGTCCCCTGGGGCGTCCGGCGCGTGAACGCCCCGGCGGCTTGGGCGTCCGGCGAGGGCGCCGGCGTCAAGGTCGCGGTGGTGGACACCGGCATCGACTGCACGCACCCCGACCTCGAGTGCGACTTCTCGGCCGGCACCGACATCGTGGACCCGGGCTCCCAGCCGATGGACGACAACGAGCACGGCACCCATGTGGCGGGCACGATCGCCGGGCGCGGCCTCGGCGGCGGGGTCCTGGGCGTGGCTCCCAAGGCGACGCTGATGCCGGTCAAGGTCCTGGACAAGGACGGGGCCGGGAGCCTCTCCGACATCGTCAAAGGCATCGATTGGGCCGCCGACCACGGCGCGAACGTGATCAACATGTCGCTGGGCGGCCCCTCGGGCAGCACGGCGCTAGAGCGCGCGGTCAAGTATGCGCTGTCCAAGGGCGTGGTCGTGGTCGCGGCGGCTGGCAACTCCGGTCCCGACCCGGACACCGTCGGCTACCCGGCCGGCTATCCGGGCGTGATCGCGGTCGCGGCCAGCGACTCGAGCGACGGCGTAGCCGACTTCTCCAGCCGCGGCGCCGCGGTGGCCTTCATCGCCCCGGGCGTGGACATCACCTCGACGGTGCCGGGAGGAGGCTACGCCAAGCTCTCGGGGACTTCGATGGCGTCCCCGCACGTGGCGGGCCTGGCGGCGCTGGCCGTCGAGCGCGGGGCGCGCGGCGCGGACGGCGTGCGCGCGGCGTTCTCGGCGGCGGCCTCCCGTCTGCCCGGGCTCTCCGCAACCGAAGAGGGCGCGGGCATGATCGACGCGGCGCGGCTGGGACGCTGAACCGGACGCCGCCGGACGCAAAAAAGCCGCCCCCCGGAAGGGGGGCGGCCTCTTTTCGCCTTCCCTACTCGTAGCGCAGCGCCTCGATCGGGGAAAGGAGGGAAGCCTTGCGCGCGGGCCAGAAGCCGAAGAGCACGCCGGTGCCGGCGGAGAACGCGAAGGCCAGGATCACGGACTGCGGCGTGACGATCGCGGCCCAGCCGGCCCAGGTCGACATCACGAAGGCGATCGCACAGCCGAGGAGGATGCCGATGATTCCGCCCAGCGTGGACATCGCCGCGGCCTCGATCAGGAACTGGATGAGCACCGCGCGGCGCGTGGCGCCGATGGCCTTGCGCAGGCCGATCTCGCGCGTGCGCTCGGAGACGGAGACCAGCATGATGTTCATGATGCCGATGCCGCCGACCAAAAGCGAGATCGCGGCGACGATGCCGAGCAGGAGGGAGAACACCTGCGAGGTGCCGGCGAGCGCCGCCTGGATGTCGGCCATGTTGCGCAGCGTGAAGTCGTCGTCCTTGTAGTCCGGCAGGCGGTGGCGCTTGCGCATCAGCGTTCGGACAGCGTCCATCACGCCGTCCATCACCTGGGGGTTCGCGCACTCGATCGAGATCATGTTCAGGTAGTACGAGCCCAGCACGCGCCGCATCGCGGTGTTCAGCGGGACGACGACCACGTCGTCCTGGTCGCGGAAGCCGCCCGACCCCTTGCGCGGCAGGATGCCGATCACCTTGAACTTGATGTGGTTGACGTTGATCGTCTTGCCGACCGGATTGGCGTCGCCGAAGAGCTCGGTGACCACGGTCTGGCCCAGCAGCGCGACGCGGGCGCGGTCCTTGTCCTCCTGCTCGGTGAAGAAGCGGCCGTAGTAGGGCGCGTCGTTGTGCATCGCGGCGTAGTCGGCGGTGCCGCCGGTCAGCGTGGTGCTCGCGTTCTGGTCGCCGTAGACCACCTGGACGCCGCCGTTGACCTCGCCCGCGGCGAGCAGGATCCCGGGGTTGGAGCGCCGGATCGCGGCCACGTCGTCGAGAGTCAGGCGGCTGAAGGAGCCCGCGCCGCCGCGCGCGCCGCCGGCGCCGCGCGGCGCCGACGGGAAAAGCATCAGGAGGTTGGAGCCCAGGCTCGACAGGCGCTCCTCCACCGACTTCTGCGCGCCCTTGCCGATCGCCAGCATCGCGATGACGGCGGTCACGCCGATGAGGATGCCCAGCATCGACAGGGCGCTGCGGACCTTGTTGGCCAGCATGGACTTCAGCGCGGAAACGAAGTGCTCGCGCAATTCCACGGCGGTCAGGCCGCGCGGCAAGGGGACCTTGGTCAGGGCGCCGCCCGCGGCCTTCGCGGCCGGCTCCCCGAACGGGATGCGCGGCGACGGGTTCGCCTCGTCGCTGACGATCACGCCGTCCTTGAGCTTGATGACCCGCTTGGCGTAGGCGGCGATGTCGGGCTCGTGGGTCACCATCACGACGGTGATGCCGGCGCGGTTGAACTCCACCAGGCGGCGCAGGATGTCCTCGGCCTGGTCGGAGGCCAAGTTGCCGGTCGGCTCGTCGGCGAAGATCAGCCGCGGGCGGTTCGTCAGCGCGCGCGCGACGGCGACGCGCTGCTGCTGGCCGCCGGAGAGCTGGTTGGGCGCGTGGTCCAGCCGGTCGCCCAGGCCGACCTCCGTCAGGAGTTCCGTCGCGCGCGCCGCGCGGCCCGGCTCGCCGGTGTAGAGCATCGGCAGGGCCACGTTGTCCAGGGCGCTGGTGCGCGCCAGCAGGTTGAACATCTGGAAGATGAAGCCGATGACCTTGGAGCGCAGCGCGGCGCCCTCGTCGTCGGTGAGGCGCGAGACGTCGAGGCCCAGCAGGCGGTAGGTCCCGGCGCTGGGCCGGTCCAGCAGGCCCAGGATCTGCATCAGCGTGGACTTGCCGGAACCCGAAGGCCCCATGATCGCGACGAACTCGCCCTCGGCGACGGTCAGGGAGACGCCCTTGAGGACGTCGAGGGTGCCGCCGCCGACGCGGTAGGTCTTGCGGAGCTCCTCGACCTGGATCAGCGCGCCCACGGGATCTCCTGGCTACTTCTTCGGCTTGGGGGCCTGCCCCTGCTTCGACCGGTTCGGGCCGTGGAAGCTCAGCGGGCTGGACTCGGGCGCCTTCTGCGGCACGTACTTGCCCTGCGGCAGGAGGACCTTGTCGCCGGCCTGCAGGCCGGAGAGGATCTCGACCTGGTCGTCGTTCTCCAGGCCCGTCTCCACCGTCCGCGTGACCGGCTTGCCGTCGGAGCCGGGGGCGGGGGGCAGGATCACCGCCCGGGACCCGTCGGCCAGAGTGCGCACGACGAAGGAGGGGAGGACCAGCGCGTTCTCCTTGTGCGAGACCTCGAAGCTGACGTTGGCCGTCATCTGCGAGCGGAAGAAGGCGGGCACGCGGTCGGGACGCACCTTGACGCCGTAGGTGATCACGTTCGACACGTTCTTGCCCTCGTAGAGGATGTCGAAGACCGTGCCCTCGACCGGGCGGTTCGGGTACGCGTCGAGGACGATGCGGGCCTTCTGGCCGATGTGCACGCGGCCGATGTCGGACTCGTCGACCTGCGCGTAGGTGATCAAGGTGTCGGCCAGGGCGTAGATCACGGTGGTCGGGTCGACGGTCTGTCCGACGACCACGTTGCTCAAGATGACCTCGCCGGTCAGAGACGAGACGATCGGCGTGGGCTTGTAGGCGTCCTGCCACTTCTTGAACGCCTCGGGGCCCTGCGCGCGGGCGGCGTCCAGGATCGCGGCGCGGTCGGTGGAGCTCATCCAGGCCAGGATCTGGCCGGACTTGACGCGGTCGCCCTCGTTGACGAGGAGCTGTTCGATGCGGCCCGAGATCGGGGGCTTGATCTCCACCCGGTTGAGCGGCAGAACCGAGCCGGTGGCGTCGACCGTCTGCTCGATGGTCCCGACGGTCGCGGCGACGGTCTGGCCGCCGCGCTCCTTCTTCGAGCCGCCCTTGCAGGCCCAGAGTCCGCCCGCGATCAGCGCCGAGGCGAGGATGACGACGGTCATTGGCTTCATCTCATTCTCCGAGCGCCCGTCCCAGGGCGCGGTCCCAAGCGGTCCGTGCGTCCATCGCGTTCTTCAAGGCCGAGACGGCCTGGTTCTCGGTGGAGATGCGGTCGGACGCGATCACCTCCCAGTTGTCGTAGCTGAGCAGCCCCGACGCGTACTGGATGTCGGCCTCGTCGTTGCGCTGGCGGGCCGCGGCGAGCAGGGCCTCCACGACGCGGACCTGGTCCACCGCGTCCGCGTACGAGGCCCACGCGCTCTCCAGCGCCTGCAGGCCCTGGACGCGGGCGGACGCCAGGCCCGCCTCGGCCGCGTCGAGGCTCCGGCGGGCCGACTTCGTCGCGTACCAGGCGGAGGTCGGGCCGCCGCCGAAGAGCGGGTAGCTGAGCGTCAGCCCCGCCGACCAGCCGTACGAGGCGGAGGGGAACTCCGCGCCGCCGGTGCGGGTGCGCGCGTAGTCCCCGGCCAGGCTCGGCCACAGCGTGCTGTCGGCCTTGGAGACGGCGACCCGCGCCGAGCGCTCCGCGGCCTGCGCCACCAGCACCTCGGGCCGCAGCGGCAGGAGGCCGGCCAGATGGCCGGGCCGCGCCGGCGGAGGAGGAGCGCCGAGCGTCCCGCTCGCCACGAAATCGACGAAGTCCTCGCGGCCGAGGCGCTGGGCCAGCTCGCGCTGGGCGGCGCGGACGTCGCGCTCGCCGGCGACGACCGACAACCGCGCCTGCAGGGCCTGGGCCTGAGCGCGCATCATGTTGCCCTTGGACTCGGTCCCGGAGTTGTAGCGCAGGACGATCATCTCGGCGTCCCTCTCGCGCAGGCCCTGGACCGTCCGCGCGACCTCCAGCGCCCTCTGGGCGAAGAGGAGGTGGGTGAAGCCCTGCCGCAGGTTCTGCCTCAGGTCCGCGGAGGCCTTGCGCAGGTTCGCCTCGGCCGTGCCCACGGCGGCCGAGGCCGAGCGGATGTCCGCGATCTGGCCGGCGTCGAAGAGCTTGATCGACGCGGAGGCCTGCGCCTGCCAGCGGGGGGTCGCCGAGAGGCCGGCGGAGCCGCGCGACTCACCCCAGGAGTTCGACAGGCCGACCTGGGGGAGCACGCCGTTGAGCGACCCGTAGAACGAGGCGCGGCTGGCCTCCAGGGAGAAGCGGGACGCGGAAAGATCGGGGTTGGTCCGCTCGGCTTCCCGCACGCATTGATCCCAGGTCAGGGGCGTGCCGCCGGCGCGCAGCGGAGACGCCGCCGCCAGCGCGCCGGACGCGATCAGAACGACCGCGACGGCGCGCGCGCTCACAGGGCGATTCCGCTTCCGTCCAGGAAGAAGGCGACGACTCGCTCCGCCTCGCGCTCCAGCGCGCCTTCCCGGCGGTGGACGAGGTCGCGGACGGCCGCGCTGCGGCAGAGGCCGAAAAAGGCGGCGACGGCGAAGTCCGGGTCGCGCACGGAGCGCGCGCCGTCGCAGGACGCCAGGGCCAGGATCTCGCGCAGGGCGGCGTGGTTGGCGCGGAACTTGTCCATCAGCCTGCCGCGGGAGCGCTCGCCGCAGCATCCCGGCAGGCGGCCGGCGCCGATCTGGCCCATGAAGTCGCGGTTGCGGTCGAAATGATTGAGGATCACCTTCGCGGCGGCGACGAGCATCTCCTTGCCCTTGAGGCCGGTCTTGGCCAGCGCGGAAAGTTCCAGGCCCAGGGCGTCCACCATCTCGGAGAACACCGCGGAGAACAAATCGTCCTTGTTCTTGAAGTGGAGGAACAAGGTGCCCTTGGCCACGCCGGCCTTCGCGGCCACCTCGTCCAGGACGATGTCCTGGAAGCCGCGCTCGGTCAGCAGGCGCCGGGCCGCCTCCAGGATGTGGCGGCGCTTGGCGTCGGGGTCTCGGACGACGGGGCGGGGGCGGGCGGGCATTTCAATGACTGACTGGTTAGTCATTGTATCAAGACGCTTCGGCGCGCGCAATGGCGTTGCCACGCCTGTTCAGACGCCAGGCGGGCCCGGAAAGTGTCGCGCCCCGCCCGCGCGCGCGGCGGCCGCCCGCTCCAGGCGCGCCAGTTCCGCGCGGATGTCCTCGGAGCCTGGGTCCGCCCGCGCCGCGCGGCGCATCAGCGCGGCGGCGCGCCGCGGATCCTTCTCCAGGAGGGCGCGCATCGCCAGGGCGTCGGCGAAGCGCGGGTTCAGCCGGACGGCCTCGTCCAGGCGCGCGCGCAGCGCGGGCGCGTCGCCGCGACCCAGGGCCGCCGTGGCCGCCGCGAACGCCTTCCAGGCGGCGCGGTAGCGCGCCGCGTCCCGGGGCAAAAGACGGTACACCGCCCCGTCCGTCCCGGCGTAGACCCGCGCGAAATCGCGCGGGTCCTTCAGCCAGCGCTCGCGCGCCGCGGCGAAGCGCTCCAGCCCCGCGGGGAAGTAGCCGTCGGGCGACCAGCCGGCGTCGGTCTGGACCCAGCCCACGCCCGAGGCCATCAGTCCCGAAATCCAGGCCTCGCGCGGGAAGCGCCCCGCCGGGCACGCCACGGCGCGGCCGGTCAGCAGCGCCAGCGGCTGGCAGGAGAAGCTCTCCACGCGCGCGGACGCCGGGAGGTTCGCGCGCACCCATTGCGCCAGCGCGGCCCGGGAGACGGAACGGCGCGGGACGGCGGTTCGCGCCAGGACCGCGTCGGCGCGCAGCGCCGAGAGCGCCAGGACGGCGGCGGCGGCCAGCGCG
>JAJXTZ010000057.1 GCA_021783355.1 bacterium | reverse complement strand
CCCGCCGCGGTGCACGCCCGCGCGCTGGCCGCGCCCGCCCGCGCCCTCGAGGACGGGGCCTTCCTGGACGCCAGCGGCCGCCGCGCCGCCGCGGCCTCGGCCCGCGTCCTGTACGGCCGCCTGGGCAAGGACAACGACGGGTACCTGGCCCGCTTCGACCGGCGCCTGTCGCTGGCCCTGACGCGCCTGATGCTGCCCTGGCCGGTCACGCCCAACCAGGTCACCGCGGCGAGCCTGCTCCTCGGCCTGCTCGGCGCGTGGTGGCTGGCGGAGCCCTCCGCGCACCGGCAGTTCGTCGGCGCGCTCACCTTGTGGTTCTGCTGCCTGCTCGACGGCTGCGACGGCGAGATCGCGCGCCTGAAGCATCACGCGACCCCCCGCGGCGGCGAGTTCGACCTGCTGGCCGACCACGTCGCGCACCTGGCCACCTTCGTGGCCCTGCCCATCGGCGTGGCGCGCCTGCACCCGGGCGTGGACTGGTGGGTGCCGGGAGTCCTCCTGGTGACCGGCTTCCTGGCCTGCGGCTTCTCCGTGTGGTGGCTGATCCTGCGCGTGCCCGAGGAGAAGCGCGGACCGCTGGCCCTCACCGTCGAGCGCATCGCCAGCCGCGACTACGTGTACTTGATCCTGGCGCTGACGCTGGTGGGCCGGCTGGACTGGTTCGTGTGGACGGCCGCCGTGGGGTCCCACGGCTTCTGGGCCTGGCTGTGGTGGCTGTCGGGCCAGTCCGGCGCGGCCTAGGGCCGCAGGCCCCAGTCCTTCAGCGTCGCGCTCTCCTCGGCCGGCGAGCGCACTTTCTTGAAGCGCGCGCCGGAGCGCCCCTTGACGCGCGACTCGCAGTCCTTCCAGGCGGCATGGCGCTCCAGGCGGCCGTCGAGCAGGCTCAGGTAGACCGCGGGGCCCGAGGCCCCCGCCTCCTTCTTGGCGCCGGGCTTGCGCTCCGGGAGCGGGGCGGCCGCGGAGGGCAACAACGAGCCGTGCGGGTAGGAGGTCAGCGGCCCGTCATAGAGCCGGGCCGGGCGGCGCCGGCTCATCGCCACCGCGAGCTCGTCGCAGCGCTCGTTGGCGTCGTGGCCGTCGTGGCCGCGCACCCAGCGCCACTCTAGGGCCCGGTCGCGCGCGGCGGCCAGGGCCTCCAGCTCCAGCCACAGGTCGCGGTTCTTGACCGGCTCCCCGGCGGCCGTGGTCCAGCCGCGGCGCTTCCAGCCCTTGATCCAGGAGGTGATCCCGCCGAGCACGTAGGTGGAGTCGGAGTGGACCACCGCCGTCTCCGGGCGCGCGGCCACCGCGCGCAGGCCCTCGATCACGGCCAGGAGCTCCATGCGGTTATTCGTCGTGGCCTCGGCGCGGCCGGCCAGCTCGAAGGCGCGGCCCTCGGGCAGGGCGACGACGCAGGCCCAGCCCCCGGGGCCGGGGTTGCCGGAGCAGGCGCCGTCGGTGAAGAGCGCGATCACGGGTGCATCGTAGCAAACGCGCCGCCCCCGCCGCGCGAGTGCTAGAATCTACGCTCGTGGCTCAGACCTGGCTGTGGTTCGCCTTCGTCGTGACCGTCGGCGGGATGCTCGCCGTGGACCTCGGCCTGTTCCAGCGCCGCTCCCACGCGGTCACCTTCCGCGAGGCCGCGCTGTGGAGCGCCGTCTGGATCCTCCTGGCGCTGGCCTTCGGCGGGGCGATCTGGGCCCTGGAGGGCCGCGAGCGGGCGATGCTGTACTTCACCGCCTACGTGCTGGAAAAGTCGCTCTCCATCGACAACCTGTTCGTCTTCCTGGTCATCTTCCGCTTCTTCCGCATCGGCGGGGAGCACCAGTCGCGCATCCTGCACTGGGGCATCCTGGGCGCGGTGGTGATGCGCTTCGTCTTCATTTACGCGGGGGTGGCCGCGGTCCAGAGCTCGCGCCTGGTGCTCTACGGGTTCGGCGTCGTCCTCCTGTGGACCGGGGGCAAGCTCCTGCTCGCCGGCGACGACCCGCCCTCGCCGGAAAAGTCCTGGGCCCTGCGCCTGCTGCACCGGGTCCTGCCGGTGACCGAGTCCCCGCACGGGCAGTCCTTCTTCACGCGCGTGGAGGGCGCGCTCTACGCCACCCCCCTCTTCGCCGCGCTGCTGGTCGTCGAGGCCTCGGACTTGGTCTTCGCGGTGGACTCGATCCCGGCGGCGCTGGGCGTCACGCCGGACCTGTTCCTGGTCTACACCTCCAACATCTTCGCGATGCTGGGCCTGCGCGCGCTGTACTTCCTGCTGGAGCGCTCGCTGGCGGAGTTCCGCTACCTGAAGACCGGCATCTCGCTCGTGCTGGTCTACATCGGGGTCAAGCTCCTGCTCCAGCCCTGGTGGCACCCCGCGACGGCCTTGTCGCTGACGGTCGTCGCGGCGACGCTGGCCGCCTCCATCGCGGCCTCGGTCGCCGCCGAGCGCGACGAGCGGCTCTAGCGGGACCGCGTCGCCAGGACCTTCAGGCGGTAGACGACGGTCTCGCCGGCCAGGGGCGCGTTGAGGTCCAGCACGGCCTTGCCGCCGGCCACGGACAGGACGCGGGCGGTCACGGCCTTCCCGTCCAGGAAGCCGAGCACCTTTTTCCCCGCGCGCAAGCCCTTGCCGGCGGCGCCCAGGTCGGCGAGGGCCATCGTGCGCACCTTCTTGGGGTCGCGCGGGCCGAAGGCGTCGGCCGGGGCCAAGGTCAGGACTTTCTCCTCGCCGGGCGTCATCCCCACCAGCGCGCGGTCCGCGCCCGGGGGCAGGTCGCCGGTCCCTTGGTAGACGACGATGGGCTTGCCGTCGAAGTCCGACTCCAGGACCTTCCCGCCCGCGGAGAGCTCGTAGCGGATGGTGACGGCGTCTCCGGGCAGGACGGACTCCGGGCGGCGGCAGGCGGCGGCCAGCAGGAGCCCGGCCGCCAGGGCCGGGAGGAGCCTAGGCACCCGGCGTCGCGGCCGCGGCCACGGCGATGAACTGGTCGGGCCGCGCGCCGCGCAGCTTGGCCAGCAGGGTCGCGGTCTCGCCGTCCACCTTCAGGCGCAGGGAGCCCATGATGGCCATCATGTTCCGCCCCGGGCAGCTGGTGGGGTCGTAGTGCTGGTGGCCCTCCAAGAAGCCCTGGCGCGCGGGGTCCTGGCGGTACTTGACCGCCAGGAAGGAGACCAGGCGGGTCAGGCTCTCCACCTGGGCCCCGGTCGGCCGGATCTTGTCGAAGTTCCCCATGACGGCCACGCCGATGTTGTTCTCGTTGGCCCCGCGGGCGTGGGCCCCCACGGTCTCGGCCGGACGGCCCTCGACCACGCGCCCCGCGCCGTCGATCAGGAAGTGGTAGCCGATGTCGTCCCAGGTGTCCTTGCCCTCGGCCGCGCGGCCGCGCATGTGGTAGTACTGGATGGCGCGCACGGCCTTCATGGTGGCGGCCTCGGTCATGGTCTGCGGACCCTCGGTGTGGTGGACGGTCACGTGGGTGGGAGTCATCTCCTCCGCGCGGCCCAGGCGGGCCCGGGCGCGCCAGCCGGCGCGGCTGATGATGGGCGCGAAGGTGGAGAACATCTTGTGCTGGAAGGCGTCGAAGGCGGCCAGGACCGCGCCCGCGCCGCGCGCGGCGGACTGGTCCGCGGAGGGATACTGGGAGGCCGCCGGCAGGGGCGGCGGCGGGGCGGAGGTCGCCAGGTCGTTGGGCGCGTAGGGCTTGAGGCCGGTGTAGGCCGCGCGGCGCGCGGACGGCCGGTAGTTCCCGGCGTAGACGGCGTCGCCGCCGCCGGGCAGGGAGAGGCCGCCGCCCCGGAGGATCTGGCCGTCGAAGAGGCGGCGGCCGCGCGCGTCGGCGGCGTCGTCCGCGGAGGCCGGGCCCGAGTCGCCGGGGAGGTTCCACGAACGGATCGCGGCCGCGGCGGGGCCGTCGTCCGTCGCGGCGTAGCCGAGAGCCGCGCTCGGCGCCGCAGCCGGCGCCGGAGCCGAGGCGGAAGGGTCCCGCCCCGCGTTCTTCCCGTCCTTCTTGTCGCACGCCGTCAAGACCAGAGTCGCCGCCAGGGGAAGCCAGAACCAGCGTTTCATGCGCGCAGTGTACCGCCTTTGACCCGCGCCGTCCACCCCGCATTCGGCCCACGAAGGACCGGGGCCAAGGTCCCAGAAGTGCCAGGCTTTCATGTATTTAGGACGCGGTATGCGAAGGAGGCTCGATGCATCTCCGCCGTGAGTGCCGGGCTTTCAGTGATTAAGCGGAAATGACGCTGCCTTGATAGCGCCGGAACCGCTCGTAGTAGGCGACGACCTTGCGGACGTAGTTCGCGGTCTCCTGGTAGGGCGGGACGCCGCCGTACTTGATCACCGCCCCGGGACCGGCATTGTAGGCGGCGATGGCGCTGGAGACGCGGTGGATCACGAACGGGCTCAACGGGTTGGTGGAGAGCATGTCCGAGCCGACGAAGCGGTCCCACAGGCCCTTGAAGTAGGTGGTGCCCAGGGCCACGTTGACGGTGGGGTTGTACAGGGCGGCGGCGTTGCACACGCCCAGGCCGCAGGCGGTCCCCGGCATCAGCTGCATGGCGCCGCGCGCGCCCACGGAGCTGCGCGCCCCGCTGTGCAGGTTGGACTCCTGCATGCCGATGGCCAGGATCATCAGCGGGTCCATGCCCTTGGCCACGGCCTGGCGGATGGACTCATCCACCACCCGCGCCTCGGCCCCCCCGCGGATCAGGGCGCTGCGCAGGGAGGCGTAGCGGGAGATGTCGCGCGCGTCGGCCGGGGACGGAGGCGGGGCCAGGGCCAGGTCGGACGGGATCGAGGAGGTCAGGCTGGTGTATTGGACCGCGGGCCGCGCGCCGTAGTTGAAGTAGGCGGCGGGGACCACGGCGGCGCCGCCCTGGAAGGTCCGGGCCCCGTCGAACAGGACGCGGCCCTGGTCGGAGACGGGCCCGTCCGAGGAGGAAGATTGGGCCCCGCGCGCCAACTGGCCGGCCGCCCCCTTCAGGGAGCGGAAGCCTCCGGCCGACGGGTCCGCGGAGGCGGTCGCGGGAGCCGGGCGTCCGGAGGACTTGGCGTCCTTCAGATCGCAGCCCGAGGCGAGGAAGGCGAAGGCGGCCAGCAGGACGACCCAGCGCTTCATGGCCCCAGTGTAGCCCCGCAAGGCGGTCCCCGCTAGGGGTCGTGAGGCCCGGGCCCTCCTAGGCCCAAAGGCCTACTCGTCGAACGGGCGGACGGCGCGGATCCACTGGGCCAGGCGCTCCATGCCGACCTCCATCCGGACGCGCGGGCTCCAGCCCAGCTCGCGGCGGGCGGCGGAGATGTCGAACCAGTGGGCGGTGGTCAGCTGGGAGACGAGGAAGCGGGTCAGCGGGGGCTCGGAGGTCAGGCCCAGCAGGCGCCAGGAGGCCTCGCAGGCCGACGCGGCGGCCAGCGCGGCGCCGGCGGGGATGGACTTGCTCGTGGGCGGCAGGCCGGCGGCGGCCAGCATCCGGTCCACGATCTCCCAGATCGGACGCGGGTCGTCGGCGCAGAGGAAGTACGCCTTGCCGGCGATCTCGGAGAGCGGCGAGAGCTGGACGGCGGCCAGCAGGTGAGCCTCGACGGCGTCGTCGATGTAGACGGCGTCCACGGGCTTGTTGGCGTCGCCGATGCGGTACAGGCGCCCGGCGCGGGCGCGGGCCGCGATCCGGGGCAGGAGGTGGCGGTCGCCGGGGCCCCAGATCAGGTGCGGGCGCAGGGACACGGTGGACAGGCGGTGGTGGTCGGCGGCCAGGACCATCTCCTCGGCCAGGGCCTTGGTACGCGAGTAGTGGGAGTCGAAGCGCTCCGGGTACGGCGCGCTCTCGTCCCAGCCCTCCACGTCGCGCCCGTCGAAGACGACGGACGGCGAGCTGGTGAACACCAGCTTGCCCACGCCCTGCTCCTGGCAGGCGCGCAGGACGTTGCGGGTGCCGGTCACGTTGGCGGCGAAATAGTCCTCGTAGGATCCCCAGAGGCCGACCTTGGCCCCGGCGTGGAAGACGACCTCGCGGTCCTCGCACGCCGCGCAGACGGCGTCGGCGTCGGCCAGGTCGCCCCGGGCGGAGTCGATGCCCAGGGCCTCCAGCTCCGGGTATTCGCGCCGCCCGAACACGCGCACCTCGTCGCCGCGCTCGCGCAGCTTGCGCGCCAGCGCGCCGCCCAGGAAGCCGCCGCCGCCGGTGACCAGGGCGCGCATCACGACCGCCCTTCGGCCCACGCGGCCAGCTTCTCGCGGAAGATTTTGGCGTTGTGGCGGATGTCCACGGGGAAAGACGGATGATAAAGGACGCGTTTGATCGCGCGCGTCTTGTCGTTCTTCGACCCCAACTCCAGCAGTTCCTTGGTCAAACTCGCCGCATCCGTTCCGCGTTCCGGCTCGACGATCAAGACGGGCTCGCCGCGCACGCCGACGAGCGCCGTTCTCTTGACCCGCGGATGGGCGTTGAACACGCCCTCGACCTGGACGGTGTAGAGCTCCCCGTCCGCGGTCCTCACCCGCTGGCTCTTCCGGCCGCAGAACCAGAGCCGTCCCCGGTCGTCGCGCCAGCCCAGGTCGCCCATGCGGTGCCGCACGGCGCCGCCGTCCGCGATCTTGGCCAGGGCCGTGGCCTCCGGGCGACGGAAGTACTCGCGGCTGACGACGGGGCCCTTCACGACGATCTCGCCCACGGTCCCGTCCGGGACGCGCAGGTCCTCGCTCCAGGCGCCGATCGGCTCGTCGCTGATCCGGATCACGGCGGCCTCGACGCGCGGGACGGTCTGGCCCACGCAGACGCCGTCGCCGGCGGCGGTGCGCGCCGCGGTCTCGCCCAGGATCTCGGCCGAGGAGGCCACGGCGACGGGCAGGGACTCGGTGGCGCCGTACGGGGTGTGGATCTCGACGCCGGGGCGGAGCATGCCGCGCACGCGGGCCAGGACCTTGGCGGGCACGGGCGCGCCGGCCGACATCACGCGCTTCAGGTGCGGCAGCATGATCCCGTGGCGCTCGCCGTAGCGGCCCAGGCGGTCCAGCAGGGCCGGCGAGCCGAAGAGCTGGGCGGCCTTGTGCGCCTGCAGGGGGCCGACGATCCGGGACGGGTCGGTGAAGCCGGGGCGGGTGAAGTCCATGTCCGGGACGGCGCAGGTCTGCCCCAAGGCCATGTCGAACAGGGCGAAGAGCGGGAAGGTCGGAACGGAGACCTCCCCCTCCTTTATATCGAAGAGCTCGCGCAGGAGCTCGGTCTGGGCGGCGAACATGGCGTGGGTGTAGACGGCGCCCTTGGGCGCGCCGGTGCTCCCGGAGGTGAACAGCAGCGCCGCCGCCGCCTCGGGGGCGGCCGGGGCGCCGTCGAAGCCGGCGCGGCCGCCCATCCCGCGCAGTTCGCGCGTGTTCCACATCCCGGGGACCTTGCCGTCGGCGACGACCGAGAGGCGCGCCTTCGGCGCCCAGCGGCCGAGGAGGCGGCCGAGGTGGGCCTTGGGGCTCCCCAGGAAGGCGACGGGCTCGGCCTCCTCCAGGCAGCGTCCCATGTTCTTAAAGCCGATGCCGGGGTCGATCAGCACGGGCACGGCGCCCAGGCGGAACAGGGCGAAGGTCAGGGCGAAGAAGTCGCGCGAGGGCGGGACCAGCAGGGCGGCGCGCTCGCCGGACTTGAGTCCCGCGCGGCGCAGGCCCGCGGCCAGGCGCTCCACGTCGCGGGCCAGGACGGCGAAGCTGGCCAGGTCGCGGCCCTGGATCAGGGCGGGCGCGTCGCCCAGCCGGCGCGCGGCGTCCAGGAAGCGCTCGGCGACGCCCCGCGGTTCCTTCATGCGGCCGCGGAGCGGGCGACGAAGTCCGCGATCAGCGGGACGGCCTCGCCGGGCGCGTCCTCGAGGAGAAAATGTCCGCAGTCTTCGAAGCGCTCGGCGCGCGCGTGCGGGAAGCGCCTGCGCCAGCCGTTCAGGAAGTGCTCGTCGAAGACCCAGTCCTTCATCCCCCACGGGAGCAGCATCGGGGTGTTCTCGAAGGCCGCGAGCCCGGACTCGATCTCCACGACGGTCCGCCAGGACTCGTCGCCGGGCGCGAGCGGGATGTCCTGCACGAAGCGCTGCACGGCGCGGCTCGCGTTCCACCCGTCGCAGACCGACAGGTAGGCCTCCTCGACCTCGGGGGGCAGCGGACGGCGGGCGACGCAGGTCTGCAGCACCTTCTTGCGCGCGAGTCGCGAGACCCGCAGCGGCAGTCCCAGCGGCCCGCGCAAGGCGCCCAGGAGCGGCGGGAACTTCTTCTCCGCCGGGAGCCGGAAGCAGCTCGTGTTGAAGGCGACGATCGCCTTCACGCGCTCCGGGCGCCGGACGGCCCAGCCCATGCCGATCATGCCGCCCCAGTCGTGGAGGACGAGGGTCACGGGCCCCTCCGGGGCGACGGCCTTCATCAGCGCGTCGAGGTCGTCCACGCGGCGCTTCAAGGTGAACGGGTAACGGTCGTCGTCCGGGCGCTCGGACAGGCCCATGCCGACATGGTCGGGGACGATCACGCGGCGCGAGCCGCGCAGGGCCTTCACCAGCTCTCGGAAATAGAAAGACCAGGTGGGGTTGCCGTGGACCATCAGCACGGTCTCGCCCGCGCCCTCGTCCAGGCAGTGCATGACCGCGCCGCCCAGGTCCAGGCGCTTGCCCGTGAAGGGGTAGAGCGCCTTCCAGCCGCTCACCACTCCCACCCCAGCATCATGCAGTTGAGGCCCGAGCCGATCCCCAGGAAGCCGACCGTGTCGCCCTTATTGAGAAAAGCGCGCTCGTCGGCCAGTGCGGCGGTGAGCGGCAGGCTCACGGTGCCGATGTTGCCCAGGTACTCGTAGGTGGCGTAGTCGTTCTCCGTCGCCACGCCGAAGGCCTGCAGGACCGCCGCGCGATGCGGGCCGCCCACTTGGTGGCAGATCGTCTTGTCCACCGCGCCCGCGCCCCAGCCCAGTTCCCGCGTGAAAGCCCGCCAGGTCCCGCGCGCAAGCTCCACGCCGTTCTTGAGGACCGCGGCGGCGTCGGTGCGCATGAAGTCGCGCTCCCAGCGGCACAGATCCCAGTGCTCGGGCGCGGCCTGGACCGCGCCGCCCAGCAGCGCGTGCCCGGCGCCGCCGAAGGAGCCGTCGGTGAGCAGCACCCCCACCGCGCCCGAGCCGCCGGTCAGGGTGGCCAGGGACAGCTTGAAATGCTCCATCGTCGGGTTCTTCAGCATGTCGGCGATCATCGCCTCGTTGATCTCGCGCGCCGACTCGCAGGAGACGATCAGCCCCGCCTTGATCTGCCCCAGCTCGATGCGGTTGGCGACGTCCACGATGCCGGACAAGACGCCCAGGCAGGCGTTGGAGAGGTCGTAGACCGCGCAGTCCGTCCCCGTGCCGAGCTTGGCCGCCACCGCGCAGGCCGTGGCCGGCTCCGCGGACTCGCGGCACACGCCCGCGTAGATCAGCGCCCCCAGCTCCTTCGCGCTCAGGCCCGCCTTCGCCAGCGCCTTCCGGCCCGCGCGCGCGGCGCCCTCGGAGAGCTTGAACCCCGGCTCCCACCACCGCCGCTCGCGGATGCCGGTCAGCGCCTCCAGCTGTCCCAGCGGGAAATGCAGCTTCTCGTACACCGGGGCCACGCGCTTCTCCAGCTCCGCCGAGGAGACGACGGCCGGCGCCAGCTCGTAGGCGAGGGCGGACAGGGAGACTTTCGAATACCTCACGCGACCACCTTCAGGGTGAAGTCCCGCATCTCGTACACCCACAGCCCGTCGCGGGAGAGGAGTCCGCTGGCCGTCAAAGTCTTCGTCGCCTCGTCCACGGCGGTGATCCAGCACTGGACCTCGACGGCCTTGTTGACGGGCGTGTACTGGCCGCGGTAGAGCCACTGGTGGGGCTTGCCCAGGGCCATGCTCTCGAAGCGGGCGCTCGCGGGCAAGTCCGGCCAGCGGTCGCGGGCGTGGCACTTCATCAATTCGATGAAGGACTCCAGACCCAAGGAGCCGGGGCAGACGGGGTCCTGGTAGAAATGCGCCTTGAAGAACCACTCCGCGGGGTCCACGGCGCGGCGGCCGACCAGGGCGCCGAGGGCCTTCGGGCCCTGAGCGTCGTACTGCGTCACGCTGTCCAACAGCAGGAGCTTGGGGCCCGGCAGCGACGGCGTCCCGCCGGAGAGCGTCAGGGCGCGTCCGGGACCCGAGGGGACGAAGGGCTTGGCGCCGCGCAATCCGACCTGGTCGGCCAGGGACTCCTTCGTGAAGAAGCCGAACTCGGTGGTCCCTTTATAGACCAGGCGGCCGCGGCCGTCGGTCATCGTCATGTCGTAGCCCTGGATGATCATGCCGCCGGAGGACGAGACCTTGGTCAGCGTCACCTTGGTGACGAGCGTTCCGATGTCGGGCGTGACGTCGATGTATTGAACGGCGTCCCCGCCGAGGTTGCGGAACGAGAGGTCGATGGGACTGGTCAGCGCCGAGCCGCAGTACGCGGCCAGCCAGCCGCAGGGCTGGAGCGCGACTTCCAGCAGGACGGCGAAAGGCATGGTTGCTTGACCGTTCTCCTGGAAGTACCAGGCGTCGCGCGGGACGTCGTACTCGGCCGCGGCCGCGGCGCCGGCCTTGAGGACCCAGGGGGCGCCCGTCGTCTCCACGACGCGGTCCAGGAATTGGTACGGCGGGCCGGGCAGGCGCGCGATGACGCGGTTCCGGTCGAACGGGACGTAGCGGTCTCCGAACGCCTCCGACGGCTTGCCGTTGGAGAAGGCGAGGATCTTGTCGGGGCCGTAGAGCGGCGTCCGCGGCCGGACCGGGACGGGAGCGCTCGACCACAGCGCTTCCAATTCGTGGCGTGTCGTCCCCGACAGGCGCACGGACATGTCCGTGATCTGCACGATGTTCTTGGCGTCCGAGTACATGAAGGCGTCGGCGATGCAGTACGGCGTGCCGTCCGGCTGGTAGCCCAGCTCCTTCACGTGGAGCTCGTAGCGGGCCTTCTTAGTCGAGGCGAGGACCTGGCCGCGGCACTTGAGGCGGCTGGCCACGCCCGGCACGGGCTCGTGCCAGACCTTGCCCTTCTCGCCGACCCAGCCCATCCGCATCAGATAAACGCGCAGCGTGTGCAGGCAGCACTCGTACATGAGCGTGCCCGGCATCACGTTGTCGTCGGTGAAGTGGCAGGCCAGATGCCAGTCGTCCGGGTGGATGTCCATGTCGCCGACGGCCAAGCCCAGACCGTAGCGTCCGCCCGCAGGGTCCAGCTCCAATATGCGGTCCACCAGCTTCATCTTCCCGGAAGGCAGCACCTCAGGAGTGAACGCAACGGCGCTGAACGCCGCACCGAAGGCGGAGGCCAAGTCCCCGGCGCGAAGACGGGAGAATTCCGCGTCGGCCAATCGGATCTTGGCGGCGAACGGCACCAACGGCTTCCAATCCGCCGACAATTTCCCGGGGACAGGCTTGCGCTCGTCCTCGGTCAGGATGATGCCCTTGCCCTTGGCGAGCTCGGCCTGGGTGAAGAAGCCGGCGCACCCTTTGCGCATCGTCAGCAGCGGCTTGCCGTCGACGGTGCTGTCGAACCGGAAGAAAAAGAGCCAGATGTCCTCGTGCCGGCCGAAGCCGTCGATCGTGATGTCGTAGCGGATGACCGAGCCAGGCTGGGGCAGGTGGTCGTGAAAGGTGACGATCGCGTCGAGGAGGCGGTAGGACGCCAGGCCCTTGGTCTTCGCGTCGATGCCCAGGTAGCCCGACAAGAAAAGGTCCGCCTGCCCGGCCTCCACCGCGATGCAGGTGGGGATGCGCCCGCCGTCCAGGTACCAGGCCCCGGCCTTCACGTCGTGCTCGGTCACGCAGGAGCCGGACTTCATCGAGTTCGGGACGCCGGTCACCGACAGGATGCGGTCGGCCAGCATCAGCGGCTCGCCCGGCAGGCGCACGCGCGTCGGATAGGCGTCCGCGTGGGCGAACGCTTCGCCCAGCACCTTGCCGATCTTGCCGGTGGCGAACTCCAGGCAGGCCTCGCGGTCCATGAACGGCTTAATGGCGGGCCTCGAAGTGAGCTCCGGAGACGGCGGCGGAACGGGCGCGGGCATCGGGACGCAGGGCAACGCGGCGGGGACGGGAGCGCCGCCGGAAATCAGGTTCAGCTGTTCCTGGAGGTTGCGGGCCTGGAAGGCCGAGAAATTCTGGGAGAGCTGGAGGAAGGCCGCGTGGGCCTGGGCCGTGAGGTCGGCGGCGGGCGCGCCGGGCGCGGGCGCGGCGAACTCCGCGCCGGGAAGAGACGGCTCGGGAATCCGAACACTGGGAACAACCGCCGGCTTCGGGACCGGAGGAAGAGACGGCCGCTTTTCGACGGCGTGCGGGAGCGGCGCTTCCTCGCCATACGGCTCGGTCGGAGCCTTCGGCGGCGTCCAGGAGACCCGCTGGGGGCGCCCCCCCAGAGCGGCGCGCGTCCAGCGCGGCGGGACCGGCTCCGGGAGCCGGTGGCCGACGCAGTGAGTACGCGCGCCGTAGAGCGCCTTGAGGTCCACCGGGACGCGCTCGGCGATCAGGAATGCCAGCAGCTTGAGCGTCCCCGAGACCGGGTCCTGACCCCGCGCGTCCAGCGCCCGCGCCGAGTGCGGGGTGGGCCCCAGGATCTTGCCGATCATGCGCGTGCAGGAACCCTGAGGGCCCACTTCCACGAAAGTGCGCACCCCGTCCTCGTGCGCCTTCTTGACCAGCGCCGCGAAGTCCACCCAGCGCACCGCCTGCGTGGTGATGGAGTCGGCGGCCTTCTCGCGCGTGGGCTCGTAGGCCCCGCCGAAGGCGCCGGAGTAGTAGCGGATCGTCTTGGGCGGGCGCGTGGGAAAGAGGTGCAGCTCGCGGTACTTCCCCTCCACCAGCTTGGCCGCCGGGAAGTGGACCGTGGACACGCCCTGCAGCGGCAGGAACACGCAGCCCAGCCCCTCCACCAGCTTCTCCACCGCCTGCCGGTAGCCGCCGACCACGCACTCCACCGGCGCGTTGACGATCAAGAGCGCCGCGCGCTCGGCGCCCTTCAAGGCCTTGTGCACCGCGTCGGCCGGGCGGTCCACCACGCCCAGCACCCAGTCCACCTTCTCGTGCGCGGGGAGGTTCCAGAACTGGCGCGCCGCGTCGCAGGGACCGGCCAGCTCGCTGGTGAACAGGCTCGACGACTTCATGCGCCGCAGCATCTCGTCGCGTGCCGTCCAGGCCCGGGTCGCGAAGAGCCCGGCGGTCTCACCCAGGCTGTAGCCGATCACGGCCTTCGGCTCCACGCCCAACGAGCGCAGCAGGTCGCTGGCGGCCGTCCCGTGCGCCACCGAGCCGAAGATCAGCGCGTGGTAGTCCTCGTTCAAGTCGCGCTCGGCGCGGGACTCCCAGCCCTTCTCCCAGGTCAGCCGCCACGGAACGACGCGCTGCGGGACCATCTGGTCGCGCAGGTAGCCGTTCTCCGCGTCGTGGCGGCGCAGGACCTCGGGCCACTGCGCGCCGAAGCCCGCCGTCATCCCCAGGTACTGGTTGCCCGAGCCCGGGAAGACGAAGGCCAGGTCCCCGCCCAGCGGCGGGCGCGCGGTCAGGAAGGCGCGGTCGGAGGCCAGCGGGCGCTCCGGGTTGTCGCGGATGGAGTCCGCCGCCGCGCGCGCCAGCGCCAGGACCTCGCGCCAGCCCCGCGCGGCCAGCGCCGCGGCCAGTCGCCGCCCGGGCGCGGCGCCGCGCTTGACCCACCAGCGCCGCGCCAGCGCCTCGGCGTCCTCGGCCGGGTCCTGCGCGGACACCCAGGCCTCCAGCTCCGCCAGCCCCGAGAGCAGGCCCGCCGCGTCGTCGGCCTCCACCGCGAACAGACCCTCGCCGCGCGCGCCCAGCGGCTGGCGGCGCTCGTCGTCCACGCGCGCGTCGCCCTCCTCGCGCTCGAACTGCTGGAGCACCGCGTGCACCGCGCCGCCGTCCACGCCCAGCGAGGTCACCCCCGCCCGGCGCGGCCCCTTGGCGCGGTTGCGCAGCCAGTACGCGGGCCGGCGCGGGCTGTGGAAGCGCGCGCGGGCCTCCGCCAGCGGCGCGACCGGCTCGACGATCTCGGGCCCGGGAGGCAGGATCTCCTGATACAGGCAGAGCGCGGCCTTGACCAGGCCGGCCAGGCCCGCCGCGGCCCCCGCGTGACCGATGACGGTCTTGACGGACGACAGCGCCAACGGGAGCTCGGCTTCCGCCGTCCCGAAGACCTCGACCAAGGCGGAGGCCTCGGACGCGTCCTCGCGCGGGTCGCCGGAGCCGTGGCACTCGACGAGCCCGATGCGGCTGGGGTCCACGCGCGCCTCCGCGTAGGCGCGGCGCAGGGCCTCGGCGCAGGCGGCCGCCGTCGGGACCGCGGCCTCGCAGCCCCCGCCGGCGGCCGAGCCCACGCCCTGGATCACCGCGTAGACCCGGTCCCCGTCGCGCAGGGCGTCCGCCAGACGCTTGAGCACCACGGTCGCCGCGCCCTCGCCGGGAGAGGTCCCGTCGGCTCCCGCCTCGAAGGGCCGCGCCCGTCCCGAGGGCGAGAAGGGCTTGACCGCGTGGGCCCCGGCCAGCGCCCGCGCGTCGCCGGCCGCGTCGGCGGCGCCG
>JAJXTZ010000227.1 GCA_021783355.1 bacterium | reverse complement strand
CCCCTCCCCCGCCCGCGCGCGCCGCACGCCGAGCCCCTCCCCAACGCCGGCTCCTCGGAGATCGTGGGCCTGCTCGAGTATCTGGACGCTCGCGGCGGGCAGGAGAACCTGTTCCGCGTCGCCTCCGAGACCGGCCGCGAGTTCGGCAAGGTCATCACCGTGGTCAAGGCCGCCGAGCTGCTGGACTTCGTGGACACGCCGAAGCAGACCGTCCTGCTGACCGAACGCGGGCGCGCCTTCGTCAAGGCCTCGCCGTCCGCGCGCAAGGCGGTCTGGCGCGCGGCCCTGCTGGAGCTAAAGCTCTTCCGCGAGATCTGCGACTACGCGCGGACCCGCGCCGACCGCTCCGTGGACCGCTCGACCGTGCTGGAGACCATCGCCCTGCAGATCCCGCAGGAGAACTCCGACCGGGTCTTCAAGACTCTGGTGCGCTGGGCCCGCTACGGCAAGCTCTTGACCTACGACGACGCCGACGAGACCCTGACCCTCTCCGCCTGACGGGGGCCTAAAGGCCCGGATTTTCTGGGACCATCGGGCCTTGCGCGACCGGCGCCCGTCCGTTATCCTGGTCGCTATGGAATACCTGAAGCCCCTCGCGCTCGCCCTGATCCTGGCCGTCCCCGCCGCCGCCAAGCCCGCGGCCTCCGCTCCCGAGCTCAAGATGCCGGCGCTCTCCGCGACCGCGGACAAGGTTCAAGGCGACGCCGCGGCGATGGAGGCCGCGCGCCCGCTGTTCCTGCTCCAGGACGTCGGCGAGCATCACTTGATGGGCCTCTTCGCCGGCCAGATGGACACGCCTTACCTGCTCTCCGCGACGATCTCCCAGGGCGTCGGCGAGAACGGCATCTACTCCGGCGCGCCGGTGCAGAACTTCCTGATCTCCTTCCGCCGCGTCGGGGACATGATCCAGATCTACCGCTTGAACACCCAGTTCCGCGCCGCGCCCGGCACGCCCGAGGCCCAGGGCGTCAAGGACTCGTATCCCGACTCCCTGCTGGCCGCCGTGAAGATCTCCACCGAGATCGACTCCGCCCACCTGGTCGTCGTGGACGCGGACGGCCTGTTCCTCACGGACCTGGCGGACGTGCGCGGCATGGTCGCCAACGCCTACTCCCTCCCCGAGCGCGCGCTGGCGCCGATCGGCGGCGTCAGCCGCCTGGACAAGATCGCCTCCTTCCACGCGAACATGGAGGTCGAGGCCTCCTACGTGTTCCAGCCGCAGGTCCCGGTGGAGTCCAAGACCCTCCCGGACAGCCGCACCCTGCCGGTCACCGTGCGCTACAGCATCAGCGCCCTGCCGGACTCCAAGGGCTTCGACCAGCGCGAGGCGGACCCGCGCGTCGGCTACTTCACCACGAACTACCGCGACTACAGCGCCGCGCGCCTGAAGAACCAGATGGACCCGTTGGTCCAGCTCGCCAACCGCTGGCGCCTGGAGAAGGCCGTCCCGAACGCTCCCGTCTCCGACGTGAAGAACCCGATCGTCTGGTGGATCGACCCCGCGACGCCCAAGGAGTACCGCGGCGCGATCAAGGCCGGCATCCTGGCCTGGAACTCCGCGTTCGAGGCCATCGGCCTGCGCAACGCCCTGGTGGTCAAGGACCCCGACACGGACATGACCAAGGACCAGCGCGCCGCGTTCAACCCGGCCGACGCGTCCTACAACGTCGTGCGCTGGTTCCTGGGCCCCGACGCCGGCTTCGCCTACGGCCCGTCGCGCGTGAACCCCCTCACCGGCCAGATCTACTCCGCGACCGTCATGCTCAGCGACCAGATGAGCCGCCTGTGGGACATCAGCTTCAAGCCCGACCTGGCCAATTCCATCGACAAGGACGTGCGCCCGGACCCGACCGCTCTGGCCGCGATCCGCGCGCAGGGGCTCACCGACGCGCAGAAGGCCGACATCGTCAAGCAGTACCTGACCTCGGTCGTCGTGCACGAGATCGGCCACACGCTGGGCCTGCGCCACAACTTCAAGGGCAGCCGCCTGTATCCGCTGGACCAGGAGGGCAAGGACGGCCTGCTCTCCTCCACCGTGATGGACTACCTGCCCACCAACGTCCCGGGCAAGGGCCAGCCCAAGGTCTACTTCCAGGACAAGATCGGCCCCTACGACTACAACGCGATCAAGTGGGGCTACCAGCCCCTGCCGCAGGACCCGGCCCAGAAGGCCGCGGCCCTGGCGCACATCGCCTCGGCGGTGGACACGGACCCGCGCCTGGCCTACGGCACCGACGAGGACGTCAAGGGCATCGACCCCGACGTCCAGCGCTTCGACTTCAGCAGCACCCCGGTCGCCTACGCCGACAGCCTGGTGGCCCGCGCGCAGGCCCAGTGGAAACGCGCGGTCTCCGGGACGCCGACGCAGTCCATGTCCGGCTACGACTCCCTGTCCAGCGGCCTGGGCCTCTACTCGCGCTCGGTGGAGACCATCCTGCCGGAGATCGGCGGCGTGCGCTCCGACCGCCGTCCGATCAGCGAGGGCGGCCCGCGCCTGGAGCCCGTGCCCGCCGCCGAGCAGAAGACCGTCCTGGACTTCCTGACCAAGAAGATCTTCGCGGCCGACGCCTTCCAGGTGCCGGCCCAGCTGGTGCTCAGCGCCTCGCCGGACCCGATGACCGCCGCCTCCGGCCGCGGCCTGATCAACGTCCCGCGCGTGGCCGTCAGCATCCAGTCCGCCGCCCTGCAGCACCTGTACGACCCGGCGATGCTCAACCGCCTGATCACGGCCGAGCAGTACGCTCCGGCCACGGCGCTGAAAGTCTCGGACCTGTTCGCCGAGATCCACGCCTCGGTCTGGTCCGAGCTCCAGAAGCCCCAGACCTCCCTCGTCGGCTCGGTGATGAGCCGCCTCACCGGCGCCAAGCCCGCCGTGGTGGACATCCCGCTGATGCGCCGCCAGCTGGAGCGCGCCGACGTGGCCGCCCTGACCGCCCTGGTCACCGACCCGTCGGCCCCCGGCGACGCGACGGCCTTGGCCCGCGAGGAACTGGCGCAGATCGCCTCCGACGCGGCGGCCGCGGCCCCCCGCGCCGCCTCTCCGGAGGTCGCGGCGCACTTGGCGGACATCGCCCGGATGGCCGGCCAGGCCGCGGGCGCCTCGGTCGCCTCGAACTGACCCGCGCCGTCGGCGGCGCGGCCGGAGGACCCTCCTCGGGGAGGGCCCTCCGCCCCAGGCGCCCTGGGACGGGACGGGCCACACTATCGCCGTGAGAGCCGCGCGCCTGTCCGCCGCCCTGCTGGCCCTCGCGCTGGCCCTCCCCGCCCGCGCGGCGGCCCCGG
>JAJXTZ010000056.1 GCA_021783355.1 bacterium | reverse complement strand
GCCCGGGCGGGGGTCGTGGCGGCCGGCGCGGACTTGGTGGTGGCGGGCAGCCACGGGCGGCGCGGGCTGGACCGCTTCGTGCTGGGCTCGGTCAGCGAGGAGATCGTGCGCCTGTCGCCGGTCCCGGTCCTGGTCGCGCGCGTGCCGCCGCGCCGGGTGCGCTCGGTGCTGGCGCCGGTCAACCTGCGCCCCTACGCGCGCAAGGGGCTGGAGGCCGCCGCGCGGGCGGCGGCGTTCCTGGGCGCGGGCCTGACGGTGCTCTGCGTGGAGGAGGGCGGGCGCGGGCCGGACGCGCGCGCGTTCGTGAGCGGGATGATCGCGCAGCTCCCCGAGGAGCTCAAGAAAGCCTCCCGCCCGCGCCTGATCCTGCGCCGGGGCGAGCCGGTGCGCGAGATCCTGCGGGAGTCCCGCCGGCACGGGCTGACCGTCCTGACCGCCCACCGGCGCGGCCTGCTGGCGGACCTGGTGCTCGGGACCACGGCGGAGCGGGTGGTGCGGCACGCGCGCGCGCCGGTCCTGGCCGTCCCGTCCGGACGCTAGGAGACTACCGGACGGCGGCGCGCTTGGCCGGGCGCTTGGCGGGCTTGGCCTTCGCGGCCGGGGCGGCGTCGGCGATCTCGGGCGGCAGGTCGCCGCGGTCCACGGCCAGGCCCGAGGCCATGATCAGCGCGCGCTCGACGGCGTGCTCCAGCTCGCGCACGTTGCCGGGCCAGGCGTAGGACGCCAGGGACTTCAGGGCTGCCGGGGTGAACTTGGCCGCGGCCGAGCCGGAGCGCACGCGCGCCTTCTTGAGGAAGGTCTCCGCCAGCGGGGGGATGTCCTCCGGGCGCTCGCGCAGGGGCGGGATCTCGATCGGGAACACCTTCAAGCGGTAGTAGAGGTCGTCGCGGAACTTGCCCTCGGTGGCGAGCTTCTTCAGGTCGCGGTTGGTGGCGGCCACCACGCGCGCGGAGACCTTGACCGGGTGGTTGTCGCCGACGCGGCGGATCTCGCCCTCCTGGAGCGCGCGCAGCAGCTTGACCTGCAGGCCGGGGGTGGTCTCGGAGATCTCGTCGAGGAACAGCGTGCCGCCGGAGGCCTCCTCGAAGAGCCCGCGCTTGTTGCGGTCGGCGCCGGTGAAGGAGCCCTTGACGTGGCCGAACAGCTCGCTCTCGAGGAGGCCCTCGGGCAGGGCCCCGCAGTTGATGGCCACGAAGGAGCCGTCGCGGCGGGGGGAGTTCTCGTGGATGGCGCGGGCCACCAGCTCCTTGCCCGTGCCGGATTCCCCGGTGATGAGGACGGTGGCGTCGGTGGCGGCCACCTTGGAGATGAGGTCCAGCACGCGCTTCATCTGCGCGCTGGTCGAGACGATCTTCGCGAAGCCCTGGCGCTCGCGGACCTCGGCGCGCAGGCGGCGCACCTCGCCGACCAGGTCGCGGTGCTCGATGGTCTTGCGCAGGGCCAGGGTCAGCTCCTCGGGCTCGACGGGCTTGGTCAGGTAGTCGAACGCGCCGGCCTTCATCGCGGCCACCGCGGTGTCGATGGAGCCGTGGCCCGTGATGACGATGACGCCGGTCTCGGGCTGGCTGGACTTGACGGCGGCGACCACCTGCAGGCCGTCGCCGGAGCCCAGGCGCAGGTCGGTGACGACGGCGTCGAAGATCTCCTTCTCCACGCGCGCGACGGCGGCCGGGGCGGACCTCTCCGCCTCCACGCGGAAGCCGCGGCGCTTGAGCTCGAGTCCCAGCATCGCGGCCTGGGCGGAGTCGTCTTCGACCAGCAGGATCCTTTTCTCGTCCATGTTCATCCTTGCGCGGTGGGCAGGAAGACGGTGAAGGCGGCCCCGCGTCCGGGCGCGCTCTCCACCTCGATGCGGCCGCCGTGCGCGCGCACGATGCGGTCGGCGATGGCCAGCCCCAGGCCGGTGCCGTGGGACTTGGTGGTGCGGAAGGGTTGGAAGAGGTCCTCGCGCGCCTCGGCGGGGATGCCGGGGCCCTCGTCGGCCACGCGCAGGAACGCGAAGCCCTCGCGCCGGCCGGTGGCCACCTTGACCAGGCCGCGGCCCTCCAGGGCCTGCGCGGCGTTGAGGGCGATGTTCCACGCCACCTGGCGGATCTGGTCGGGGTCGAAGCGGAACGGGGCCAGGCCCGCGTCCAGCGCGGATTCGATCTTGAGGCCGCCGCCCCCGTCGCCGGTCACGATGCGGGCCACGTCGGAGGCCAGGGCGTTCAAATCCGCGCGCTCGAGCTTGAGCGGGCGGGGGCGGGCGTACGACAGGAAGTTGGTCAAGGTTTCGTTGAGGCGCTGGCTCTCGTCGCGCAGGATCTTGAGCACCAGGTCGCGGTCCTCGTCCGCCAGGGAGCCGCCGGCCAGCTGGCGCGCGGCCATCACGATGGAGCCCAAGGGGTTGCGGATCTCGTGGGCGACGACGGCGGCCATCTGGCCGAGCTGGGCCAGGGCCTCGGTCTGGGCCACGCGCTCCTGCAGTCGGCGCAGATCGCCGACGTCCATGGCGTTGGAGACGTAGCCGACGATGCCGCCGCGCTCGTCGCGCACGGCGGTGATGGTCAGGATCACCGGGATCTCGCGGCCGTCCTTGGCGCGGTTGACCAGCTCGCCGCGCCAGAAGCCGACCTGCGGGTCCAGGATGCGCGTCCACATTTCCTGATAAGTGTCCGGGGTGGTGTAGCGGGAGCGCAGGAGGCGGGGGTTCTGACCGATGGACTCCTCGCGGGTCCAGCCGTAGTGGCGCACGAAGGCCTCGTTGACGTCCAGGATGGTGCCGTCCCGGTCGCAGTAGAACATCACGTCGTTGGAGCGCCGGAACGCCTGATGCAGGGTCAAGGCGATGCCGTGCTCGGACGGGGGCTCGACGGGCTTCCTGGATTTGGCCATTATGTTGCTAAAATATTTGTTCGACGGGATGAGTGAGACGCCGGGTCATTCTAGCGTTTCCGCGGAGCCTGCGCCAACCATGAAACAGCACATCGGAATCCGGGCCGAGCAACGACTCGCGATCTTGGGCCGCCTGCGCATGGCGGACTGGATCGAGATGCCGGAGCGCGAGTTCGCCACGCAGGTCCAGCGGGTGGAGAAGGATCCGCTGTTCCAGAAGCTCTACTTCGGCGCGCCCGGCCTGCCGTCGGCGATCCGCCGCCGCCGCTGGCCCGGCGGTCGGCTCTCCTCCAGCTTCTACGACGTGGACGAGTCCCGCGTGTCCTCCGGCGAGCGCGTGGACGTGGAGGGGCGCCTCGACGCGCACCAGGATGTGCTCCCGCTGATCCGCAAGATGGGGCGCCAGGACTTCGAGCGCTACTTCCTTCACGCGGAGGAGGCGGTGCCGATGCCGGAGATCGCCAAGCGCACGGGCCTGCCGGAGTCGGAGATCCGCCGGGTCAACGAGCTCCTCCTCGAGATCGGGGCGCAGGCCGAGTTCGCGGGCGCGCCGAAGACGGCTCCGGGCGCGCGCGGCTCCACCTGCCTGGCGCGTCTGACGCTGGAGGCGGGCAAGCCGGCCTTCGAGTTCGTGGCGCCGTACTGGGCGCGCGGGCTCTACCAGGTGCGCTACGACGACCTGGAGTCCTGGAAGACCTCGGGCCTGCTCTCCGGCGAGGAGCGCCGCCGCCTGCGCCATCTGCTCAAGCGCCTGGAGACGCTGAACCTGCGCCAGAGCACGATCTTCCGCATCCTGGAGTCCCTGGGCGTGATCCAGGCGGACTTCCTGCGCACGCGCAAGGCCGAGGACATGCGCCCTGTCTCCCTGCGCCTCTTGGCGCGGCGCCTGCAGCTGGCGCCCAGCACGGTGAGCCGGGCGCTGTCGCACCGGAGCCTGCGCCTGCCGTGGGGGCCGGAGACGCCGATGATCTCCCTGGTGCCGGGCCAGCGCCACGTGCTCAAGGACATCCTGGGCCTGTGGCTGGCGGAGCAGACGGTGCAGACCGACGCCGCCCTCGCCCGGAGACTGAAGCAGGAGCGCGGCATCGACGTGTCGCGGCGCACGGTCAACGCGGTGCGCCACGCGCTCCACCAGGAACGGGAGGGCTGACCCCGTGCCCGCCTCCGCGCGGGACGTGATGCGGCCGGTGCCGTTCTTCCTCGCCGAGGGGGACGACGCCTGGACCGCCGCGCGCCGGCTCTTCGAGACGGGCCAGACCGGCGTGCCGGTGCTGGACGCCGGGCGGCGCCTGGTCGGGGTGATCTCCCAGTCCGACATGGCCTCCTACCTGCGCGAGCGCGCGCGCCTGGCGCCGGACTTCTACGCGGAGCCCGAGCGCGACCCGATGCCGACGCCTCCCGGGACGACGGTGGGACGGCTGATGTCGCGGGTGCTGGTCCAGGTGCCCGAGGACATGCCGCTGGCCGAGGTGGAGCGCCACATGCTGCGCCGCCGGGTGCAGCGGGTGCTGGTGGTCCGCGACGGGGAGGTCCTGGGCGTGATCACGACGCTCGACCTCCTGCGCGCGCGCTGACTCAGCGCGCCGGGGCGGCGGCCAGCTCGGCCGTCCAGACGGCGTGCTCCGCGCGCGAGCGGTCCATCAGGCGTCCCGCCTGCTCGACCGCCTTCGCCGCGGCGTCGGCGAGGGCGCGGCGCCAGGCGCGCAGGTCCGAGGTGGCGCGGGCGCGCAGGTCGTCCGGGGCGGCGCCTTGGTCCACCACGCCCAGGTGCTCGAGACGGGCGCGGGCGCCGGCGTCCCGGCGGCGGCGCAGGGCCAGCTCGGCCTCGATGGCCCGCACGCGCGAAGCCTGCGAGGCCTGGAGCTTCTGTCCGCCCAGGATCAGGCGCGAGGCGGCGCGCTCCAGGGTGGGGACGGTGCGGTAGCTGTCGGCCAGCGCGGCGGGGTCGAGCATGCCCTCGGTCTGGAGCAGCTGGCCGGCGGCGCCGCCGGCCTTCAAGCGCTCGATCAGGGGCTCGAGCTGCGGGTCGGCGGCGCGGGCCTGGCGCAGGTAGGCGGCCTGGGCCATGAACGCCTCGCGCTCCCACTGCTGGGAGTACGAGCGCGGCGGGGAGTCCCGGAACTGGCCGTGGTGGACGCCCTCGTGGACGACGACGTGGGCCAGGACCTTGGCGGTCTCCTCCAGGGCGCGGCGGCTGGTCAGAAGGTCGCGGGGGGAGTAGCCCAGGGCGGCGGCGGTCTCCATCAGGAAGGCGGAGTCGACGGCGATCGTGCGCTGTTGCGGCAGGTACTGGCCGAGGGCGCCGTACGGGAGCTTGGCGACCAGCAGGGCCGGGGCGGCGCCGCGCAGGCGCGTGAGGGCCCGGCGCCCGGCGGGCACGCGGAGCAGCTCGCGGTTCACGGCCTTGGTGAGCGCGAGCTCCAGGGCGTGGGTCTCGGCGTCGCTCATGTCCAGCTCCGGCTGGGGCTCGGGCGCGGGGCCGCCGCCCAGGGCGGCGGCCGCGGCGTCGGCGTCCTGGCCGGTCTCGCGCAGGTGCGAGATCTCGTCGGCGTCCGCGCGGGCGCGCTTGAGGGCCTTGAGCTGGGTGGAGAGCTCCTCGTCGCTCATCAGGCCCTTGGTCTTCTCCAGCGCGGCCTCGTACTGGTCGGCGTACTGCTCGCTGCCGTAGGGCGCGGTCACGGCGGCGGAGACCCAACGGTCGTAGGCGGCGCGCAGGGCGGCGTAGCGGTCGTTGAGGGTGAGACCGTCCCAGCGCTCCTCGGCGAGCCCGTCCTGGGCCAGGAGCCCGCGCGTCTCGGGGGAGATCATGCTCCAGTCCAGCGCCGCGGCGCGGTACAGGGGCAGGCGCCCGGCCAGCGCGGGGTCCTTGGCGGCGGCGGCGAGCAAAGTGCCCGGCTTCTGCGCGAACTGGCTGTCGGGGCGGGACAGCACGGCCTCGCGCAGGATGCGCGGGTCGTCGTGGGCGGTGAGGACCTTCTGCCAGTCCTTCAGGGCCAGCGCCCCGCGCACCAAGGACGGGTACATCTCCGGGCGGTTGGCCTGGAACCACGCCTGCGCCGGCTTGTCCGCCAGGAACGCCGCCCCGGCCGACACCGCCGGGGTGGGGGAGGCCATCCGCGCCAGATGGACCAGCGGCACGGCCGGGATCGAGACGCCGGAGGCCGCCGCGGACGCGGCGCCCTCGGCCCCGCTCTCCGCGGCGACGACGCGCACCTGCGCGGCGGCCGGCCGCAGCAGGGCCAGGGCCAGCGCGGCGGCGAGCAGCGGCCGGAGGAGCTTCATGCAGAGAGTGTGCCCGCAGCCGGCGGGCGGGGGGAGGGTCCTTGGGACCCTGAAAATGGGCCTCGGCCTAGGCCCTTGGAAGAGTTGTCGTCTGGGCGGAGGGCCTAACGGCGGCCGCGCCGGCGCAGGAACGCCGCGCCGCGCCAGACCAGGGCCGGCAGGAGGAAGACCTCGGCCAGGACGCCGGTCGGGCCCAGCCGGGACATGGGGTCCATGACGGCCGCCAGTCCCCATTGCAGGAGCGCGACCGCCGCGCCCCAGCCGGCGGCGCGCGCGACGGCGCGGCCGTCCAGACGCCGCTCCCGCAGGGCTTCGAAGGCCGACGCCAGCGCCGCGATCAAGCCCGGCAGGGCGATCCACGCGGCGACCATCGTGAAGCCTTCGGCGCGCAGGGTCTGGAACGGGGTCGGGCGGACCCGGTCCGCGATGGCGAGGGCGACGCGCGCCCCCACCGTCGCGGCGGCGACCGCGCTCACCGAGGCGGCGAGATAGACGACCGCCGGGTTGGAGGCCGCGGCGGGCGCGCCGCTGGAGCGAGTCGGGGAGCGCATCATTCTTGGCGAGTCCGGTCCCGGGCGTCTTTTACCATAAATCGGGACGGCGGGTCTCAGAAGAGCTCGCCTTGGGGCGATCGGACGGGATCCATCAAGGACGGCTCGTCGGCGCCGGTCTCGAGGCGCTCGGAGACGCGGACGATCTCCAGGAGGGTGGACGGGTAGGGGCGCAGGAGTTCCTTCAGGCTCTCGGGAGGGGCGGCGGGATCCAGCCACGCGGCCTCGTCGTCGGGGGCCAGGACGGCGGGCATGCGGTCGTGGATCGTCGCGGCGACGGGGTTGGGCGCGACGGTGACGAGGGCGAAGCCGCCGGGGCCCGGCTCCCAGAGGCCGGCGAAGGCGAAGAGGGCGCGGTCGGTCCGGCGGAAGAGGCGGGGGGCCTTGTCGGCGCCGCGGCGGGGGCGCTCGTACCAGGCGGTGGCGGGGACCAGGGCGCGGCGGCGGCGGAAGGCCTCCCGGAAGAACGGCTTGTCGGCGACGGTCTCGGCGCGGGCGTTGACCAGGGGCTTGGCGGCGGGTCCTTGCGCCCAGGCGGGCTTGAGGCCGAAGCGCAGCCGGGTCATGCGCGGAGCCGGGGCGGCGATGACGACGGGGGCCTCCTGGCCGGCGGACAGGTTGTAGCGGGGCCCGACGCCGGGGGCGGCGGCCACGCGGAAGCGCTCGGCCAGGGTCTTGGCGTCGGCGGACTGGGCGTAGCGGCTGCACATGCGGGCCATTGTAGCCGTTGCGCGGGGGGAATGCTAGAATCGCTGCGATGCGGCCCAAGCCCACCCTGACGCGACGGTCCTCCGGCGTCCTGCTCCACCCCACCTCCCTTCCCGGCCCGCGGGGCGGGGATCTCGGACCCCAGGCGCTGGCCTTCGCGGACTACCTGGCCGACTGCGGCCAGTCCTGGTGGCAGATGCTGCCGGTGTGCCCGCCGGACTTCGGCGGCTCGCCGTACAATTCCCCGTCGGCCTTCGCGGGCTCGCCGGCGCTGGTGAGCACCGACCTGCTGGCCGTCGAGGGGTATCTGAAGCCCTCCGAACTGGGCCAGTCGAAGCCGAGGGCCCTGCGCGCGGCCCTGGCGCGCTTCCGCCGCCGCGCGCCGCGCGAGGACCGCGACGACTTCGAGGCCTTCCGCGTGCGCGAGGCCGGCTGGCTCAGCGACCACGCGCTCTTCTGCGCGTTGAAGGGCGCCAACGGCGACAAGCCTTGGACGCAGTGGGACGAGCCCCTGCGCCGCCGGGCCCCCGCCGCGCTGGAAGGGGCGGGCGCGCTCCTCGCCGAGGAGGTCCTCTTTCACGAGTTCGGCCAGTGGCTCTTCTCCCGCCAGTGGGAAGCCGTGCGCCGCCACGCCGCCGCGCGCGGCGTGGGCCTGATGGGCGACGCGCCCATCTATGTCAGCCTGGACAGCGCCGACTGCTGGGCGCACCAGGACCTGTTCTACCTCGGCGACGACGGACGCCCCACCGCGGTGGCGGGCGTCCCGCCGGATTATTTCTCCGCCACCGGCCAGCTCTGGGGCAACCCCCTGTACCGCTGGGCCGAGCACCAGCGCACGGGCTTCTCCTGGTGGCTGGCGCGCCTGCGCGCCTGCGCGCGCCGCTTCGACGCCCTGCGCCTGGACCACTTCATCGGCTTTCGCAATTACTGGGAGGTCCCCGCCGGCGCGGCCACCGCGGTCGAGGGCCGCTGGGTGCCGGCTCCCGGCGACGAGCTCTTCGCCGCCGCGCGCCGCGAGATCCCGGAGCTGGAGATCGTGGCCGAGGACCTGGGTTCGGTGACCCCGCCCGTGCTCGCCCTGCGCGACAAGTTCGCCTTCCCCGGCATGCGCCTGGCCCAGTTCTCCTTCGGCGCCGGCCCCGAGGACTGGCCCGCGCGCTGGCCCGAGAACTGCGTGGGCTACACCGGCACCCACGACAACGACACCACCCGCGCCTGGTTCGAGGACGACGGCACCCAGAACGCCGGCCGTCCGCCGCAGGCCGCCGACAAGGAGCGCGACGCGTTCGCGCGCGCGGTCGGCCGCCCGCTGTCCGAGGGCCCGGCCTGGGAGATGACCCGCCTGGTCTGGGAGTCCCCGGCGCGGACCGCGATCGCGCTGATGCAGGACCTGTTGGGCCTGGGCGGCGAGGCGCGCATGAACCGCCCCGGCACCACCGGCCCCAACTGGCGCTGGCGCCTGGAGCCCGGGGCGCTGGACGCCCGCTTGGCCGGGCGCCTGGGCGTGATGACGGGAGCGTGCGGGCGCGCGCCGTCGCCGGCCGCGCGCGCGGCGGCGCCGGCCTTGGCCCAGGGGAGCGCGGCATGAGCGTCGGGGCGGCGGACCACAAGGCCACGCGCCTGACCGACCAGGACCTGTACCTCTTCAACGAGGGCACGCACCGGCGCCTCTACGACGCGCTGGGAGCCCATCCCGCCGTGGTGGACGGCAAGGCCGGGACCTTCTTCGCCGTCTGGGCCCCGTCCGCCAAGAAGGTCCACGTGATGGGCGACTTCAACGGCTGGTCCAAGACCCGTCACGATCTCAAGCCCCGGGCCTCGTCGGGCGTCTGGGAGGGCTTCATCCCCGGCGTGGGCAAAGGCGCCCTCTATAAATACTGGATCGCCGGCCCCTCCGGCCATAAGGCCGAGAAGGCCGACCCCGTGGGCTTCCGCCACGAGGAGCCCCCGCGCACCGCCTCCGTGGTTTGGGATCTGGACCACGAGTGGAACGACGCCGCCTGGATGAAGACGCGCCGGCAGCGCCAGGGCCACGCCGCCCCGCTGTCCATCTACGAGGTCCACTTGGGCTCCTGGCGCCGCGTGCCCGAGGAGGGCAACCGCTCGCTCACCTACCGGGAGATGGCCCCGCTCTTGGCCGCGCACGCCAAGGAGCACGGCTTCACCCACGTCGAGCTCCTGCCCGTCATGGAGCACCCGTTCTACGGCTCCTGGGGCTACCAGACCACCGGCTACTACGCCGCCACCTCCCGGTACGGCGCGCCGCAGGACCTGATGTTCCTGATTGATCACCTGCACCAGAACGGGATCGGCGTCCTCCTGGACTGGGTGCCGTCCCACTTCCCGACCGACGCGCATGGCCCGGGCTTCTTCGACGGCACCCACCTCTACGAGCACTCCGACCCGCGCCAGGGCTTCCACCCGGACTGGAAGAGCTCCATCTTTAATTACGGCCGCGACGAGGTGCGCGCCTTCCTAATCTCCAACGCCGTGTTCTGGCTGGACCGGTACCACGCCGACGGCCTGCGCGTGGACGCCGTCGCGTCCATGCTGTACCTGGACTACTCGCGCCAGAACGGCGAGTGGATCCCCAACCGCTACGGCGGCCGGGAGAACCTGGAAGCCATCGATTTCTTGAAGAAGTTCAACGAGGCCGTCTACGCCGAGTTCCCCGACGCGCTGACCATCGCCGAGGAGTCCACCGCCTGGGGGGGCGTCTCGCGGCCCACCTACGCGGGGGGGCTGGGCTTCGGCTTCAAGTGGGACATGGGCTGGATGCACGACAGCCTGGTGTACTTCCGCAAGGAGCCCGTCCACCGCCGCTACCACCAGAACGACATCACCTTCCGCGCCATCTACCAGTTCACCGAGAACTTCGTCATGCCCCTGTCCCACGACGAGGTGGTCCACGGGAAGGGCTCCCTGATCGCCCAGATGCCGGGCGACGACTGGCAGAAGTTCGCCAACCTGCGCCTCCTGTACGGCTGGCAGTGGGCCTGCCCGGGCAAGAAGCTCCTGTTCATGGGCGACGAGATCGCCCAGCGCGACGAATGGAGCCACGAGCGCTCCGTGGACTGGCACCTGCTGCAGTGGGAGCCCCACCGGGGCGTGTCGCGCTGGGTCTCCCACCTCAACCGCATCTACCGCTGCGAGCCGTCCCTGCACCAGCGCGACTGCGAGCCGTCCGGCTTCGAGTGGATCGACGCCGCCGACGCGGACAACTCCGTGCTGTCCTTCCTGCGCCGCGGCGCCGCCGGCGAGGAGCCCGTCCTGTGCGCGTTCAACTTCACCCCCGTGCCGCGCGCGGACTACCGCGTGGGCGTGCCCGACGGAGGCTGGTGGGAGTGCCTGGCCGACTCCGACGGCAAGGAGTACGGCGGCTCCGGCGCGGGGCCCGGAGCGGGCGTCCAGGCCGAGGCGCGCCCGATGCACGGGCGCGCGCACTCGGTGACGCTGACGCTGCCGCCGCTGGGGGCGCTTTTCCTGCGCCGCCGGACGGGGCGGCCGCCGCGGGACGGCGGGAGCGGAGCCTAGAAGCGCCGCGACAGCCGCGCGCCGAAGCGCTCGGGCGAGCGCGCGCTCCACTCGCCGTAGAAGGACAGCGGCGAGCCGCGCCGGCCGACGCTGACCCGGGCCAGGCGGCGGTCCGTCCCGGAGGCGGCGGCCCGCAGGCGCGCGCCCGGGGCCAGGTCCAGGCGGAAGTCCAGCGGCCCGGCCGGCAGCGCGGCGCGCAGGCCGGCCAGGTAGGCGCAGGCGCCGCCCAGGAGGGCGGCGGGGGCCAGGTCGCGCGGGTCCCAGGCGGCGGGGTCGCGGGCCCAGGCCTGCGCGGCCCGGCCGACGACGCGCAGGCGGTAGCGGTCGCGCATCGCCTGGCCGAAGGCGCCGATCAGGGCCCCGCGCTGGGCGCTCACGCTGGCCGCGCCCTCGCCGGCCAGGGTCACCTCGCGCTGGCGCAGGTCGGCGATGAACGGGGCGTAGGCGTCGCCGTCCGGGAGGCGGGGCAGGCCGCGGGCGACGGACCCCGGCAGGAGGGGGGCCAGCAGGCGGCGGCCGGCGAAGGCGTAGGCCCCGTCCACCAGCGACTGGGCGGCGCGGAAGGCGGGGCGGCCGGAGTCGGTCCAGTCCGGGGCGGAGGCGGCGCGCGCCCCGGCGGGCAGGAACGCCAGGACGGCGAGAGCCGGCGCCAAGCGCATGACGCCAGTGTAGGGGAAAACCTCCGTCCCGTCGAGGGCCCAGCGGCGGGTCCGGCCTTGGGTCTTAGGTCCCATGCGCGAAGGATGGCCCCGGGCTGTTGCGCATTTGTGGACCGGGACGCGAGGCGTTTGGTATCGTGGACGCCGCCGGATCCCGCGCCCTCTCGGAGAAACCCTCGATGAAGCGACTCGCCGCCGCCCTCGCCGCCTTCGCCGTCCTCGTCTCGGCCGTGCCCGCGTCCGCCAAGCTGCGCACCAAGCTGGTGGAATATAAGGACGGGAGCGCGGTCCTGCAGGGCTACGCCGCCTGGGACGACTCGTTCAAGGGGCCGCGTCCGGGCGTGCTGATCGCGCACGAGTGGTGGGGCTTCGGGCCCTACGTGCAGCGCCGCGCGCGCATGCTGGCCAAGCTGGGCTACCGCGCCTTCGCGCTGGACATGTACGGAAAGGGCGTGCACACCGACGACCACAAGAAGGCGGCCGAGCTCTCCGGCGCGCAGTTCAACGACCGGACGCTGATGCGCCGGCGAGCCATGCTGGGCCTGAAGCAGCTGGAGGCGATGCCGGGCGTGGACAAGACCCGCCTGGCCGCGATCGGCTACTGCTTCGGCGGGGCGGCGGTGCTGGAGTTGGCCCGCATGGGCGCGGACCTGCGCGGCGTCGTCGCCTTCCACGGCGCGCTGGCCACGCCGACGCCCGCGACCGAGAAGCCCAAGGCCAAGATCCTGGTCATGGTCGGCGCGGACGATCCGATGGTCGGGCCCCAGGTCCCGGGCTTCGTGGCGGAGATGAAGAAGGTCCGCGCGGACTGGGAGATGATCACCTACGGAGGCGCCGTGCACAGCTTCACCGTGCGCGAGGCCGGCAACGACCCTTCCACGGGCATGGCCTACGACGCGCAGGCCGACGCCCGCTCCTGGCAGGCGATGAAGGATTTCTTCGCCGAGGTCCTCCGCTGAGCGCTCCGCCCACGCAACGCTCTTGACAGGGCGCTCGATCCGTTGTAAACTCTAGAAACCGAACAAGTTTCCTGAGTTTATGACCCCCGCCCCCGCCGAGACTGACGCCGAGATCCGCCAGCGCATCCTGGGCGCCGCGCGCGCGCGCTTCCTGTCCACGGGCTTCAGCTCGGTGACGATGGACGACCTCGCCCACGAGCTGGGCATGAGCAAGAAGACGCTCTACCGCCACTTCTCCGGCAAGGAAGAGCTGCTGCGCGAGACCTCCCGGCAGAACTGCGGGGAGTGCGAGCGCGAGATGGCGGCCATCACGCGCGGGCCGGAGGACTTCTTCGTGCGCGCGCGGGCGACCTTCGCGTACGTGTCGCGCCTGTACGCGCGGCTGACTCCCGCCTACATGACCGACGTGCGCCGCAACGCGCCCGAGGTCTGGGCCGAGATCCAGGAGTTCCGCCGCGCGCGCGTCAGCCGCCACATGCGCGATCTCCTGGACCAGGGCGCGGCCCAGGGCTTCCTGCGCGACGACCTGGACCGCGGGACCCTGGTGCGCCTGTACCTGACCATGACCAGCGCCCTGCTGACGCCGGAGATCTCCGGCTGGACCAGCGGCGAGGGCATCGACAAGGTCTTCGACGCGTTCGTGCGCGTGTACTTCGAGGGCCTGGTGACCGACGCCGGCCGCAAGCGGATGCGGGAATGTTCGAAGGCGGGGCGGTGACCCCGGCGCGCCTCCTGGCGGCGGCGCTGGTCCTGGCGGCGGCGCTGCCGGCCCGCGCGGCCGAGGCCCCGCTGGCGGTCTCCCTGCGCGACGCGATCTCCGCCGCGACGGGCAGCCGCCTGGACGCCCGCCTGGCCGGCGAGCGCACCGAGCAGGCGCGCCGGCGCGTGATGATCGAGGCGGCGTCCCTGCTGCCGCAGGTCCTGGGCACGGTCTCCGAGACGCGCACGATGCGCGAGAACCTGGCCGCGCAGGGCCTGCACTTCTCCGGCTTCCCCAACATCCTGGGGCCGTTCGACACCTTCGACGCGCGCGCGGAGCTGACGCAGACGGTCTTCGACTGGAGCGCGCTGCGGCGCGCGCGCTCGGCGCGGGACTCGGCGCGCGCGGCGGCGCTGGAGGAGAGCGCCGCCCGCGAGCAGGTCGCCGCCGCGGCCGCGCTCTCCTACCTGGAGGCCCTGCGGGCCGGGCGCGCGGTCTCCGCCGCGTCGGCCGACGCGGACCTGGCCGACCGCCTGCTGTCCCTGGCCCGAGACCGCAAGGCCCAGGGCGCGGCGACCGGCGTGGACGTGGTCCGGGCCGAGGCCCGCGACGCCGACGCGGCCGCGGCCCTGCTGCGCGCCCGGACCGGCGAGCGCGAGGCCCTGCTGAGGCTCAAGCGCGTGGCCGGCTGGCCGCTGGGGCGCGAACTGACGCTGACCGACGACTTCGCGGCCGTCTCCTCCAGCGCCCCGGCGCTGGAGGCCTCGGTCGACTTGGCCGAGAGCGGCCGCCCGGAGGTCGCCGCGTCCGAGGCCCGCGCCGCGGCGGCCGCCGCGGCCCTGGGCGCCGTGCGCGGCGAGCGCGCCCCGCGCGTGTCCGTGTTCGGCGCCTGGGCCCTGAGCGGCACGGTCCCCTCGGACGCCCAAGGCGTCGGCGACGTCGGGGCGCGGGCGTCGGTCCCGCTGTTCGCGAGCGGGAGCCTCTCGGCCCAGGCGGCGGAGGCGGAGTCGCGCCGCCGCGAGGCCCAGGCGAGGCTGGAGGACGTGCGCGCCCAGGTGGAGCTCGACGTGCGGCTGGCCCTGGAGCGCCTGTCCGAGTCCGCCGAGGAGGAGCGCGCCTCCGAGCGCTCGCTGGCGCTGGGCGAGCGCGAGATGGAGATGGCGCGCGACCGCTTCGCCGCGGGCGTGGGCGCGTCGGTGGACCTCGTGGAGGCCCAGGCCGAGCTGGCCCGAGCGCGCAGCGCGCAGGTGTCGGCGCTGGCCCGCTACCAGGAGGCGCGCGTCAACTACGCCGCCGCCATCGGGCGGGCCGTGGATTTCACGCTGTAACGGGCGTCGGAGGGAGTCATGGAGCACGCGAGAATGGAGACGGAGAACGAGGGCATCCCGGTGCGGCGGGT
>JAJXTZ010000226.1 GCA_021783355.1 bacterium | reverse complement strand
CGACGGGCGCGGCCGGTGCCCCGGCGACGGCAAGCGCGGAGGGCGCGGGCAGGGCGGCCGGGGACTGCAGCGGCGCGGCCAGAGACAGGGACGCGGAGAGCGGCGCCAGCTCTGGCGCCGAGAGGACGACGCGGGAGGCGCCGGGCGGGAGGAGGGCGACGGCCTCCGCCACCTGCGCGGGCGCGGGCGCCGCCAAGGCGGCGCACAGGGAAACGGCGAGGACGGCTCTGGCGATTCTCATCTCCACCATTATACGGGCGCCGCGGAAGGCGGGGTGCGGTCCAAAGTCCCACGCCCGCCGCGGCATTGGTCCTACCGGAAGCGAGCGAGGCGCGCGCCCGGGGCGCGCGCCTCGCCTGTTCCGGCCTTCGTCGTCAAATAATGAAAGCCGCCTCGGGGTGTCGTACGGGTTGAGGGGCGGCGGCTTCCAAGGAGATTCTAGCACGCGTGGGCCCTCCGGGGCAAGCGCGGCCGCCCGGAGAGTGATATAATCGCGGTCATGAGCCACTACCGACAGCTTCGCGCCGCCCTCGCCCGCAAGCTGGCCTCCGACGGCCTGGTCCACCTCGCCGGCGGAACGCCGATTCCGCGCAACCACGACGTCGACTACGTCTTCCGCCAGAACTCCGATTTCCTGTACCTGACCGGCGTGGAGGAGCCCGGCTGCCACCTGGTCCTGGACGCCAAGACCCGCCGCGAGGTCCTCTTCGTCCCGCGCATCGACAATCATCACCGCGTCTGGGAGGGACACGTGCCGGGCCCCGCCGAGGCGCGCCGCCTGTTCCGCGTGGACCGCGTGATGTACGCCGACGAGCTGAAGGGCTACCTGCGCGGACGCCGCGTCGTCTCCCCGTCGCGCCTGCGAGACGCGTTGGACGACCTGCGCGCCTGCAAGACTCCGGCCGAGCTGGAGCTGATGACGCGCGCCAACCGGATCAGCGGCGCGGCCCACCGCGCCGTGATGGCGGCGGCCCGCCCGGGGATGCGCGAGTACGAGCTTCAGGCCGTGTTCGAGGCCGAGTGCGTGAGGGCGGGCTTGAGGCATCTCGCGTACCCGTCCATCGTCGCCGCCGGGGCGAACGCCGCCGTCCTCCACTACCGTCGCAACGACGCGGTCCTGCGCTCCGGCGAACTCCTGCTCATCGACGCCGGCGCCGAGGACCGCGGCTACGCCGCCGACATCACTCGCACCTTCCCGGTGAGCGGCCGCTTCACCCGCCGCCAGCGCGACATCTATCAGGTGGTCCTGGAGACGCAGAAGGAGTGCATCCGGCGCGCCCGCGCCGGGGTGAACTCGGCGGACCTGCACGTGGCCTCCATGCGCCTGATCGCCGACGGCTTGAAATCCCTGGGACTGCTGACGGGGAGCCTGGACGCGCTCGTGGAGACCGGCGCGGTGCGCCTGTTCTATCCGCACGGGCTGACCCACATGCTGGGACTCGACGTCCACGACGTGACGGGCGGCAAGCGCCGCGTCCTGCCCAACCCCACCAAGGTGCCGGTCCGCTTCGTCGCCAAGCTCGAGCCCGGCTTCGTGATCACCATGGAGCCCGGCGTGTACTTCATCGAGGCGCTGATCAAGGACCCGGCCTTGCGGCGCCGCCACCGCGGCGCCGTGGACTTCCAGAAGGCGGAGTCCTTCCTGGACTTCGGCGGCGTGCGCATCGAGGACGACGTGCTCATCCGCGCGGCCGGCCCGGCAAGGAACTTGACCGCCGTGCCGAAGGAGATCGCCGACGTCGAGGCCGCCTGTGCGCGCTGAGGCCCTGGCGCTGGGCCTGACGGCGCTCCTGTGCGCCGGGGCCTCGGCGGGGGACCTCGGCCGCACGGTCACCTTCGGCTCCGCGGGCGATTTAAGCTTCTCCGCATCCGCCGCGCGGGGAACCTCGGCCCCGGGCGTGGTCTACGACAGCGGCGACAGCGACCCGATCGGCCAAGCCTGGGACACGGTCCTCCTCCAGGGCGAGCTGCCCGACGCCTCGGTGACCTTCCAGGCCGCGCGCGCCGGCTCCTCGAACTGGGTCACGCTGGAGACCCACCGCACGCCCGATGGCCGCTTCTGGGCCAAGGGCCGTCTGTCGCTCTCGTCCGGCCCCGTGCGCCTGCGCGCGCTGGCCGCCTCCGGGGCGCCGGCCGGGACCACCGCGGTCTATGGGGTCACCGTCTTCGCCTCCAGCGCGAAAGAGGCGGCGGCCGCCCCCGGGCCGGCCGTGCCCCCGCGCGGACCGCAGGACCCGTCCGCCCCGCGCCCGCTCGTGCACGGCCGCGCCGAGTGGGGCGCCGTCGCCCCGACCCAGCCCTGGGCGCCCGACCCCCTGCCGTGGCGCGTCACCCTGCATCATTCCGACGGCCGCTACACCCGCACGCTGGCCGAGAGCGAGGCCGAGGCCCGCTTCATCCAGGATTTCCACATCCACGGCCGGGGCTGGATCGACATCGCCTACCACTACCTCGTGGACCCCGAGGGCAACATCCTGGAAGGACGCCCCGAGGGCGTCCTGGGCGCCCATACCCTGGGCAACAACGAGGGGAACATCGGCATCGTCCTGCTCGGCACCTACCACCCGCCCGTGAACGACAAGCCCACGCAGGTCCAATTGGACGCGGTCGCGGCCCTGGGCCGCTACCTGGTGCGCCGGTACGGCATCGACCCGCGCATGCTCAAGGGCCACCGCGACTACAAGGCGACGGACTGCCCCGGCGACTGGGCCTACGCCAAGCTCGACTACCTGCGCCTGGCCTTCGCCGGCGTGCCCGCGTCCGCGTCGGCGGCGCGCCGTTCCCACGGGGCCCCCCGGGCCTCCTTCGTCTGGCGCGGCGTCCCGTCCTGGGACGGCGTGCGCCGCTGACGCGCGGCGCTACTGCTGCTCGCTGACGTTGGGGACCAGCGCGAGGTCCCGGTGCGTCGGCTTCTTCGCGTCTCCGATCCAAGGGAGGTTGCGCGCGGCCGCCTGCATCAGGATCTTGCGCTCGTCGGGCGTCGCGTCCCGCAGCGAGCTCGTGGCATCGCCCTCGTCGATGTAGCGGCCGGTGTAGTCGGTGCGGACCACTTTGAGAGTGTAGCCCTTGTCGTCGCCCGCGGGGAGAGCGACCTTGTAGCGTCCCTCGGGGCCGGTCTCCGCGCGGCCCACCGCGTTGCCGGCGTCGTTGACGAAGGTCAGGTCCGCGGCGTAGACGCCCCGGGCCGTCAGCAGATCGAAGACCACGCCCTCGAACACCCACTGCGGGCCGCGGCGCTTGGGCTCGGCCCGCGGTTCGGGACGGCGCCGGCGTGCCGCGGGAGCCTTGGGCGGGGCGCCCGCCGCGGCGGCCGAGGGCGGAGCCTTCGCCGCCGCGCG
>JAJXTZ010000225.1 GCA_021783355.1 bacterium | reverse complement strand
GACGGCCGCCGCTCGGCGCAGGGAGTCCGCCGGAGTGGGCGCGGCGGGCGCGGAGGAGCCGGACGCGTCCGCGGAGGTGACCGCCGCGGCGGCCGGCAGGGCCCCGGCCTCGCACGCGCAGAGGCACGACAAGACGGCCGCGAGGACGCGGCGGGATGCGGGGACTCGGCGAGTGGGGTCACCCATGATGCCTACTCATTCTAGCCCCTGAGGCCCAGAAGGTCCAGGGACGCGAGACCCATCCTAGCATAGGTCCAATGGCCCAGTCGAGTGTCACGCTTTAAGGGCCCCGCCCGCGACGGAGCTGAACTTCTGAATGCCTGGCACCGTTATGACGGGCGTGTTACAATCCCCGGAATTATCCACTTGTCCACAATCCCGTTTGACGGGCGCTTGACGCCCTCCCGCCGACCTGCTAAACTGCCCCCGCCATGCAAGAAGGCCCCGCCCCCGTCGAGAGGCTCTGGAAGACCGCCGAGTTCCTGCCGCAGTCCGTGCGCCTGCTGGGAACGCGCTACCGCTCCCTTTTCCTGGCGCATGCCCAGCGCTGCCGTCCCACGGGCAAGGCCGCGCGCGTGGCCGACGCGCTGGCCTTCGTGGACTTCATGTTCCTTCAGGAGCGCGTGGGCCTGCTCGACAACGAGCGCGACGCCCTGCGCGGAGACGCGCGCGTCCTGCGCCGCCGTTTCCGCCTGCGCCGGGCGGGGGACACCGTGGAGGCGGTCGAGAAGTGGAAGCCGCTGCAGTGGCTCCACCTGTGACGCCCCCTCACGCCAACCAGCACGACGCCGCCGCGCCCGGCTGGCGCGACAAGCCCCTGGCCGATTTCGTCACCGCGCTCGTCGCCCGAGAGGATCCGGTCCTGCGCGCCATCCGCTTGGAGACGCCGCGCCGCGGCCTGCCGGCGATCAGCCTGGGTCCCGACGAGGGCCGGATCCTGCACCTGCTCGCCGCGTCGTGCGGCGCGCGCAAGGCCGTGGAGGTGGGGACCCTGGCCGGCTACTCGGCCTGCTGGCTGGCCCGCGCCCTGCCCGCGGACGGGGTCCTGCACACCGTCGAGGCCGACCCGCGCCACGCCGCGGTCGCGCGCGAGAACCTGGCGCGCGCCGGGCTTTCGGGGAAGGTGTTCGTCCACGAAGGCCCTGCGGCGGAAGTGCTTCCGCGCCTTTCGGAGAAGGGACCGTTCGACTTGGTCTTCATCGACGCCGACAAGGGGGGCTACCCCGTCTATGCGCGCTTTGCCGCCGACCACCTGCGCTCCGGCGGCCTCGTCGTCTGCGACAACGCCTACCTGTTCGGCAAGCTCCACCGCGACGACCTGGACCCCTCCGACGAGGACGCGCCCAAGGTCCCGGCGATGCGGCGCTGCCTGGCATTGCTCACCGACGAGTCGCTGTTCTCCTCGTGCGCGATGATCCCGACCGGCGAGGGGATGGCCGTCGCGGTGCGGCGCTGACGGGCGCATGGGACGAGGCGCGGGCGCCGTCGCGACGGAGCGGGAGGAGAAAGTCCGCGAGGACGCGGGCACGGGGGGAGAGCCCTGGAAGACCATCCTCTTCAACTGCGAGTGCCACACCTTCGACGAGGTGGAGAAGATCGTGATGAAGGCCACGCGCTGCACGCTGTCCCACGCGCGGCGCCTGTCCTGGGAAGTCCACACCAAGGGCTCGGCCGTCGCCTACGAAGGTCCGCGCGAACGCTGCGAGGCCGTCGCCGAGGTCCTCTCCTCCGTAGGCCTGCGCGTGAAAGTCGCCCAATAAGTTAACTTTTGTGCCTGGCACCGAATTAACTTTTTCCTATAATAGGAAGCCATGAATGCCGCGGGGGACGCTTTGAAGCTGCCGCACCGGCCGCTGGGCCGCGCCGGTCTCTCCGTCTCCGAGATCGGCTTCGGGGGCTGGGGGATCGGGAAGTCCATGTGGGGCCGCACCGACGATCAAGAGTCGATGCGGGCTCTGAAGGCCGCTCTCGAGGCCGGCGTGGACTACTTCGACACCGCCTACGCCTACGGCGCCGGTCACTCCGAGCGCCTGATCGCCCTCCTGTTCAAGGAGGCCGGCCGCCGCGCGACCGTTTCCACCAAGGTCCCGCCCAAGAACATGGAATGGCCCGGCCATCCGCGCGCCAAGCTCGCCCTGGTCTTCCCGCCGGACTGGATCCGCCTCAGCGCCGAGCGTTCCCTGCGCAACCTGGGCGCAGACGCCCTGGACCTGCTGCAGTTCCACGTCTGGCACGACGACTGGCTCAAGGACCCGCTGTGGCCGGAGCTGGCCGCGACGATGGAAGCCCTCAAGAAGGAGGGCAAGGTCCGCCGCTGGGGCGCCTCGCTCAACAACAACGACCCGGAGTCCGGCCTGCGCCTGGTCGCCTCCGGCGCCGTGGACGCGGTCCAGGTCCTCTTCAACATGTTCGACCAGCGCGCGGCCGACCGCCTGCTGCCGCTATGCCGGGAGAAGGGCGTGGGCGTGATCGCGCGCTGCCCGTTCGACGAGGGGAGCCTGACCGGCACGCTGACGCGCGAGACGCGCTTCGAGCCCGAGGATTTCCGCTCCCATTACTTCGGCGGCGAGCGCCTGGACGAGACCTGCCGCCGCACCGACGCGCTGACGCCGGTCGTCGTCGGCCCCAAGGCCGAGACGCTGGCCGCGGCGGCGCTCAAGTTCTGCCTCAGCTTCGACGCGGTCTCCACCGTGATCCCCGGGATGCGCCGCGTGCCGCACGTGACCTTCAACGTGCGCGCCGCCGACGGGAACTACTTCGACGCCCGCGAGCTGGCCGAGATCGCCAAGCACCGCTGGGTCCGCGACTTCTACCTTTGACCCGCCCGTGAAGAAGACCCTGCTCGCGGTCTTCGCGGCGGCGCTGGCGATGCGGCTGGCCGTCGTGGCCGCGACGGGACGCGGCGCGGGCGAGCGCGTCGAGGACGCCGCCGACTACCACGCGTACGCGGCCTCCCTGGCCGACCACGGGACCTATCGCAACGACCTCGGCGACCGCGCCACGCGCATGCCGGGCTACCCGCTCATGCTCGCCGCCGGATACGCGCTGGGGGGCCGCTCGCCCCTGGCCGTCCAACTCTGGCAGTGCCTGCTCGGGGCCCTCACCTGCGTGCTGATCGCGGCGCTGGCCGCGCGCTGGTCCCCGCCGCCGTGGCCGCTGGCCGCGGGCCTGCTGGCCGCCGCGTGCTGGGACCTGGCCGAGCCCTGCGCGCGGCTGCTCACCGAGGCTCCGGCCGCGTTCTTCCTGATGCTGACCTTATGGCTCCTGGCCGACGACCGCGCGCTCAAGACCGGCCGCGCGGCGCTCGCCGGCCTGGCCGCCGCCGCGGCCTTCCTGATCCGGCCCGAGCTGGGCCCGTGGGCCGCGCTG
>JAJXTZ010000224.1 GCA_021783355.1 bacterium | reverse complement strand
CGGGCCGTCCGCGGCGGCGGCCGAACGCGGCGCCGGCCGCCGCCCCCGCGGCGGCGGCCAGCGCGGCGACGGCCGGAAGCATGGACTCCACCCGGCATTTATATAATAAAATCCGCGCATGGCTCCGAAGGTTCTACTGGTGGAGGATGACGCGTCCTTCCGCAAGGCCGTGTCGGACGTGCTGACGCTGGAGGGCTTCGAGGTCCTCCAGGCGCCGTCGGGCAAGGCCGGGATCCTGGCCGCGCAGAAGGACGCGCCGGACCTCGTCGTGCTGGACCTGATCATGCCCGGCATGAAGGGGCTGGAGGTCTGCCAGGTCCTCAAGCAGGACGCGGCGACGGCGCGCATCCCGATCATCATCCTGACCGGCAACGACAAGGACGGCCAGGACATCGCGTGCCTGGACATGGGCGCCGACGACTACTTGACCAAGCCCGTCAAGAGTGAGCGCCTGCTCGCCTACTGCCGCTCGCTGCTTCGCCGCAACGCCGGCGAGGCGCGCGAGGCGCCGCCGGCGAAGGCGGAGGTCGGCGCGCTGTCCCTGGATTACGCGCGCAAGCTGGTGGTCCTGGCCGGCAAGGAGCACCCGCACCTGACGCCCAAGGAGTTCGAGCTCCTGTACTTCCTCGCGGGCCGCACTCCGAACCCCACCGACCGCGCCACGATCTACCGCGAGGTCTGGGGAGTGGAGCCTCCGTCCGAGGGCGCGCTGAAGACCGTGGAGGTCCATGTGCGCCGCATCCGGCTGAAGCTCGGCTGGAAGTCGGACCAGTGGCTGGTCAGCGTCTCCGGGCGCGGCTACGCGCTGATCCCGCCGAAGCGATGAGCGAGGGCGAGCGCCCGCCGCACGCGGTCCTCGTGCGCTCGCCGGAGGGCTTCTCCGCTCCCGCCGTGGCCGCGGTGCTGGGCAGGCGCGCGGGGCGTCCCGCGCTGGACTTCGTCGCGTCCGCGCGCCGGGCCTGGGGCGTGGCCGCCGAGACCCTCCCCGCGGACGAGGCCGAGGCCCTGGCCGCCGCGCTGACCGAAGCGGGGCAGGCCGCCGTCGCCGCGCCCGCCAGCCTCCTGGAGCCGCCGCCGCCGGTGGTGGAAGCCTCCAAGGCCGAGCTGTCCGGGGACGGCTTCGACCTGGTCTGGGGGCGCGCGAACGCGGCTCCGGAGCGCCTGTCCTGGAACCGCCTGCGCGTCGTGTGCGCGGCCGCGTTCGAGGAGCGCACGACGCGGACGGTGACCGAAGCTGATCCGGGCGAGATGGCCGAGAAGGCGATCCGCCTGGGCCTGACCATCGCCACCGGCGTGCCGATGATGAAGCGCGCGGCGCAGAGGACGCGGGTGATCGAGAGCCGCGACCGGCGCCTGGCCATGGACCTGCTCTTCCTGGACCCGGCGCGGCGCGTGCGCGTGCACGCGCACGGCTTCGACTACTCCCTGCTGGGCCCGAAGATGGGCTACGGCGCGGAGCAGAACTTCCTGGTCCTGCTGACGGAGGTCTGCGCGCGCGCGCCGGGGGCCCTGCGCGGCAAGGGCGCCCGCGCCCTCCTGGCCCGCCGCCCGGCCGCGGAGTCCTCCTACGAGTCCGCCGAGGACCTGGAGCGCGAGGAACGCTGGCTGCTGACCCTGTCGGTCCTGCGCGCCGCCCTGTAGCCGCGGCCGGACCGTTGCCTGGGATATTGCCGCTACAGGAGGGACCATGCTGAGATTCCCGCCGCGACGCATCCTGGCCGCCGTGGACGCAAGTCCCGTCTCCCTGCGGGCATGGCAGGCCGCCAAGGAAATCGCCGAGCGCTTCGGCGCCGCTCTCGACTCCGTGTACTGCGACCAGCCCGCGCCGGCCGAGGTCGCGGCCTTCTCGGGGGCTCCGGTGGACGACGCCGCAGCCCGGGCGGCGGCGGTCAAGCTCCTTCGCCGCCGCCTGGGCGCGGCGGCGCGTCTGCGCGTGGTGCGCGGCGATCCGGCCGGGACCCTGCTGAGGCTGGCGCGCGACCGCCGCTACGACCTGGTGGTCCTGGGCACGCACCGGCGCCGCGGCGCGGCGCGCCTGGTGTTCGGCTCCGTGGCCGAGGCCGTGGCCCGGGACTGTCCCTGCCCGGTCCTGGTCGTGCCCGCGAAGCTGCGGCCCATCCGCTGGGTGCTGGCCCCCGTCCACGACGCGCCGTATGCCAAGCGCAGCCTGCTGGCCGCGGGGCTGGTCGCCCGCGCCTACAAGGCCCGTCTCGCGGTCCTCACCGTGGTCACCGACCCGATCTTCGGGACGAACCCGCGCCGCCTGCTCAAGAGGATGATCGAGTCCCTGCCGGAGGCCGTGCGCCGCGACGCCCGCCCCGAGGGGGAGGTGCGCGAGTTCGACCCGGTGCGCGACATCCTGCGCGCCGAGAAGGGGCGCGACCTCGTCGTGCTGGCCGCGCACCGCAAGTCGCTCCTCGGCGACATGGTGCTGGGCACCACCGTGGAGCGGGTCCTGCGTCACTCGCGCGTGCCGGTCCTGGCCGTGCCCACGGCCCCGGCCCGCCGCTCGCGCTAGGCCGCGCGGTCCGGCAGGGCGTCCGCCAGCGCGGCGACGGCCGCCAGGTCCAAGGGCTTGCCCAAAAATCCGGACGCGCCCAGGAGCAGCGCGTCCTGCCGGGAGTCCTCGTCGTTGTTCCCGCTCATCACGTGGATCGGGGCCTTGGTGAGGGTGCGGAACTCGGCGAGGGCCTGGAGCCCGGTCTTGCCGGGCAGGACCACGTCCAGCAGGACCAGGTCGAACGCCCCGCCGGCGAGGGCCGCGGCGCCGGACTCCGCGCTGCCCGCGGCGGCGATGCGGTGCCCGCGTCCTTTCAGGAAGCGCGCGGCGATCTCCGCGGTGGGGCGGTCGTCGTCCACGATGAGGATCCTGGCGGCCTTCACGGCGATAGTATAGACTCTGCGCATGGCGGGCGCAACGCTGGTCCGGCTCAAGGTCCACCCTGGCGCGCGCGAGGATCGGCTGAGCGCGCGCGGACCCGACGCCTACGAAGCCTGGGTGCGCGCGCCCGCCGAGCGCGGCCTGGCCAACGCCGCCGCGCTCGGACTGCTGGCGCGGGCCCTGGGTTGTCCGGCCAAGGCCTTGGTCCTGGTCAAGGGCGCGGCCTCCCCGTCCAAGATCGTCCGCCGCCTCGGGGCCTAAAGACCCCCCCGTGGGAGGGCCCAAGGCCCCTGCCGTCCGGGCGGCGCGCGGCTATCCTTTCCACGGAACATGAGACCTCGACTCCTCGCCGCCCTGGCCGTGGTGCTGGCGTGCACCCCCTCCGGCGCGGTCGTCGCGCGCGTGGAGCTTCCGGCGGCCTGGGGCGCGCCGTCCGCGCCGGCCGGCGTCGCCGGCCTGGCCCCGGCGGCGGTCGTCCCCGCGCCGGTTCTCGCCGCGGG